>PKZO01000083.1 GCA_003133125.1 Acidimicrobiaceae bacterium | reverse complement strand
GACCACTGCCCGGTGAGTATCACCCTGGAGTTCTAAAGGGTCGCTCCACTCTCAGCGAGGGCGGAACCGTTCGAGGTCGAGTCCTATTACCTCCATCGTCGTGGCGTCCACGTGCGCCTCCTCGGCGAACTCGGGCCAACGAGCAACGCCCTGGGACACCTCGAGCACCACCCGCTTGAAGTCGGGCACGTCGTGGCGATCACCCACGGCGTAAAGATCCTCGAGGGTAATCCCTTCGATCCGACCGTTCACTCGAAGGTTGTGGCGACTCGTCCACTGACTGGCGGGCTGGTAGGCGTGGGTCAGGTCGAAGGCGGGTGCCAGTTCCCAGTCGCCTTCGTGCGAGCGCNNAGGCCTGACTCACGCTGTCGAGGCCCAGTCCGAGTTGGCGAACGGCCCCGAGGTACTGGTCGTAACTGTTCGCACCCACCTGGCGGGGGTCGAGGTGCGCGAGCGCCGCGAGAGAGAGTACGTGACGGCGCGCGCCGTCGGGCTCGCGGTCGAAGCGGCGCGTCATGAAGTGGCGGCGGGGACCTTCGGCGAGCAGTTCACAGCGCGTCATCGTCACGCCCGCCGCGCGCGCCATCAGACTGTAGGCGTACTCGACGCAACCGTAGGGCGTGCCCTCGCCGAGGCGGCCGCCGTTACCGTGGCCGTCCATGCCCGTGTCGCTCACGCCATCGAGTTTGATGATCCACTGCTCGAATCCCGCTGCGAGGGGCGCGAACGCCGACGCGACTTGGTAGGTCGAAGGTTGAAAGGCAACGACCGCCTTGGCCCGTGCACCACCCGCGCTCGAACCCACCTGGATCAGCTGCTGAATCGCCGCGTGCGCGCTCTGGGGCTGAGCGAGTTCGCCACGAACCGTGAGCCGTGCCGCGAGGACGAGATCGGCGAGGGTCACGGCGCTCGGCAGGTCGCGGTCCGCGTCGTCGGCGGGGGGACGGAACTCGAGCGCGCCGAGCGCCCGGTCGGCCGCGTAGGCGAGACGATCAAGCGGCGTGATGAGTTCGAGCGCCACGCCGTGCTCGGCCATCCAGGCATTCACGAGCGCATTGCCGAAAGCGTCGGGCAGACTGTCAGCGAGTAAGGGCACGAGACCGTGGAACGCGTCGAGTGCGAGGGACGGCCACTGGCTGTTGTCGTAGGGTCGTTCACGCAGTGGCATCATCAACGGTGAGAGTTCGATCCCCGACGCGACCCACTCGGGCGTGTAAGCGAAGACGTAGCGACCGGTGGCGGGATCGGCCGCGACGGCGCCGACCCGTGCGCCCCAGGCCCAGACTTCGACGACGCGGGTCTGGCGGTAGGTCACGGCGTGGACCGTCGCCGAACGCGGCGCGCGCGCGAGTTCGACGTGCGTCGCGAGCCGACCAGGTCGAGCGGATTGAACGTGGAAGAGGGCGCCAGCGATCGAACCCACTGCGCCTGGCCCAAGGCGTGCGCGACCCTCACCAGGGTGCCCGTCGTCGATCCGCGACCGTTCTCCAGATTCTTCAGCGCCCCGAGCGAGACGTTCGCGCGTTGGGCAAGTTCGTCCTGGGTGAGGCGGTGCTCGATCCGTTGGGCGCGAATGGCGTTACCGAGCTCGACCTCGAGTAGCTCGTGTTGCCTCGCCATGGAACCTCCTTACAGCAATAATAGCGACTTTTAATTACTTCTGGTACGGAACACTAATTCTAGAAAGAACAGAAAGGTATCTTTTAACCTTGATTATTAGGTTTAAAGTCCTTCTTCTGATCTTTACGAATGATGCCACCTGAGGCTGGGCCACCACCCGGGCCTCGGCCCGGGTCCACTTACTGAACCGAGGGCGCCACGAGATCACTTTCGACAACGGGATCGGACAACTCGTAATTCGAAAGGTCTAAGTCGTAGCGTGCCGCGTTGGTGGCGACGCAGAGCAACCCTGAGCCAGCTGCGGGCTCTTCTATACCAGAGCACCGGCGAAGTGGTGGTCACGTCCTGTACTGGCGCGGCCTCAGCATTCGAGAACAGCGCACCACGCTTAGCGCGACCGACGAGATGGCGAGCTGCCGCTGACGTTTTCGCATGGCCCGTTTCTACACTTCACGTTCGACCGGAACCAGGACCAACCAGGGAAACTAGAGTCATGTCTCCATCGAGGTTCTCGCGCAAGATGAGGCGCGGCCGCCGAACTCAAGAGGTCTGGCTTTCAACAATGAACGTGAAAAGGCAAAGCCGCATGCGAAGACAACTGCGACACGCTGTTGGCACGAGCAGATTGGTGGTCGCTCTCTTGGGCATCGCGGCGCTGGCCGCGGTCGTGGTCACTCCGCTCGGCGCACAAGGGGTCACTGCGCGTCTGACGATACCGCCACCCCTGTACTCCGTGGGAATCACCCGTTGCACATTCGTCGACCATTCGCGGGGACTGCTCAACTACCAAAGGACCCCTTATCGTCTGATTTCGAAGAGCCGGACCCTGCTCAGCGAGATCAGGTATCCCACCGCGCTGCGCACGGGAGGAGCCGCTCAAATTCCTGGGGCGACGCCCGTCGTCCAGAGCGGGGGCTATCCCACAGTGATCTTCGCGCACGGCTACGACGTGACGCCCGACACGTACGCGGCCTTGTTAGACGCGTGGGTCGAGGCGGGCTTCGTGGTCGTGGCACCCGTCTTTCCTGACGAGAACTCAAATGAGGTCGCCGCTCAGGGAGGTACGAATACCGAAGACGACATCGTGAACGAACCAGGTGACCTCGCCTTCGTCACCACCTCGGTCATCCAGGCGTCCGCGAACGAGACCACCGCGTGTCCGCTGCTGAGCGGACTGGTCAATCCTTCCGAGCTCGCCCTCGCGGGCCACTCCGATGGGGCCGAGGCGGTGGGCATGCTCGCCTACGATCACGGGCTCGATCCCCAGGGCAACAACTTCGCGAGCCTGCGTGCGGGCCTTGACTACCGAGCTGTTCTGATCCTCTCGGGCGCCTTGGACACGTACCAGGCGAACGCGGACGAGGCCAGTAAACCAGATCTCCTGGTGATCCAGAGTCTCGCTGATCAGTGCAATCCCTTCAGCCACGGCGTCCAGTTCTACAACGCGATCCATCAAACCAACAAGTGGTTCCTCGTACTTCGCAGCGCTCATCATCTTCCGCCCTTCGACGGCGCCGACCCATCAGCATTTGGGTTGGTGGTAAAGACGACGGTCCCCTTCCTCGAGATGGCACTCGAGGACAAGGTTCTTGCGCCCAGCCTCGTGGCGATTGGAAGCGAGGAGCCTTCTATCGGTGTGACGTACGCCGGCTCACCGGGACCGTTGGCCACCAGCGCACCACGTATTAAAGAGAGTTGCGGTCCCAATTAGCACGGTCCGGTGCGACGTAACCGGTTCTGCTCAGCGCCGACGCGGCGAACAATGCTTAAACCTCGTCGGTGCCGCCGCTCCAATCATTCAAGAGTTGATCGATGGCGCCCACGTCGAGTGGCTGAGCGAAGAGGAAGCCCTGACCGGAGTCGACGTTCTCGGCGAGGAGCAGTCGGCGCTGCTCACGATTCTCGACGCCTTCGGCGATCGTCTCGAGACCAAGGGCGATGCCGAGCTGAACCAACGTGTGCACCAGGGCGGACGCCTCTTTGGTGTCGCCGATCCCCGAAACGAAACTACGGTCGATCTTCAAGATGTCGATCGGAAAGCGTTGCAGGAACGCCAAGGACGAGTACCAGGTCCCGAAGTCGTCCACGGCCAAGTGCACTCCGAGACCCTTCAGCGCCTCGAGACGGGTGATGGTGGCGTCCACGTCGTACATGAGCGAGGTCTCGCCGATCTCGAGGATCAGACTCTCAGCGTCAAAGCCGCTCTCGGCCAACGCGTCTCGAACCTCGTCGATGATTCGGTCCCGGACGAGTTGCTTGGGCGTCACGTTGACCGAGACCGCAAAACGGTGACCCTCACTGTGCCACTTCGCGCCTTGGCGACACGCTTCCTGTAACGCCCACAGACCAACCGGGACCACCAACCCGCTCGCCTCGAGTGAGGGCATGAAACCATCGGGCTTCACGACGCCGCGCGTGGGATGGCGCCATCGCAGTTGTGCTTCAACGCCCGTGAACGCACCGGTCGCGAGATTGATGGTCGGTTCGTAGAGCAAGAAGAACTGGTGTAGCTCGACGCCCACCGAGAGGTCTAGGGTCAGGGATCGGTGTTCGTCGACGGCTTTCTGCATCGAGGGCTGGAACACCACGGCACAGTGCTTTCCGGCACTCTTGGCCTGGTACAACGCAATATCGGCGTCACGCAGCATGTCGTCGGGTTTCTCGCGTAGTCCCTCGGCGATGCCGATGCTCGACGTCACGTTCAAGAGAACGTCGCTCGCTTCGATCTCGAAGGGCGCCTTGAGCATCTCGAGAATGCGATCCGCGACCGCCTCGGCCCCGGGGGCCAGTGAGGCCCCTTCTGCGAGGATCACGAACTCGTCGCCTCCGAGGCGACCCACCGTGTCGGCCTTGCGAAGCACGTTGGCGAGTCGAGCGGCAACCTTCACCAAGAGTTGATCACCGGCGGCGTGTCCCAAGGTGTCGTTGATGTCCTTGAAGTTGTCGAGGTCGAGGAATAATACGGCTATGGCGACGTTGTCGCGTCGCGCACGCGAGAGCATCTGGTCAATTCGGTCCAGAATCAGGGCCCGGTTGGGAAGACCGGTCAGTGAGTCGTGCAACGCCTGGTGCTGAAGCTGGTCGGTTCGCTCGTGGACCATCGCCAGGGCCCTCGATCGCCCGGTCGCTAAGACGAAAGTCAAAATTCCGAGCAGCAGACTGAGCAGGATGCCGGTTATCAGCAAGGTGAGGGCGTTCGTGTTGTCAAACACCCCGCCACCCGTGAGCTTCGCGTAGACCTCGACGCGCCAGCCCTTCTGGAGCTGAATGGTCTTCGACTGCGCACCGCGTGGCACGGCACCTGACTTAAAAGACACCTTGGTCGCGCCCAGCGCGTACGTGAACGCCACGGACGTCTTTGGATGGTCCTCAAGTGCACTGGCCAAGATCACCCTCGGGTAGACCTGGGTGCCGATCCAACCGACAAAAGCCGCCTTTCTAGCTTGCTCGGTCTTGGGCACAAATCCGGTTGAATAGATCGGAGTTCCTACAACGAGTTCCTCGCCCGCGCCCGAGCCGAACGGGACGTACGAACCTTCTCCCGAGTCTTCGGCCCTAAGGAATTGGGCACCCAATACCGTGTCGCAGTAGTCCAAGCCAGCCGACTGCGTTGAGGTTCCATTGCGTGACTCAGCTACCCTCGCGAAGCAATAGTACGAACGATTCCCGGAAGGCGTGACCTGGAAGGTCCTTCCAGGGCCGAGCGTACCGGCCGGGTTCGCCTTGGCTTCGGTCTCGAAAGTTGACAATTGTGACGCTGGCACCACCACGACCTCAGCGATGCCCTCGAGCTCGGGGTAGCGCACAAAAGTCTGCGTAGCGACTAACCACTTGAGAAACTCCGGTTGTGTCGAATTGGGAGTGCCGCTCGCGATCGCGACGGCGGTACCTTTTAAGGTCGGACCGGGAGTACCGTTGAAGGTCGGACCTGGCGTGCCAATGAAGAAGGCACCCGCATTCACGACGAGGTTCTGCTCGTTCTTAATTGAAACTTCCAGCGACGAGGCAATCTGCTGGGATGAGGTGTTGAACGTCTGACGCGACGACTGGTTGTCGTTACGAGTGATGACGTCGGCGCCAAAGATCGTGGCGAGCGAGCCCACGATGATCATGCCCGCCGCAACGACCAGCCAGAAGGTTCGTTGGCTACGTGAAACTTCAGGCATGGGCGCTCGGCGGTACTCGGCGCCCGAAAAGGCGTGGCGCGACAAGAAAATCCCGTGTTCTCTGTGCGAGGGCGCCAACGCCATGGGGACAGAAAGAAAAGGGGACGCAGGAATACGACGTTTGAGATGTACGCACCGTCGTCCCTCCCGCCAGGAGATCGTGAGTCAGACACTCAAATAGACGTGCCTGAGCCCTATCAAATATCTAATCTCCCCTTTACACACCGTAATGGTGATTTCACCATGGTGACTACGCCCCGACCAAGCCAAGTACTTCACCAGGGTTTCCTCGCTGGTGGGGCAAGTCCCGGGTAACGCTCGCCTTCGCGCGATCGAGCATGGCGATTAGTCAGTTTGGCGCCAGCCGGTACGCGACGATTTGGGAGAGACTCTTGTCCTTCTTGGCCACCGGTCCGCCGTCGGGGACGATGATGGTGTTGCCCGCGATGGCGATGGGCGCATTGGTGGCCCCGGGCAGTCGCGTGGTGTAGACGATCTTTCCCGTCGTCCGATCGAGAGCGATCATCTGACCTTTAACGAGCGTCGTGAAGACCAGGTTGTTCGACACCGTGGCCGCACCGAGCGGCAAGTCGTCTACCGCGGTGGACCATTCAACCTTTCCGGTCAAGAGGTTGAGCGCTTCGACGTCACCGGCGACTTTGTCATTGACGTTGAGCCCATCGACTTGGCCGTCGTTCTTGAAGCGGAAAGGGAAATTGATGGTCACGACGTAGACGGTGTTCCCGGCCAGCGCCATGTTGGTCAGGATCCCACCTAGCGCTCCGGGAACGAAATTGTAGGGCAGCTTGAGCGTGCTCTGGTGCTCGAGGGCCTTGAGCGAATCGTCGTCGTGGCCGTTGTGGGTTCCCACTGGCGTCTTCCAGAGCAACGTGCCCGTCGCGGCGTTCATCTCGTAGACGACGCCCATCTTGCCGCCACCGAGTACCACCGGCACGCCGTTGGCGATCGCCGAGATGGGTGAAGCCTGCATGTCGTAGTCCTTAAAGTCATTGGCGACGCCCTGGTAGTACCAGCGAAGTTTTCCGGTGGCGGCGTCGAGCTTGACGACGCTATCGGTATAGAGCAACTTGCCTGGCGTCGACAGCGCGGACCCGATGCTCTGGTAGGGGTTGCCAGTGCCGTAGGTCACTGATCCGTCGCTCGACACGAGCGGCGTCTCCCATGCGCCGCCCGCCCCGAGACCGAGTGACGTCACGCCCGTACTCATTTTGCGTACGGTCTTAAAGGACCAGAGTCGATGTCCATTCATTGCGTCAAGGGCGAGCAGGATTCCCCCACCGGAAGCGATACCGTACTGGCTCGCCAGGTAGAGCCGCCCGTTGGCGGCTTGTGGCTGTATGCCGAAGGTGCCTTGACCTTTCTTCAAAAGGTCCTTGTCCGTCCAGATCACGTGACCGCTCTTGGCGTTGAGGGCAAAGACCGTGGTCGGCGACGCCGCGTAGACCATGCCGTTGGCGAGCGCCACGCCGTTGGGTCCCGGCCCACTGAGTTCCTTCTTGTTCACGATGTACTGCCATTCGAGTTTGCCCGTCGCCAAGGACAACGCGTAGACGTTCGAGTGGAGGTCCTGGATGTAGACAACACCGTTTACGACAATGGGACCCGCCGCGACGGTGCCCGCGCCACTGACGCTCGTAGCCGCGGGCCCCTTCAAGGTGAACGACCAGGCCTTCTTTAGCGTCGACACGTTCGCCGAGGTGATTCCAGAACCAATGGCGTCACGATTGTTGGCGAGGTCCGCGTTCGGATACGACCACGATCCGCTCGTCGACGAGTTGTTCGCCGCACCCGCTTCGCCAGGCCGCAGGGGCCCAAGACCGAGGGTCGGTGCCGCGACGAGCGCCGCGAGTAGTAAGGCCAGGACCATTCGACGACCGGACGCCGGGGGACCCCGGCGAACTGAAAGCCGTACCAGCGTTGGCGAGTGTGCGATTCGCATCGAGGCACCTCCTTGGGACGTACGCGAGAACGACCCGGATAAGCGCCCCACTAACCAGCGCTGCGAGCGGCTCTCGCATAATGTAAAGGTACCTTGACATAACTGCCGAAGCAAGGGTCATTTCGTGAACGGGTGTTTTCGGCCCCACTCGCCCCTGGAGATGCGAAACACCGCGCAACCAACGTGACGAGCCGCCCCTTGATCTGACCCAGCCGATCGACCGATTTCTTGAGACCGCCGAGATTTTCTTGATGCGTAGCGATTTATCGGGCCTTATTCAATCGCGAGCGCGGGATTGAGGCCGGGTAGCTTCGCTTGAAGATTGAGATGAGCGTGACTACGTTTTGATCCGATCATCAAGCCCGACACAACCGCCGCCGAGGCCAACAACAGCGCGCTGATCTCAAAGGCCGTGGTGTAGCCGTGTACCGCGGCCGCTCGCACCACCGAAGTGGAGTTGATCCGCGTAGCGATGAACGCCGCCGCCGCTGACGCCGCCACGGTATTGAGGAACGCCGTGCCGAGTGCCCCGCCAATCTGTTGGGTGGCGTTGACGAGTGCGCTCGCCACGCCGGCGTGCTCTTCGTGCACGCCGATCAGAGCGGTACTACTCATTGGCACGAAAGCGAGGCCCATGCCAATGCTCGTCAAGATCTCGGCACCCAAGACGTGTGCGACGTAGGTGCTGTCGACGCCCAGACGCGTGAACCAGATCAGTCCCAGTGTCGCGAGCGTGAGCCCAGAGACCATCAGCGTGCGAGGTCCGGTACGCGGCAAGAGACGGCTCGAGACCGTCGCTCCAGTGATGATGCCCGCAGAGAACGGCAGGAAGGCGAAGCCAGTGCGCAATGCGCTGTAGTGAAGGGTCGCCTGCAAGAAGTACGTAAGAAAGAGGAACGTCCCCAACAGCGCGCAACCAACGAGCAGCGACGCCAGGTACGCGCCACCGCGATTGCGGTCAAGCACGACGCGAAGGGGCAGCAACGGGTGCTTGGCGCGCAGTTCGATCACGACAAACGAAACGAGCATCACCGCGGCACCCGCCAACAGCGACGCGGTGAGGGGCGATCCCCAGCCGTGTGACGTCACTTCAGTAAAGCCAAAGACCAGGAGAAAGAACCCGACCGTTGAGGTCACGGCGCCGGGAAGGTCGTAACTGTGTCGCTTCTCCGCGCGACTTTCGCTGATGACGCGCCGGGCCATCACGGCGGTCACGATCGCGATGGGCGTATTGATGAGCAGCGTCCAGCGCCACGAGGCGAACTGCGTGAGCACGCCGCCGAGGATGAGCCCGATTGCGGCACCACTGCCGGCGATCGCTCCGTAGACACCAAAGGCCCGAGCTCGCTCGTGGGGCTCGGTGAAGGTAACGGTCAAAATCGACAAAGCGGCGGGCGCCATTATGGCGGCGAAGCCGCCCTGGAGCGCACGCGACGAGAACAACATGGCTTGGTTTTGGGCCAACCCGCCGAGCGCCGACGCGAGGCCGAATCCGATGAGTCCAATGACGAACATCCTGCGACGACCCACGTAGTCCGCCACCCGACCTCCGAGCAGGAGAAGACTGCCAAAGACCAAGGTGTACGCACTCACGACCCACTGACGGTTCGCGACCGAAATGTGCAGGGCGTGCTGGGCTGAGGGCAGGGCCACGATCACGACCGACGCGTCGAGCACGATCATCAGCTGGGCGATGCAAATAATCGCCAGTGACCAGGAGCGACGTGAATTCGCCCCGTCCCGGTCAGTTGGCAGTTCCCGAACAATTTCTCTCATCGACATAGGACCTTCTCTCTTTGCCCGAGGCCTGGATTCAACCAGGCCTCCTTCTTGGTAAACTGGGGGTAGTTGGGATGTATTCGGAACGAGCGTTCCGTTTAACGAACACTATAGTAACGGTCGTTCCGTTTGTCAACAGTGCCGTTGGGAGAGTTCGCATGGCCACAGCGCCAGTAGGGCCACGCAACGAGACCAGGTCAGACGAAGGTTCCATTCTCCAAGAGAAAGGCGCCGCCACCGAACTCGCGCCCCGGGCCATGCGCGCCGATGCTCTAAAGAATCACGAGAAAATTCTTCGAGCCGCCGAGGAGACCTTCGCCTCCGAAGGAGTCGCCGTTCCTATCGACGTCGTCGCCCAGCGGGCGGGCGTGGGCGTCGGCACCCTCTACCGGCACTTTCCCACCAAGGAGGCTCTCTTTGAAGCCATCGTGGTGTCGCGGCTCCAAAAGATACAAGCCGCTCTTGACAGTCACACGAATGATCCCGACCCGGGCGATGCCTTCTTTTCATTCATGCGCGAGTTCGCCCAGCAAGTGAACGAGAAGCGAGATCTTTTCGACGCGCTGACCCTGGCTGGTATCGACATCAAGGCCCAGTACGCCGATCAACTTGCCGTCATCATGGAACAGACCGATCGACTGAGACAACAGGCCGTGCTTCGCGACGAGATCCGCGCCGACGCGAGCACCGAGGACGTAGTGAACCTAATAATGGGAACTTGTCACGCCGCTGGTCAGAGTGGTGACGACGAATCGGGAATATTCCACCTGATCGACATCATCATTGCGGGGCTGCGGCCCACCGCTTGACCACCGCACAGGGCCGGAATCGAAACCTGAGCCGCCGAGCAGGACTCTGAAGGTTCGAGTTCGTAATTCCCAACGGAGGCGATTGGGAACTCGACACGAATTTGAGCACACGTTTCTTGTAGACGTTGACGCACGGCCTTTGTAACTTGAAAACCATGCACACCGTGATTGATCCCAAAATCCTCTATCTTGGAACGCCCGTCGTCCTCATCAGTACCTTGAATCTGGACGGATCCGCGAATCTCGCGCCAATGTCCTCTGCGTGGTGGCTGGACCTGACCGGCGTCCTCGGATTGGGCACGCGAAGCTACACCTTCGCCAACCTTCGCCGCGAACGCGAGTGTGTCTTGAATCTGCCCTCGGTGGACTTGGCCGCGGCGGTGGACCGCCTGGCCCTGACGACCGGCGCCAACCCGGTTTTGGCGTGGAAAGCCGCAATGGGCTATCGCTACGTGCGCGACAAGTTCCGCGAAGCCGGACTGACCGCCGTCGCCTCTGAAGTGGTCCGACCCCCTCGAGCGTTGGAATGCCCAATCCAACTCGAGGCGAGCGTTCGCGCTATCTACTCGGTCGGCGACGCCACCGACTTCTCGGCGTGCGTCGAAGTGAAGATAGTGCGTGTTCACGTAGCTGAAGAGCTCCTCGATTCCGAGTTTCGCCACCACATCTCCCCCGACCGATGGAGGCCGCTCATCATGAACTTTCTCAGCTTCTATGGACTGGGTGAGCAAGTGCATCCGTCACGTCTCGCCGAGGTGTTCTAATGGGCGTCGACGTGAAACCAACCAACGACGGACAGGACGAGGACCGCTGGCGCGCGGTTCAGAGCCGGACCGTGCCAAAGAACGGTGGTTTCATTTTTGCAGTGCGAACGACCGGCATCTATTGCTTGCCGTCGTGTCCCGCACGCAGACCCCATCGAGAGAACGTCGAGTTCTTTGACGACCCGGGCAGCGCCAGGGCCGCCGGTTACCGTGCGTGTTTGCGTTGCTCACCCGACGTGCCCGCTGAGGACGTCACGCAATGGGTGAACATCATCTGTCACCGATTAGAGGAGTCGCGCGACATTCCCACGCTGGCGCAGCTCGCGGCTTTGGTGGGACTGAGCGCGTCGCACGTCCAGCGCACCTTCACCCGCGAGATTGGTGTCAGCCCGCGCCAGTACGCCGTCGCTCTGCGGTCGCATCGCCTCCGCGAAGGCCTGCGTCAGGCAGACACCGTGACCGACGCGATCTACGACTCTGGCTTTAACTCAAGCAGTGCGGCCTACGAGCGCGCCGGGTCCGAACTCGGCATGACGCCACGGCGCTGGCGAGACGGAGGAAAGGGCGAGCAAATCTCCTTCAGTGTCATTTCGACCAATCTGGGCGACGTCATCATCGCGGCGACCCACAAAGGGCTGGTGGCCGTGCGCTTTGGTGAGAGGGAACGGTTGATCAAGGACGTTCGTGCGGAGTTCCCAAAAGCCCAGTTGCTTCAGGATGATGATCTTCTCGCAAGCAAGGCGAAGGAAGTTCTTCGGCGAATCTTGGGTGAACACGACGTCGTTCCCTTGCCACTCGACATCGCCGCGACCGCATTTCAGGCACGCGTGTGGCGAGAACTGCAAGCGATTCCCGCGGGCGCCACGTCCACGTACTCGGACGTGGCGCGGGCAATCGATGAACCTTCAGCGGTGCGTGCAGTGGCCCGAGCCTGCGCTGCGAATCCGGTCGCCCTCGTGATTCCCTGTCACCGCGTCATTCGATCGGACGGCTCGCTCGCGGGCTATCGCTGGGGCATTGAGCGCAAGGTGGCTCTGCTATCTCGTGAGAGCGATACGGGCGAGTCGCTGGTCAAGCAAGTGGCAGTCGTGCCACACAGACGTGATACCGAATGAGTCAGTGATTCATCCTCAGCAATTCGTCCGTAACGCACTCCAGGCGCGCGCCACGCCGTACGTCGCGATATTTGCTTGGAAGCCAATCCGCAAACCATGGCGAACGTTTTCACTTCTCAGTGTTTTCGTTTAAGACAGATAATTCGGTAGTTACACCTTTTGAACCTGCAACAGCCGATGAGCCTCGGCCATCTGATCGTAATCATCGTCCTGAGTAACCACTGGCAACCCGAGATCAATGGCGGTGGCGGCGATGAGCGCATCGGTGAGTTTGACGGTGCGCTGTATGCCGGCGCGACGACAGTCGACAACGAGTCGAGCCCAGGCGCTCATGACTGACTCGCTGACGGGAAGTGGATCTATCGTACGAGCCAACGCCAGGGTTTCAGCCCGTCGCCCTCGCGCCGTGGTGTCCGTCGCGCTCAGGACTCCCAGTTCAAGCTCACCGATGGTCACCACGGACACTGTGACCCGGTCAGGAAGCTCGCCCAGAGGTCGACGTACCTCACGGGCAATGAATACCGACGTGTCAAGTAGCCCCGCTGGTTCACTCAAAGTTCGTCCAGGGTTTGGCCGGCCATTTCGTCAAGATCATTGCTCAACCCTGGATCAGCGGCCCGCTCAATCAAACCACGACGCAGATTACTTCCCGCCACCCAGCGAGATCGTTGCGCATGGGGCACAATATCGGCGACGGCTTCGCCGCGCACGGTGAGAACAACGCGCTCTCCCGCGCGAACGGCGTCGATGATTTGACTGGTCTGGTTTCGAAGTTCTCGTACACCGATCTCCATGTGCGACAGTGTAGCACATGGCCCATGTCGTGGCTTCCAAATCTAAGGAAGTGATTTCAACTAACCCACGATTCCTCAACCACCTGCCAATCAGGCAAGTAGTTAGAACCGCAGAAGCGGGTGTCCTGGCAGAAAGTTGCCGAACGACCTTCCAATCGTTGGATCTGTTGTCGAGGTCGGAAGGCCCGCTCCACTCAATTGCCCCAACGCGTGTGACGCCGCGAAGCGGCTTCCCACGCCAGCGACACCTCGGGGTCAACGAGTACCGCCTGCGGTGCTCTCAATCAGTCCAATCGGGGGCGTGCGAAGGTGCCACCCATTCAGGTTGGCGCTTAGCGCCTTTAACTTACGTGACGTCAAGTGGCTCAACCGACACGTTGGCCGCGCTGTGTCCGTCGAGCGCCTTTCGCAAAAGGTGCGTCAACGCAATTCTCTCTTCGTGATTCAGTCCGACGAGAATCTCGTCTTCCAACGTTTGTTGTGCCGCCTCGGCTCGGTGCAGTGCACTTCGCCCCATCTCGGTCATGGTGACAATGTGGCGTCGACGATCACTCGGATCGCGTCGCCGCTCCACGTAGTCCGACGTCTCAAGATCATTTAGCAAAAGCACGCAATAGTTCGCGTCGATGCAGAGACCTTCGGTGAGCGATTGTTGCGTGGTCTCGTCGTAATCGCGCAAGTACGAAAGTACAGCCAACTCCTTTAACGTCTGCCCAAGAAGTTCGGGCGTGCTACGCCTGCTCACGAGACGTGCCAACTGGGTCAACAAGAGAATGGGCCCAGTGGACGAATTTTCATCCATAGCCAGTAATGGTAGCGAAGCCGAGACATTCATGATATCATGATTATATCCACTTCACGACGATAACATCTCATTGATGAGCCGTCAACCTCCAGTAAAAAAGGACACTCCGTGACCGCACTTTCTACTATCGCACTAGGAAATACTAACCGGCGGCGTTGGATCGCACTCGTCGTTGTCTGCCTCGCCATGCTTATGAACGCTCTCGACTCTTCGATCGTCAACGTGGCGTTGCCCTCAATCCAGCGCAGCCTCCACTTCTCCCAGGCCAACTTGACCTGGGTCGTTGACGCCTACCTCATCTCGTTTGGCAGCTTTCTCCTGCTTGCGGGACGCCTGGGTGACTTGTTCGGGCGCAAGAGGGTCTTTCTCGCCGGTGTCGGTGTCTTCACGCTGTCGTCGCTCGTCTGCTCGCTCGCCACGAGCCAACTCATGCTGATCGCCGCTCGGTTCATGCAAGGACTCGGTGGCGCCGTCTCCACCTCAGTGATCGTTGCGATCATCGTGACCGAATTTCCTGGCGCGGCCGAGCGGGCCAAAGCAATGAGCGCTTACATGTTTGTCGCCGTCGGCGGTGGGTCAATCGGACTACTCGTCGGTGGCATTTTGACCCAAGCCGTCAACTGGCACTGGATCTTCGTCATCAACGTCCCCATTGGTGCGCTGACGATTCTTCTCGGCTCGATCCTCATCAAAGAAAACCCGGGCATCGGCATCTCTGAGGGCCTCGACATCGCTGGTTCGCTCATGATGACCGGGTCGCTGGTGTTGGGGATCTACACGATCGTCAAAGCGTCGAGCTACGGATGGGTCTCGGGCCACACGTTTGTTACCGGTGCACTCGCGCTTTCTCTCATGGGAGTCTTCGCGATCTACGAGTCACGCCTCGCCAAGCCCATCCTGCCCGTGCACATCTTGAAGATCCGTAGTCTCACGACGTCAAGCATCGTGCGTGGCCTCAGCTTCTCCTCGATGTTCTCGGTGTTCTTCTTCGGCGCCTTATACCTTGAGAAGGTGCTCGGCTACGCCCCTCTGCGCACGGGATTGGCATTCCTGCCCATGACCCTCATCATGGCCTTCATGTCCCTTGGTCTCACGAGTCGCCTGCTCATGCGCTATGGCCCCATTCGACTACTCGTCCCGGGAACCCTCGCCGTCATTGTGGGACTGCTGCTGCTTACGCGTACGGGGGTCCACTCGAATTACCTGTTCGCGGTGCTCCCATCTTTCGTCCTCCTCGGGGCCGGCATGAGTATCTCGGCGGTGCCGCTGCTCACCATTGCAATGGCCGACGTGCCCAAGGCCGACGCGGGCATCGCGTCGGGCATCGTCAACGTGTCGATGTGGCTTGCGTCCTCGGCGGCACTGGCCGTCTTTGGCACCCTGGCCGCCAGCACGACCTCATCACGTATACGTGCCGGGGTGACGCCGTCCCAGGCGCTCGTCGATGGTTTCCACCTGACGTTCTTCGCCGGCGTTATTTGTGCCACGTCAGGGTTGCTTGTCACGCTGATGTTCCTTCGCACGCCCTCCAAAGAGGTGGCGAGCGGTGAGGTTACCTTCGACGAGGTCGACGACGGCGAGTACGACGTCTTCGTGCACGAGATCTAGTCGATCGCCCGTCTCCTTGAGGCAGATTCCTCGAGCGATTCCTTCCGGAATACCGGCAGGCGGCCCACTTAAAGGGCTAGAGCGTCCGCCTGGGTATAGCCCCCGCGAAGACTTCAGTCGCCAGCCGTAGGACCAGCTGGCGCCACGGGCGGCCAGGTCCTCGTTTTGAGACCCAGGTCCTTCGCCAGCGCGGCGACCGCGAGATAGAAGTTGAGCGGATCACTGTTGACAATCCCCTTCACCTTGGCGTTAAGGGCTCTGAGATCCATCTCAATCCGTCGGTCCCATTTCACGATCTTCGACACTTCGCGCCGGACCGAAGACGGAAATGGCAGTGAGAGCATCTTGGCATCGAATGCTCGGCGAGAAGTGAATTCAGCAACGACTCCCTGGCGTTCCACGGGCACACTGAGCGAGTTCTCCTTAACCGCAGCCTTCAAGGTTGCGACGACCAACGAGTCGTAAACGGTTACGAAGATCTTCGCCGCGGATTGTGTTTGTGGTCGAGGCCCCAAGGTCTTGCTCTGTGCGTAAGGAACCGAGACTGACGCCATCAACGGCTCAGTGTTCCACGCCACGACCGAGAGCGCCGAAGCCAGAGCGATGGTGAGCCAATAGTTCACCCACTTCATTTCCACGCCTTTCCTTCGATACAACCAAAGCCCATCGCAAGGTCAAGTGAGCCTGACCGCGAGATCGTTCTAGGTGCGCTCTCACTTCCTCGCTACGAGCGGCCAAACCCGCATACCGTGACTCGCCCGCAATCACCGTGGTCACCGAACGCCGGACACCGAGGCCAACTATAAGCATGGCTACGGGCACCAAATACGGGTCGATCCTCAGCCATGTAATTTGTAGTTCATGAACCCTCCCACTTCACTCACGAGTCACTCGGGCCTGGTGCTGCCCGCTATTGGTTTCGGCACCTACCCCCTCTGCGGAGACGACGGGGCGAACGCCATCGCTGAGGCGATTCGTT
This sequence comes from Acidimicrobiaceae bacterium, assembly GCA_003133125.1. Lineage (GTDB taxonomy): Bacteria > Actinomycetota > Acidimicrobiia > Acidimicrobiales > RAAP-2 > RAAP-2. The sequence goes on along the minus strand of PKZO01000083.1, from coordinate 10,723 downwards.
TGGGGTATCGACTGATCGACTCCGCCGTTAACTACGAGAACGAAGGAGCCGTCGGCGCCGCCGTACGGCGCTGCGGTGTCGCCCGCGAGGAACTACTCATCACTTCGAAGCTCCCTGGCCGCCACCACCACTTTGACGACGCGATCAAATCAATCGAAGAGAGCGTCTTTCGAATGGGACTCGACACAATTGACCTCTACCTCATCCATTGGCCCAATCCACTCGAAGATCACTACGTCGAGGCGTGGAGTGCGCTCATCGAAGCGAGAAACCGGGGATTGGTCCGCTACATCGGCGTCAGCAACTTTCTACCCGAGCACCTCGAGCGACTGGGCGTCGAAACTGGCGAACTGCCCGCGGTCAACCAGATCGAACTGCACCCTTACTGGCCCCAAGTTGAACTGGTGGAGTTCCACCGAGGCCACGGAATAATCACCGAAGCCTGGAGTCCCTTGGGAAAGGGCAGCGATCTGCTCGCCAGTCCTGTCATCGCCGCCATCGCGAACGAACACCACGTCACCCCCGCCCAGACGGTCCTCGCGTGGCACTTGCACAATGGGGCAATTCCGATACCCAAAGCCACCGCCGTTGAACGCCAGCACGAGAACCTTGATATCTTCGGCTTTTCCCTGACGCCAGAAGACGTCGAAAAGATCGCCACCCTGGCCCGCCCCGACGGACGTCTCGCCAACCAGGATCCCGCAGTACACCAGGAATTCTGAGCCACCGACGAGAAGGTAATGGCGTGAAGGCAACAAGGACTCCACTATGACGACGAGCTCTGAATCGGACGATGTCGGGGAAAATTGGGCGGGGACTTACCGGTACGCCGCGCGCAAAGTCGTAACCGTGAACTCTGTCGACGAGGTCGCGAATCTCGTCGCTGCAGGCGGGCAGGTCCGGGCGCTTGGAACGCGACACTCGTTCAATGACTTGGCTGATACCTCGGGAACGCTGATCGACTTGGGCGCTCTGAGATTCGAACCGACTATCGATGAGTCTCGCCAGCGCGTCACCGTGCCGGCGGGAATGACCTACGGTCACTTGGGACGAATTCTCGAAGAGCGCGGTTGGGCCCTCGCCAACCTTGGATCTCTCCCCCATATTTCAGTCGGTGGCGCGTGCGCCACTGGTACTCACGGCTCGGGTTCTCACAGTCAGAACCTGTCCGCTGCGGTCTGTGCGGTCGAGCTCGTCGTGGGGCGCGGCGGGCAGTTAACTCTTGAGGAGGACGATCCACGGTTTCCTGGCGGTGTCGTGGCACTCGGGGCGCTCGGCATCGCGACGAAAATCACTCTTCGTATCGAGCCGACGTATCAGGTGCGCCAGGACGTCTTCACCGACATGGCCTGGTCTGATCTCGCCAAACTCGACTCGATCATGGACAGCTCGTACAGTGTGAGCCTCTTCACCCGCTGGAACGGGATTGTTGACCAGGTGTGGCTGAAGTCCCGCGTGAGAGACAACAACGCCGAACCAGCTCGCCCGAGTGAAGGGGCAACGCCCGCGGCAAACAAGGTGATGTCACCAGCGAGTGACGAACTCGACAACACGACCATCCAGGGCGGAATTCCTGGTTCTTGGAACGAACGTCTCCCGCACTTCCGCTTCGACGAGACACCGAGCAATGGCAACGAGATCCAAAGCGAATACTTCGTCGCGCGCGAAGACGGCCTCGCGGCTCTTCGCACGCTCGAACCACTTGCGCGCGACTTCGCGCCTCACCTCTTGATTTCTGAGTTGCGCACCGTCGCCGCCGACAACTTGTGGCTTAGCCCCGCCTACGAGCGCGACTCGCTCACCATACATTTCACTTGGAAGAACCAACCCAAAGCCATTCGCCAACTCTTGCCGAAAATCGAAGAGGCACTCAAGCCCTTCAAAGCGCGCCCTCACTGGGGAAAATGGTTCGCTGCGGACGGGACAGAAATTGCCGCCCTTTACGACCAACTACCCGAATTCATCGCGCTCGCACACCAACTCGATCCCGACGGTCAGTTCCGAAACGATTACCTTTCTCGAGTACTGGGACTCGAACAGCGGACATGAACCCGTAACTGCGAAGGGATGTCGATCCTTCGACCATTCAGTCCTTCGCTATTTCATCAAGCAGCACAGGTCACAGTCTCCCGCAAACCCGTCCCTATTCTGCACGTACTGACCCACTGGAGTCCCGGGGCCGCCGGGTGGCGGCAAGTTCTGTGCAAACAACGCGTCGATTGCTGGGCCCGGTTGGCCGTACTTCTGCAGGAGTACCTGATATTGCGAGACCGCGTCCGCGTAGTAGTTGGCGTAATCGGATTCCAGTCCGACCTGCCTATTGATGACTTCAGCAAACTGATCGCTCGGCATGTCACAGGGTGTAGCTCGAGGCCACGTCGTTCCAATGTATGAGAAAATGGTCCAAAGTGTTGTTGTGTCGACATCTTCGAAGTTCAACGCGACCCCCAATCAGCCCCGACAAGTCGGCCTTCACATCCATTCCTACACTCGGAGAAGACGGCGAAGTGGAGCAATTCACGCAGAGAAGAGTTCGGATGTAAAGAGAATCTCTGAATCGCCCGGATGTCTCCTCGACGGATGAGCCGCTTGGATTGGTTCCAGGCGATCAGAATTGGTTCAAGTAGTTTTCGCATCTTTTCCCCCCGTATCAAATTGGTGAAGGTCGTAACTAACCAGCGCGAGCTTTCCTTCGGCGTCATACGCCAGCGCTGAACTCAAGGAACTGGTCACCTCTTGGTAACCGAGAATGTCAAATTTCCCTCCGGTTAGCGTTCCGGCCCAGAGCGCGCCTTCCTCAGTTGAAGAGAAGAAGCAGCGACCTGCAGGAATATCAGACCAGACGGTGCAGAAGTTAAACACTTGTGGAGCCGTTGGATCGACCCTTAGGTTCACACGATCAGTGGGCGTTACGTTTCCATTAGGTGCAACCTGGAATGCCCACAAATTGAAGTCGCTCTCCCCCACTGAACAGTTGGCGACCAGTAGATCAGTTCCGTTTGAAAGACTGATGTCATTAATGCCACGCTGTGCCGCCGGATTGTAAACCGTCTGTGACACCGTCGTCGATGGGAGTTGGACCACAGAAATGAATCCATCTTCAGAACCTGTCACAACGAGTGTTCCACCTATGACCGCGACACCACGAATGTTGTGTAGATTCCAAGGATTCACCGGGTGAGGGTTTTGCAGATTGATCACGCCCACAATGTGCAAAATCTTTGGTCCACCAATCACCCAGGTACTGAGTAAGCCGCTCTCGTGACCGACTGCCAGCATCGGTGTCCCTTTGTCTGACGTAACAGCGGCGCTGTTCGCCGCACCCAGCTGTTGGGGGTAGGCGATGTTCTGAGTTTGGAGAGTCCGCCAATCGTTATTTGTCGCGGTCCATACACTTAGCCGCGTTCCACCACACGACGTGACAAACGTCCATGGAGCAATGAGCGCGATCATCTGGACCCCTTCGGAACCCGGATCGCTGACCGCGGTAGTAATCAGGGGACCTTGCGTCGCAGATTCGATATACGAAAAGATGCTGAGTGAGCCATCCCAACGACCAACGGCAAAGTGCTGGTTGTCGAGCCACGTCACTTCTTGAGCCATGTTGTACGTTGTGCCTCTTGGCGTAATAGGGAGCTCCGATGGCGCCACTGATCCCGGTCCAAGAAAACTGATGCCCTGTTTTTCGAGTTCGATGCGAGATCGGATTACCCCCGGAATGGCAACCCTTGAATCTTTCCTAGCCACTGTAAATTTTCCCTTCAATGGCCACACCTCTTGCGGCCCGATGTGAGTAACTTCCCAAACAGACTGCGAGTCGTCATCAATTCCTGACTTCAACTTCGTAGCAAGAACAGGATTGACTCGATTGCTCGCACTTGGTTCCGAAGAACCATTCGAGACCAAGGATTGTCTCCGATTTTCTCCTTTCTCGAAAGTTTCTTCTCATGCCCGTCTCAATCGTCGATCTATCGGTGGCTAGTACACCAACCACAAAGATGTCTTCCGGCCGTACCTGGTTTGCTGTTCCCGTTGCGCTTGACCTCGTTGCCATACGGACACTCGGCTTGATCGTGGTACACGAGGTCCTCTGGATCCGTATCAGTGTGGAAAGCTGGCACCATCGTCATCGTTTTCTCCTTGCTTTCTTGACTTGAGATCTGAGAATCATTGCGATTGAAAGCCGAATTGCGTCGAACCGTCAGTTTCGACCGCTGCCGTCACTACGACAGGTCTGCCCACCGCGATACAACTCCTCGCCATCGCTACGATGCCGGCCCAAGCCACCGCAGGATCGGTCTCCGCGTAGGGAAGACGAACCTTTGTGCGATTGTGTCGGTGGGACCAGAACCAGTCGAGGAGTAAGAGGAAGTCGACCGGTCGCGATTTAAGCAGTTCATGGATTTGCATGGCGGCCGCCACCACTATGTCGATCGACGCGACATGATTGGCCGTGAGCACCTCAACCATCTGGTTATCTCGCGACGGCCGAAGTGAACCATTGCTCAGATACGAAGCAACACGACGCAATTCAATTTCAAGATCGACCAGAGCTCGGCCCACGTTGGCCGATGTTGAGTTAGCCAGATGGACGTGAAGCGGAATTGCTCGTAGTAACGGATGGTCCAGTCCCTTGGAACTCGCGTAGACGAGTTCGGAGCTCACCAATAGCTCTCCTAGTAGTTGCTGGTCGACTTCGATGCCACTCGAAAACTCGGAAAGTTGATAGTGGAAATCGTTGAGTCGATAACGCGAATCGCTCAATTCCGCACCCCACGTCGAAAGTGCGCGAGGCACTGGCTGTGACAGGTCAGTCCCCCGAGATGGCAGTCCATTGTCGTCACTCCATAGCGCCCCATTACTACGTAAGTTTCCGGGAGTCCCAAAACCTTTCATGAAACTTTCCCCGAGTGATTACGTAACGTTTTCGCAGTAACTTGTCGCGAGATTCATGGAGCACATGCGGGGCGACCATTCAAGGTGGGCCTATTACACCCATTTGTGCTCGATACCTGGGAAATCGGTTTGGTGGAAGATAATCCAGGCCTACCCGGACGCGCGGACATGCGCCAGTGAATTGTCCGTGAAAATCAGGTCCCTCGAGACTGTGGTTTAGCGTGGCGAACCCTCAGTGCCCCGCTGGCTTTATTCCGCACGCTTCGAGTTGCCTACGCGCCTGGACGTCGAACTGATCCATCCCGTCGGTCACGGAAAGCATTGAACTGCCGCGGCGGAGCTGCGAGAGGTAAGTCACCAGTTCGCCACGGAGCGGCGAGGTCGGAGCGCTCGCCTCGGCGCCAATGATGTCTCCTCGAAGCCTGTTCACCTTCGCCTGAGCACCAGGTACGGCAGCGACTGGTCGTTGCCAACCATTGTGCTCCACCTCGACCACGATCGCCGTCGCGTCAGCGCCCACAACTCGCGAGATAGGAGCATAGAAGGCCCGAGGCCACCTAGTGGCTGGCCAAAGGGCCCACGTGGCGCCCCCGACGGCCAGGACGAGGACAGCAACGAGAACTGTGCGGCGCATGATGCCGATGGTATCGACAGGCGACGTTCCGTACTTCACGTCTACTCAATCACCGAGGGGACCTATCTAACACTCGACTGTTTCCGTTCCAGAAGTGCCAGGCGGTTCCGGCGGGACCAGAGAAATTTTTTGAAAGTATTTCGCGCATCCGGAAACAAAAGAGGTGGGGTAGTTGGATCCTGTCAGAAAGGACAAAAATGCACAGAGTAGGTCGGAAAAAAAATTTCGCGGTCCTCATCGCCTGTACGGCGGTCTTCACCGTAGCCATCGGTGCCGGCGTTTCTGCGGCGTCGACGGTGGCTGGGGCTGGGATTATCGCCTCGTATAACGGTGGAAGCATTGACCTTTCCCAGAGCTGGGGGACGGCGACGGTTTGTACGGTTACCTCGAAGAGCACGAACTGCTTCACCACAATGGGTGAATACCTCAACTGGGCCACGACACAAGAGTCCTCGCCACTTGCTGGCGCCTTGCCAGCTCTTACTTGTTCACCTGGACTGGCGCTCTACCAAAACATCAACTACGGAGGTAACTCCCTCATCATCAGCGCTCCATCAATCTGGATCAATCTCTCCGCGTACGGCTTTGCTAACGCAGTCTCCTCGTACAAGGTCGGCTCTTGCGCCGTCACTATGACCGACGGTACCTACGGCTCAGGAAACATCTACCCGGGGGCAACCTCGCCCGGCTCAGACGTCTCGTGGATTGGTACTGCGTGGAACGACAGATTGCAGTCCGTGTACCTTTCATAGATTGAAGGTTCATTCGCCGTGCCAGCACAGGAGTTGACCACATGATCGATGAGGAGCGGTGGATTGCCTTCACCCGCCTCGTTGAAACTCACAAGACGTCGCTGCTGCGATACACACTGCGACGGCTCAACGATTTTCCGAGTTGCCAAGATGTAGTGGACGAGACATTCCTTATTGCGTGGCGGCGCTGGGACGAACATCCAGACAAGGAACGTGAGTTACCTTGGCTCTACGGCATTGCCTATCGGGTACTTTCCAATAGCCGTCGGTCCCGTGATCGCCGCGAGCGTCTTCGCACAAAGCTCTCTAGGGAACGCCATTGGGCTTCCGACGAGATGGCTGGGGACAACGACGAGTTGGAGACGTTAGCGGATGCGTTGATTCATCTCAAGGAAAGTGATGTTGAGCTATTGCGGTTGGTGTACTGGCAAGAATTGACGTACCGAGAAATCGCACTGGAACTTGGGATCAGTGAGAATGCGGTCGGCATCAGAATCAACCGGGCGAAAAAGAACCTCAGGAATCTCCTTCCCCCCGCTGACATCGCTTCCGTCGATGACTTTGGATTCGAAGAAGGACTTGGATGATGAATCGCGACCCGCTCCAGAGGTACTTCGACGCCGCAAATTCGGCGACGAACATTTCCAACGTGAGTCTCGACGAGCGCTTTCCAACCGGGGAACTCCTCACTCGGCTGCGCCGCGAAGCGGACGCCATTCCTGCTCGGAAGCTCCATTTCCGGTTCTGGCACCGGACCACGGTTGCCTCAATCGCGGCGGTCCTTGCGATTGCCGGTACTGCCGCCGCGATAACGCTCTTGCGCTCGCCGGTCGCTGACACTTCAACATTCAGTTGTTACAGCCAGGTTTCGCTCAATCCCCACGCTATCGAAGTCTTTCCGATCGCTGGTGATCCGCTCAGTGTCTGTGGCACGGCTCTGCACTGGAAGGAACTGCCAGAGAGCCCTTCACCAAAGGGTTCTCTTTGCGTCTTGGCCAACGGGACGCTCGTGGGATTTCCGCCTTCGAAAATCACGGATGTCTGCACATATTTGAAACTGCCCACCTACGACGGAGGACCGGAGAACCACCATGTCGCTGAATTCGAGAAAGCGGCCATTGTTGATTTTGACAAAGTTCCCTGCATTGCACCCGAGACTGCGCGCAATGATGTACTTCACCTTTTCGCAGAGTTCAACTTGACGAATTGGCACGTCCGGATTACGAGGAATAGTTCAGGCAACGCTTGCGCGACACTGGCGATTCATGTGAAAGACCGACGTGTCGACTTAGTAGGAATAGTCAAATAGTGTCGCAATCAAACAGCCGACCGTGAAGCCCACAAAACTGAAATCTAAGCAGAAAGCGATAGACCATCATCCCTGAGACCGTTCTGCCACGAATGCCCAAACCCAGCTTTTCAAACTCCACCGAGCTATTCGAGGTAACTCAGTGGAGTCTGGAGAGATTGGTCTTGGCGTCGCACACGGTACATGATGATCATGCCGTCCGGGGTGGATTTGAGACTATGCCAGAAGGAGAAGTCCCTTGAAATTACGTGCCATTGGCAAACTCATATCACTGGCGCTCTTGGCCCTTCTGATTTCACTCGTCATCTTGATAATCCGAGACTTAACTACTTCCACTTCGCCAATCCCATCGTACGCCTCAGCCTTTATCTGCTCCAGTCCGTCTGATACGCGATCTTGCGTGGCTGTTGAAGGCAAAACCGTTGCGACTGACACTGATAGTCAAATCACGAGATTTCTTGCGAGCGTGTGGATGAAGAATTCCAATAGTGACTCTCCAATCTTGGGTGCTTTTGATTTGCAAAGGTGTGAGAATTCGGGGATCTCGGCTGGCAAAGTTGAGTGCGTGTTCTTTTCAAACGCCACCAGACACGATGAGGCGGTGCTCAATCACATCTTCAGAACGTCCCGCCTGTTCGTAACCGTTACCGACACGCGAATATAGGACTTCGATAAAGTTCTTGACCCGCAATAGTGGCGAGGGAACTAGACAACGGTGGGGTGGAATTCGGTACCCGCCATCTCAAGACACCGACCGCTTATTTATCTAGTAAGCGGATATGAGTTGAAGTTCTGCATGGCCGACGCATAACCCACAAGCGGTTTTCAGCTGAAGAGTAGGTTTTGCCAGATATCCCTGCCCGCGGTTGATCCGCAGTCACCAAATGTAAACAGTGAAATCAGCAACGGCCGATATGGAACCTTTGTTGGTTCGGATCAATACAAAGCCGCAACTTCGCCAATCTCATCCGGCATGCAGAAGAACCAGAAAAGCCGTTATAGCAATGAATGAGATGCCTGATATTTGTAGAGCAATCGACGTGGTGAGAAGTTTAGAAGTGCGCACATTATCGTTTCGAAGGGAAGCCAGGTAAACGACTAGTTGTGCTGCAACGCTTTTACCCCAACCCTCGGCGTCCCAATCATTCTCAACATACTTCTTTAGGTATTTTTCGTCGCTGGATGATATTTTCGCTGGCTTATTAATGAGCAACGCACAAATCGCAGAGATGATAAATGATGCGAGCGAGATTGAAATTGTCCATCGTGCAGCGATGGGTACGACGGAATTCTGAGTTCCAATTGCTATTGCGAGAAGACCAGAAACGAGCGTAACGAGCCCTCCAGATGTTGTAATAAGGTTCAATGCTCGGCTTCGAAAATTCTGAAAGATTTGTTCAGCGCGTGTCACTTCTGACGCAATGAAACTACCTAAGGCATTTGAATCTGATGGGTTAGTACTCAAGTGAACCGTTCCTTTCGCTCATTCGGCAATCACCCCGTCGGTTCCGGCACTGGTTGCAGGAGCCTTAAGCTCATGTCTTCATATTTAGACACAATTCGCGGGGCCATTTTCGCCGGGATCTCCTTAACTGCGATCTTCTTCGCCGGANNTTCTTCGCGGGAATCTTTTTAGCTGGGGCCTTCTTCGCCGGAACCTTCTTCTTCGTCGCCATATTCAATCCCCCATCCAGAATCATCGGACTTTGGCGCGATCGTACTTGAATCAGCCGGGCGGTGTGTGAATTAGTCCGAGTTCCCACAGCACTTGCAATGAACGCTCCTGATCCAAGGAGCCCGTTTACCCAAATAAATGAAGGCCCGCTTTACGGCCGCATCTTGTTTGATAAGTAAGCGGTATCGGCACCAAACACGCTTCAGATCCAACGCAGCATTGCTACAACTTCAGTAATTATTCACTAGCGCACTCGAAGCACGTCACCATCTCGTCAGCGTGAACGTTGATTAGGGCTGAGCGTGCAAGCGCTCCCCCAGGACTCTTTGTGCAAATTCGATCATCTCGAGATAGTGCTCGGCCGATCGAACCGGGTCGTTCGGGTCGATTGGGTTATCACCTCTGATCGAGACGTGCGTAGCACCAGCCTTTTCGCTCGCTTCGACGGCGCGCTCAAACTCTCCTGCGTTGAAGTCGGTGATGCGTAGACCAACCTGCAGGCCCGGCAGCTCGTGGCGGCCCGCGTCCCTTGCGGCGCGATAGATCACCTCAATCGCCCGATCGAGCGAATCACCCGGTGGACCACCATGAAGCCAGCCGTCGGCGAGTCGGCCGATACGCTCGAGCACTCGGGTGCTCGCCCCGCCACCTATCCAAATTGGAATGGGTCGCTGAACGGGGCGAGGAAGGATGCCAGCTCGGTCTATGCGGGGGAATCGAACCTCGAAGTCAACTGACTCCTCATTCCAAAACCGACGAAGCACCTCGACCTGCTCTTCGCAAAGCGAGCCCGAGTCTGAAAATCGATTCCCAGCGCCTCATATTCCACCTGGTTCCATCCAACACCGACCCCGAGGCGGAAGCGGCCGTTGGTGAGGATGTCAACATCAGCAGCTTGCTTGGCGACGAGTGCTGTCTGGCGTTGAGGAAGGATCAACACCACGGTCGCCAACTCAAATTTGTTGAGCGCTGCGAGGTAGCCATAGAACACGAATGGCTCGTGAAAGAGGTCGTGCACGTCATAGGCACCATCCCATCCAGGGCGAGTAGACGGGTCAGCGCCGAGAACGTAACCGGTCGCGTGAAGGAAGTTGAATCCCAAAGACTCGACCGCACGCACGAAGCTGAGCAACTTCTCAAGGTCGGCGCCAATCTCGCCCTGGGGCAGAAGCAACAATGAGCGGCACGGCCAGATCAATACCATCGGGGGCACGCCGATCTCAGCGAGCCTCTTTGGAGCGCCGATGCGCCGCGCGAGCACGTACACCGCGTCGGAGCCGAGCACCTCGCTCAACCGCGCGTACGGTGCGACAATCGCCGGTCTATTGACCGCAAGGGCGAAGGGTAGCACCACCGCGTTCATTTGGCCGTGAACAAGCTGGCCAATACCCTCGAGGACACTTCGTTTCCGATCATACGTAGGCTGCAACCAATGGGTGATAATCGCGCTTTCGAAT
>PKZO01000008.1 GCA_003133125.1 Acidimicrobiaceae bacterium | reverse complement strand
ACGTCGTGCGCTGGTACCTAGAATGTGGGTGCATGTCCAAACTCTCCAAATTCAGTGGCAACGTTGTTGCCCGTGCGAACGAAAGTTGGGACCAGCGCTGGAATCATGGTTGGGCAACTCGGGCCAGAACTAAAGGCCGACACCGCGGCCAGGAACGTGACCGACGACCTCGGGGCACCTGGGGAAAGACTCATCAGTCCTCACTTTTCTCGGTCTTGAACAGTTGTCAAGTCGAGGATGCGAAGTCTGGACGTCCTGAGTGTCACTGTAACACCATTNNTAACTCGAAGACAACGCTCACGAATTCGATTTCACCTGAGAGTCACGGAAATAATTCTGCGAATTCTAAAGTCGTAGCGTCAATATCCAGACAAAGTGACCGCGTCAAAACTCACGGTGACCAACTCAGTTAGTGCTGAGTCTTTCTCTTCGGTGAATCAAGGTCGTGGGGATCAAGTNNCAGCTTGCCCTTGGCCTGCTCGATGATGATCCGACTATTGAGGGCCCAACTGAGCTGTTCGTTCAATTTCACTGCAGCGAGCGACGACTGGTGCTGAAGAATGGCGATTGTCGCCACGTCGGCTAAGGCCTGAGCGACCACCACGTCGTCGTCGTCCAAAAAGCCCAATTCGGTACGAAAGAGGTTGAGCGCACCAATTGTCTGGCCCCGCAGACGCATGGGCAGACAGTGCACCGACTGGAAGCCAAGTTCGAGGGCCCGCGGTGTGAAACGGGGCCAGCGTGCATCAGGGGCAACCAATTCACGATTCACGATGGCAAAGCCATCACGCATGCAATCAACGCAAGGCCCCTCGTCGGCCTGGATCTGGAACAGTTCGAGAACCCTCATGGTGTCACTCGAAGACGCGACGTACTCAAGCTCTCCCGCCGGCGATCTGAGCATGACGCCCGCGGCGTCCACGTCGACCGCCTCGACACAGCGATCACTTAACAAGGTCAGGACGTCAATGACGTCAAAGTTGTCGACCAGACTGTCCGCCAGTTCGACCAAGGTGGCGACCAGTAATGATTCTCTGTTCACCTAGACCTCCCGTCTGTTCTCGCATTCGATGAAAACAGTACGTCCGTTTCGTATCGGTAAAACCATTCTACACCCCTTGATTACTGAATTAGCCGGTTTCCTCAAGCCACGTTCCGTTCTCTCGACTGAAACTGGTTTCACGAGCAATGACCCTTGTCGCGAGGGTCGAGATTGGCGTATTGGTCGCGAAGGCGTGCGTGCGCAGAAGCACCAATGCATCACCGACGTCGGTCAAACCCTGGACCGCCAGCATGCCCGCGGCCTGGTGAATGGCGAAGTCAAACGTTGCCTCACGCTCGAGTTCGGCGGCCAGAGCGCCACCGGACGCGCCCGCCTGCATCGCGAGGATCGCCCGTCCTATCACAGAAGCCATCAGATAACCGTTGGAGGCTTGTTCGTACGTGAGCGCTCCACGACTCTCGCGATAAAGACTGAGGGCGCCCAGGCGGACGACTCCAATCCTCACGGGGAATCCGAAAACGGCGCGAGCGCCAATGGCGATCGCCGGGGGGGTGTAGAACACCCATCGGGCCTTCTCGCCCTTGACGAGATCAATGTCCTCAACGGCGTCTTCGCCGCGGCACGCATCATTACAGGGACCTTCGCGCAACGTGATCTCNNCGGTCAGTCGCCATGGAGGTCGGCTCTCAAAGGCGCGACGAACCAATTAGCACTCGTTGTCCTCGTCACGATGTTTCTCCTCAACGTGTCGACGCTCAACGAGGGCTAGATCCAGCGTTATCAATTCCAAAAACCGAAATCAAACCCACCCTACATCAATGAGGTGGGTTTGAGACAAACGTTCACGCGATGGTCATATAGGAACTCAAGCGGCGAAACCGGGGCATTCGCTCGCTTAGAACCAAAACAAGACAACGTCCAAGCCGTCAGCAGTTCAGCGAAGTCTCGATCAGCTTGCTGATCTGAGCGGTCTCCAGCAGGAAGCCATCGTGGCCGACGTTGGACTTCACGCTCTGCAGTGGTCGCGCGTTCGGTATGAGGTCAACCAGTTCCTCTTGGAGTTTGGGCGGATACAGTCGATCGGACTCAATGCTTATCACCGTGACCGAGCTCGTAATTGCCCCCAACGCCTCTTTGACACCACCGCGACCTCGGCCGACGTCGTGGTGGTTCATGGCCTCACTTAAGACGATATAGCTGTTGGGATCGAAGCGTCGTCCCAGTTTGTCGCCGTGGTACTCCAGGTACGACTCGATGGCGTAACGCCCACCCTTTAGAGGATCTTCACCCTCCTGATAGTCACGGCCAAATCGGAGATCAAACTCCTCGCTCGTTCGATAGGTGAAATGACCAATGCCGCGCGCGAGTGAGAGTCCCTCAAAAGGACCAGACCCGGTGTCGTAGTAGTCGCCACCTTGATAAAGCGGATCGAGGCGTATTGCTCGAATCTGTAAGGAACTGAGCGCGACCTCGTCGGCCGTCGAGGCAGTGCCCACCGCGAGTGCGACCGCGTGGTCCACCCGTGAGGGCGAACCCACTGCCCATTCGAGAACCCGCATACCGCCCATCGAACCGCCCACCACGGCGTGCCACTTTGCGATGCCCAAATGATCAGCGAGGGCCTCTTCCACGTCCACCTGATCGCGAATCGTGATCGTGGGAAAGCGCGAACCGTAGTGACGACCAGCTTCGTCGAGCGAGGACGGGCCGGTCGTACCCTGGGATCCGCCGAGCACGTTGGGACAGACCACGAAGTACGT
>PKZO01000066.1 GCA_003133125.1 Acidimicrobiaceae bacterium | reverse complement strand
CCTTTTTTTCGCCCTCGGCCGTGACTCGGTCGGCCTCGTCTTCGAGACGGACGCGCTCGGCGTCTTTCTTCTCGCCCTCGGCCTTGACCCGGTCCACTTCGGCTTCGAGACGGACGCGCTCGGCTTCTTTCTTCTCGCCCTCGGCGGTGACTCGAACGGCTTCGACCTCGAGACGGACGCGTTCGGCCTCTTGTTTTACGCGATCAGCTTCTGCGTCAACTTCTATGCGTTCTGTGACGTCTCGAATCGTCGCCGATACCAATGGTCCGTCTTCGGTGTCAATCTTCGCGATGGCAATAGCCGCCGAAAAAGCGCTGCCGTCGCTTCGGCGTCCCTCGGTTTCCAGAAACGTCTGGGAGGGACGGAACTTCTCATCGAAAATGGCGATCAAGGGTTTGACGAGCTGACCCATGAGGTCTTCGCGGCGATACCCGAAGAGTTTTTCTGCTTCCTGGTTCGCGATGATTATCACACCGACGTCATTGAACGCCAGGATTGCAATGGGCGCTGCATCGAGCAGACGGGCGAGGGTGCTCTTGGTGAGTCGTTCCATCTCCACGACTCCTTCAGTAAGAAAAATTCCGACAAATCCGTAACTAAGGCGAGCGTAGCGTGGGTGAAAGTAAATCGAGCAAAATGTCTGATTTTTGGAATTGATGTGAAGTCTGAGCGTTGCATGGCGTCGCTGGCGAATCAGTAGTGATTTGATCAGTGAAACGCTCCGAGTGGTACTCATTCGTTGATGTGAATGAGTACCACTATCTAGTGAAGTGTTGTCGTTACATAAGACTCGCAGACTCGCGGACTCGTAATCGTAGAATGATGCGCATTCGAAATTAGTGAAGGTCGGTTCTTCCATGTATGAGGTTAATGGTCGGTCCGGGCTGGGTGTAGTGCGCAGGGAGCAAACTGCAGTTTGAGCGTTGATTCGCAGACTCCTCGCACCTTGCTCGTGATGACGGCGATGACCATCATTCATCGATCTTGTTCCGGGTCAGGCTGACATCCGCACCGTGAGGTCGATCGTTACCAAGTCACCGGTTGAGACATTCTCGCTTGCTCGCACCGCGGCCTTGAGTGGCACGAGGTAGGCCCCGTCCTTCGGGAACAGTGACGTGTCAAAGGTCGTCCAACCAATCACGACTCGCACCGGTATTACTCCCCAGCCGTAGGTCGCGAGCGCGGCGACGGCGTGGATCTCGCTGCTCTCTTCGTCGGGCACGGTGACGAAGTAGAAGGGCGCGGGACCGCGCCATTCCCATATTCGTCCGTGAAAACTGAGGCGCACGACGGCAGGCTAGCAAGGGCGTAATTCTCGAGTAACCAGCCTTCATCGCCACGGTCCAAGGAATTCTGACGCGAGTCAGACGTGTTGTCGTAGGATGCTCGCATGCCAGTCACAGGCGAATACGAACCGAGTCCCTCGCAGTGGGTGCGCGATCAGGTCGCCGAATACGAGGAGTCGGGCGGCGAACGTGCCAATACCCTTCGCGATACCGGTCTGGCGATCGTCATCTTCTCGACGCGCGGTAATCGCAGTGGCAAAGTCAGAAAGACCCCGGTCATGCGCGTTGAGCACGACGGTGAGTACGCCCTGGTCGCTTCCAAGGGCGGCGCGCCCGAGCACCCCGTGTGGTACTACAACCTGCTCGCACACCCCGATGAGGTCGCGCTCCAAGACGGACCCGAACCCTTTGACGTGACGGTCCGTCAGGTCAGTGGGGAGGAGCGCAGGGTCTGGTGGCGTCGGGCGGTCGAGGCGTACCCCTCGTACGCGGACTACCAGAAGAAGACCAGCCGAGAGATCCCTGTTTTTGTGGCGACGCGTAAGTAGCCATGGACTGGCACGCATCGCGAGACGCGACGATCATCGTCAGCATCATCCTGTCTTTCGAAGTCGTGCTCGCTGCAATGACCGGAGTTAGTCATATCGCGCGACGCGAGACGGACCAAGGTTTGACCGATGGGCGAGTCACATTGGGGGCGCGATGTCGTCGGTTTCCTCAATTCCCTTGACAGCGTCACTCGCCATGATTCCGCGCGAGGTGCCGGCGGCGTCTTCCTCGTGAGTTCCGTAGATCATGATGCCAAGAAAGAACGACACACCGCCAACGCTTCCAATGACGTCTTCTTGCCAGTAATTCTCGTTGCGCGCGACCATGACGAGGGCGATCCCGAAAGTTAGAGCGAACATGACGAGCATGGCGAGTCGAGACGCTTTCATGATTACGTGTTGTTGTCGTTCATCGGTGCGTCGGCGGTAGATGGCCCCGACGTCGCCTTTGCTGCCGGTCAAGAAGTAATAGCCGACAGTGATGAGGATGATGGTTATCTCACTTGAGAGGGCGTCGGTCCACGTGTGACCTATTCCCACGGCCAGCGCCATGGCGGTGCCAATGGCGAGAACGGCCAGCGGTGCAACTAAGCGTGGGTACCTAAATTTCGTCATTTCACCATCTCCTCTGAAGGGTCAAACATTGTTTCGACCGGCACTTCGAAGAACTTGGCGATTCGAAAGGCCAGCGGGAGTGAAGGGGAGTACCGGTCGCCTTCGATGGCGATGACCGTCTGTCGCGAAACCCCCAAACCCTCGGCGAGTTCGGCCTGGGAGAGGTTCTTCTTGCGGCGGTAGTTACGGACTTCGTTCTTCACGATGTAAAGGTTACTTAACATCGACGGAAATGTCAAGGTACCTTTACAGGTTCTTTGGATCATCTTTATTGCTCCTCGTCTGAGATCCGAGGAGCGGTGAGGGGGATTGACCTCTGACCGAAACCTCGGGCGAATGAGGCGTTGGATTGTAAATTCCGCGTTCGCGGCCAAGTGGAATCGAAGGTCTGGCTGGTGGACCTTGTGCCGCCACGTCGTGACTTATCACTTCGAACTTTGCGTCTTTGACCCTGTCCAACCACGTTGTGTCGATGTCAGTTGCGAGGACCCTCCCCGTCGGACCAACCCTATCGACGAGCCAGGCGGGGAGGCTTGGACCACCGGCGCCAACCTCCCAGACCTTCCAACTAGCAGAGAGTCCCCATTCACTCATGTGGCGGAACGTCGATGGATTGAAGAGCTTTGCAAGCGTCAAGGCGAGCGCCGGTTTCAATGTCCTGGTTGTCTAACAGACATCTCCCGTGATCGGTCACGAAGTGACACGATCGTTCTGCGGGCAAACATCCGGTCTAGCAAATGGACGCACCGACGCGCCACACTTCGGCTGCAGCAAATTATTTCGCGTCAAGAAAGCAACTGATCTAGTCGGAATCTCGTTGGCCCCAGTTCAGGTCGCACGCTATGAGGGGCGTTTCCAGTGAGGATTTGAGAAGTGATCGGTAGGTGTAGCACGATGCGAGAACCATTCTCTCTGGCGGCATGTCAGTACGATGGAACGACTCCGATTGGTTACAGGAATGTTCGCGAATCCTCATGAGACTCGTTGTTTGGCGGT
>PKZO01000082.1 GCA_003133125.1 Acidimicrobiaceae bacterium | reverse complement strand
CGACCACGACGACAACATCGACTACGACCACGACGCTGCCACCACCGCCACCGCCGGCGACGACTACGACATCGACCACGACCACGACTTCGACTACGTCGACCACGACCACGACCACTACGACGCTGCCTCCGGCGACCACTACGTCGTTGCCCCCTTCGACCACGACCACCACAACCGTGAGCCCTGCGGGGAATGGCGGTGTGACGACCACGACGACTTTGCCGACGACGAGTGACACGATAAATACCTCGCCGCCTGGTGGCTCCATCCCTCCCTCGACCACGATTACGACGTCAACGACGACGACAACGATGCCGCCATCAACGAACGCCAATATCGCGTTCTGTGGTTCGCCAGGTGTTTCGATTGAGAACTGTCAACTCACGATCCAGGGCCAGGGTCTCGAGCCAAATACTGATGTCACCGTCGACGTTCACTCGACACCTACACAGGTTGGTGCGACCACCGTGCAGGCCAACGGTCGTTTCGACGTGGCGGCTTCGCTTCCGCGCAATTTGGCGATTGGCGTGCACCACGTCATCGTGAATGGCAAGAAGGCTAATGGCAGTCCCTTCATTGAAGAAGAGGTCTTTACGGTAGTAAAGGGTGACCGACTCGGCTCGATTGGTTGGGTGCCGCCCGCACCGCTTGCGGGCGACATCCAGTTCGTGCCGAGTTCGCACCGCACTGTCGTGCTCGCCGCGACCGCCGGGGTCACCGCCGCGGCGGCCGCCGTGGCGTCGGGGCTCGGCGGGGGTCTCGCCTTGGGCGGCGGTGGATCTGCGCCCGTTGGTGGGGGTTCGGGTGGCGGAGGTTCAAGGGGACTGGGCGGAGCTTCGCTCGAGGGCGTTGAATTAGAGCGCCTCGAAGGTGAGTCTCGTGAGGAGGGACTCGGTGATCGCTCTAAGACCTGGCGATGGCCCGGCACAAAATTTTTGGATCGATGGTCCAAGACGTTCCCGCGCAAAGCCGCGACGATCTCTCCCGTTGCGGGTCGGGTGATCATCGACGGTGACTATCTGCGCGCCGTCCTAGGCAGCGTGTGGATCGGCCTCTGTCTCGCCAGCATCGGACTGGGGGCGTACGCGTCGGCGAGTTCGGGCTGGTACGCCGTACCGCCGAGCCTGGGACTCTTCCTGGTCATCTTGGCGCTGGGTGTCTTTGACTCCTTGTTCGGTCTCCTCGCGGGCTCATCTTTCATCTTGTGCTCATTGTTTGCGGGACATATAACTTCGGCTCCTGAACTTCGACTCAGCATGGGTCTTTTCCTCGTCTGGTTCGCGGTGCCCCTCGCGGCGGCTGCGTTGCGCCCGTTGCGCCGAGCCGTCTCGCTCAGAATTGACGCCCTATGGGAACGAATGGCGGACCTCGTGGTCTGTGGACTGTTCGCGGCGTGGGTGGCGGACAAGATGACCAGCGCGCTGTCGGGTTTGTCGGGGGTCGAACTACCGATCAACCATGACGTCGGCACCATCGTCCTCGCGGTGCTCGCGTTCGTGGGTATTCGTATCATCGTAGAGACCATCGTGGTGCACTATTTTCCTGGACGCCTCGCCTCGGTTCGTCACGAAGGGCGCCTGGAGTCTGGAAAACTGCAAAGGGCCGTGTCGCTCGCGGCGCAAATCGTTGTCTTCGTCTTCATCGCGGTGGCGATTCTCGGAGCGAGTTGGGCGCTCATCGTGGGTGCCCTAATCTTCTTTACGCCCCTCACCCTCGAACTTTTCGAAGAACGCATACCCAAGAGTCGCAAGGTAGCGAAATGGAAGCCCAACGGTATCGTTTCGTGGGCGATCATCATTGCCACAGGTGTGCTGCTCGGCGAACTTCTCAAGCACACGTTGCACAGCGGACATCTGGTCGAAGAGGTTGGCTTCATTGTGTTGCCAATCCCGGTGGTCGTGTTTTGGCTCGTGGAACTCTTTGAGGAGAAGAAAGAAGAAGGGGAGCGTGAAGACGAGGAGCGTGCTCTGGTCGAGAGAACAGAGACAGACGAGCCGGTACGAAGCACGCGAACACGCGAGAGAGTCTTGGAGGACGTAGAGCCACGGGGATTAACGCGACGAGCGAATGGTGACGGACCTTCGGTGGCATTGCTCGAAGTTGCCCAAAAGGCTACGGGCGTTCGTGCCAGGACAGGGCGAGGGCCTCAAGACCAACTATCGCCGGTCGACGAGTCGCCAGCGTTGCGACAGGGCCGGTCGAAGAAGCAGGTGATCCTGCTGGCGTCGAGTCCTGTGGACCATGGGTCGGCCCACGCACCTCGCGGCGGGAAGAAGTCAGGATCATTCACCGAGTTCACCTTGCACGAACAGAGCGAACGGTCATTGGTCTCTGCTCGCTACTTGGTGGCCCGAAAGTGGATGATGCGTTGCGCCGGAGTTGCCTTGGTCGTTGTTTCGGTTCTTCTGGTTCATCTCCAGGGTGGTGGGTGAGCCGTCAACTGAGGGTTCATCGGGTCGCCTAGGCAGCAGGGGAGCATCAATTCAGCGACAATGCTCGAGGAATGTAGGCCATTCGACAGTGACGACGAGCCCGATATTGGGCTTGGCACCGGCCAATCCTGCTCCTAACGCGGGTTTCAGGGGTTCTCTTTTGGCGGAGTAGTCGTCCTTTGGTGTCGTCTTGGGGCACGGCCTTGGCTCGTTCTCAGTGGATCAACTACCTGGTGCCCTGAACGTGACCGCGTTGAGGGCGCGATGAGCCAATCAAGAGACCGTCCTCGTTCCAGTAGCGCTAGACGGTGTCGATTTTGGAGAATTCGGGCCCGGGCATAAGTGAGGGTAATGCGGGACTCACGTGTTGAAGTCTGGTTAAATTGTCCAAGTGTTTTGATTTCGAAGTCAGAGAGGACTGAAAATGGCTCCAGCGAAGAAGGCTGCCAAGAAGAAGGCGCCCGCCAAGAAGGCAGCGACGAAGAAGGCCGTGAAGAAGGCTCCCGCGAAGACTGTCCATGCGCAGAAGCCATCAACCCACACCTCTCCTTCCAAGACCTCTGGAAAGAACGATGCAGACAAGTTCGATCTTTTTTCGATCTTTCGAACTCGGGCAGCCGAGGAAAATGCCCACGGTGGCCCCAGCGGGGCAATCTAAGAGACGGGTGGTTTTGCCAGGAATCCTTTCCAGGATTCACTGGACTGGGGCGCAACAAGGCGTTGGTTTCCCGACGAAAAGTCTGTGGGATTTATGAATCTAAGATGCCGCGTCGCACGCCGGACAAAAGGTGGAACCTTCGGGTATCGATTTACCGCAATAGCGACAGAATGATGCAGGATGGCCCGCGTTAGGGCAATTGTGTGCGAGCGCTCGGTTCCCGGGTACGGAGTCACCGCAACGAGCGCAGAACGTCGCCAGCTGATTACCCCTTGGCTTCGTGGCGACGCTGGAGGAATCTTCGTGCATCGCTGCGCCGGGCCCCGCGACAAACCCGATCGTTCCAAAACCCGGGCCATGAGGTAACGGATAGCGCGAACCGGGATGGGGCGTGCTGGCGGTAGCGGTGCTGGCACCGTCGTTTGCAATTCCTCGTACTGGCCTTTGTCCACGGGACTTCGCCGCAGGCACTTCGGTGGTTGCGGCTACGGATCTGCCAGGCCAACTTGAGAAGGCGAAGAGAAGAAGAAATAACCACGAGGCCAGAATTGTGATCTTGTCGACGTCTAGAAGGATGCTTATTGAATGCGGATAGAAGGGTGCCAACTCCCAAAAGACCACGAAGGTGTGCAACTGAATCTTGGCCATGACCAGCGTGGCGATCCAGGTAACCAATGGGGCGAATGGTATGAGAGCCCAAGCACGCGAATACCCAGCTTTGGAAATGATCACCGAGATTGCGATGAAGGTGACGATCACTATGCAGAGAGTGATGATCGATGTCATGTGCCCTCCGCAGCCTCTCGACGTTTCCGAAACAATTCCTCGGCCTCGGCGTCAATCGTACTAGCGAAGCCTCAAGAGTCTCGACCTTTCCGATTAAGCGGACAAGAAATTGTGCTGGCAGTGCGAAATGGAGAGCGAGAAATAGTGCGTCTCAACAAATCCACGGGGCCGCCCTGACTCTTCACTCGCAACTCTGTGTCTCCTCATCGAAAGAGCCCTTGAGGTTTCTGAATATTCTCGAAGCGATCGGCGTAGCCCGTGCGCGTCATCGTTGCACCTATTTTTGGTCGTAGCTCTCGAACATCGCGTCGAGGTCATCCAGCTGGTGTTCGTCAACCAGTGCCAAGTTGGCCGCCTAGACGACCGGCGCAGCGTGAAAAGATGAAACTGGGAAGCGTCGACACGTTCATCCAGGGTCAGGAATCGAAGTTCAGCGTAACCTTCGAAGCGGACCGTTTCTTTGGCGTGTAGGCGAGCGGTCTGAAGGGCTCGTGAATTTCCGAGGGCGGCCCGCGCCAAGTTCGATGCACGAGGGGTAGTGGATCGTCCCCCGCAGTGCTTGAAGAGGAATGCGGCGGCGGCGGCCAAGTAGATGG
>PKZO01000034.1 GCA_003133125.1 Acidimicrobiaceae bacterium | reverse complement strand
GGCAGGTTTTCGTGGGCCACCACGTACGGGGCCCGCCAGCCGTTCTCCTCGGCTTCGGCCTCGAACAACCCGACCCCGAAGACGTGGTCGATGTGGCCGTGGGAGAAGACCGCGGTGTTAAGTCGTTCGCTCGACCAACGTCGCAGTTCAGCGTGCATCTTGTCTGCGGTGAACGCCGAACCGGTGTCGACCATGAACAGGCCGTCGTCGGTCTTAAAGGCCGAACAATTGGCGAAGGTCGGCAGAAAGGCGACGCCGTCGGTTATCTCGGCGAGGTCGCCCCCGAAGATGATTGGATGGTGTTCCTTTACCGAGACCTCGCCGCGCCAGAGGCGCTCGGCGAGTTCAACGACGTCCACGAAGAACTACTTGTCGGCCTCGGGCTTGGTCTCACTGGCCTTGGTCGTGGACTCGTCAGAGGCTTTCGTCTCGTCGCTACCGGTCTTACCGGCCTTTAGGCCTTTTTCGAACTCAGTCTTCGCCGAGCCGAGGTTGCGAGCCAACTTGGGAATAGCGGCGCCGCCAAAGACCAGGACGGCCACCACGATGACCACGATGAGCAAGTCGGGTCCAAAAATCTCGCCTAACAACACTGTCTTCTCCTTTACCGCGCGTATCGACACAGTAGCCCGGTCCGCCACGACGGGTACAGCCCGTGCGCGGCTGGGTTTTGGCGTCCGGGTGGGCCAGAATGCTTCGGTGACCAGAGCACCCGCCAGTACCGTGCGAGACGCCTTAAGCGTCGCGCTGACCGTCAGTGTCTACGGGGTGGCCTTTGGCGCGGCGAGCGTGGCGGCGGGCTTCTCGGTCGTACAGAGCTGTCTGTTCTCACTACTCACCTTCACCGGGGCGAGTCAGTTCGCCGCAGTGGGCGTGGTCGCCTCGGGCGGTGCGGGCATCAGTGCGATCGCCGCGGCGGCGATGCTCGGCACGCGCAACGCGCTCTACGGCATCCAGATGGCGCCACTCTTGAAGGTGAAGGGACTCAAGCGCGTCGCCGCCGCCCAGATCACGATCGACGAGTCCACGGGCGTCGCCCTCGCCCAAGCGCCGCGTGGCACCGACGCGATGCGCCTCGGNNGCGGCGTTCCTCGGACTGGTGTGGCCTCGGCTAGAGACGATGTACCTTCGACTCGTCGCTGCGAGTGCGGTGGCGTTCGTCTTGTTGGTGACGCCGTGGATGCCCGCGGGACTCCCCATCATCGCCTCGGCGCTCGTGGCGGTGGGATTTGGGTGGCGCGAGCGATGAGTACGACCATGCTCTGGGTGGTGCTCATCGCCACGAGCGCACTGTGCTTTGCCATCAAGCTCGTCGGGCACAGCGTGCCCGAGCGTTGGCTCGCCAACGCTCGACTCCAGCGCATCAACGCCCTAATCCCGATCGCCCTGCTCTCCGCACTGGTCATCGCCGAAGGACTCGTCACCAAGACCCACGTGGTGGTCGATCACCGTCTCGCCGGGCTCGCGGCGGCGCTCGCGGCGCTCTTTGCCAAGGCGCCCTTCCCCGTGGTGGTGATCGCGGCCGCGGTTACCTCAGCGCTCGTCTACCACTTGCACTAACCGGCGATCGCGACTCCGAGTACGAGTGCGGCGATGGAGGCGAGTGCGCCCACGCCCGCGTAGATACCGCGGCGCTTGGGACTGGTGGCCTTGGTGTGCATGAACGTGCCCACGCCCGCGACGAGAACGCAGAGCATCTTTATGCCAAACACCGCGTTCCAACTCGAAGAGGCGTCGCTGTGGTTTATCGCGAGATAGTTCCAGACGCCGGTGGCGACCAGGAGCCAGAACGCGGGCCAACTCAACCGGCCAAAAGCCTGGGCGATCTTTCGTGGTGCGCCTTCGCCGAACTCGCGAACGGTGGGCAGCAACCCGAGGATGACGAACTGACCGCCGACCCAGATCGTCGCGGCGAGCACGTGCAAGGAGAGACGGACGATGCTGAGCGTCGTGGCGAGTTGTAGTTGTTGGCCCGCGGCAAGCAATACGGCGCCCATTTACTTGCCCTGCCAGTTCGGTTCGCGCTTCTCGGCGAAGGCGATCGCTCCTTCGAGCGCGTCGGCGCTCTTGCCAATGACGCCGAAGGCTTCGTCGTTGACGACCCAGGCGTCCGCTTCGTTGAGTTCGAGTGCCTGGCGCATGACTGCCTTGGAGGTGCGCACGGCGAGGGGCGCGTTCTTCGCAATACGTTCGGCGAGCGCAATCGCGGTATCGAGGACTTGGCCGCCGGGAACGACGCGATTGACGAGCCCGAGTTCGTACGCGCGCTGGGCGTCGAACGGGTCCGCGGTGAGCACGATTTCGTAGGCGACCGCGAGCGGAACGCGCTTGGGCAAACGGATCAGACCGCCCGCTCCCGCGACGAGTCCACGCTGCGCCTCGGGGGTGCCGAACTTGGCGTGGTCCGCGGCGATCACCATGTCACAACTAATCATCATCTCGAAACCGCCCGCGAGCGCCGAGCCGTTCACCGCGGCGATGAGCGGTTTGGGGAAGTCGCGCTTGGTGAGGCCGCCAAAACCTTTCTCGGTGATGGGGAACTCGCCGGTTGCGTAGGCCTTCAGGTCCATTCCCGCCGAGAACGCCTTGTTGTCAGCGCCGGTGAGGACCACGACCCAGATGTCGTCATTGGTCTCGCAGTCATCGAGCGCGTCGCTCAGTGCGAGCGCGGTGGCGCGGTTGATCGCGTTTCGTGCCTCGGGCCGGTTGATGGTGAGTATTTCGACGTGGCCGCGCCGTTCACGTAGTAGTTCATTCGCCATGGGGTCTCCTTTGTTCGTGCCCAGGGTACCGAGTGAGACGCTAGTAGGGCCGGGCTAAGCCACGTGCGAAACTGGCATCGTGACTGCTCGCCCCTACGTACTCGCCACGCTCGAGGGCTACAGCGTCGAGGGGGGCTTTGACCGAGCGCACGAACCTGCGACGTGTTACTCGCCCACCATTTCCCTGGGGCGCCACGCAGGTCCAGGTGAGGCCGACGGTCTTTGGCGCGACTACGAGCGCGTACTGGACGTCGCGGCGACCCTGCCGCTCGACGGCGTTCGCCTCGGACTCGAGTGGGCTCGCATCGAGCCGCACCGTGACCAGTTCGACGAGACCGCGCTCGCTCGTTACCTCGAGGTCGTCCGCTACGCGAAATCACTCGGGTTGCGTGTCAGCGTGGCGACGGTTGGCGAAGCGTGGCCGGCGTGGCTGGGCCTCGAGGCGTGGCTACTGCCCTGGGTCGCGCCTCGCGTGACCAACTACGTGCGCCGGGTCGTCGCGGCGCTTGGACCCGACGTCGATGGGGTGGTGCTCTTCGCCGAGCCCGAGAAAATTGTCCGACGCGGATTCCTCGAAGGGACGGCGCCGCCCTGGCGTCGCCGGGCTTCGCTCGACGCCGCGAGCGCTTCGGCGCAAATCCGGGGGCTCGTCGAGCAACTGAGTCTCGACGCCGCGGTGGGACCGCTTATGGTCGAGCGAACGTGCACCATCGACCTCGACGACGCCGCGCTCGCAACCTCGCTCGCGGGCGATTTCACTGAGGTGTACCTGCGCGCGCTCGTAAAGGGCAAGGGACCGACGTGCGCCTCGAACGGACTGCTCGTCCAGCACGGCAGTGAGTGGAAGGTCGCTCCCGAGCAGAACGCCCTCGAAGCCCTGGCCTAGCGCGACACCTGGTCGCCCTTGAGGTCGCGGCGCCGGTGGCGGATATAAATGGTGACGATCACCGCCACTACGACGACGAGCACTGCGATGCCGAACCAACTGGCGAAACGTTCGATCTTGGTGAGCGCGGTACCCGCGAAGTAGCCGAGCAACGAATAGCCGACTCCCCAGACGAGCGCGCCCGCGGCGTTGGCGAGTAGAAATCGCCGGTACTGCATTCGACTGAGTCCCGCGAGCCCCGGCATGACCGCGCGCAAGAACGCCGTGAATCGTCCGAAGAAGACGTAGTAGGGACCGCGTTGACGGAGCCCTTCGATAGCCCGGTCGAGGTCATCGCGCCGTCGTTGAAAGAGACGCAGTTTGAGTAGTCGCGGTCCCCATCGCTGACCGACGAAGTAGCCCACCGAGTCGCCTAGGATCGCCGCCACCACTACGAGCACGCACAGCGCCACGATGTTCACGCGGCCCTGACTCGCGACGACGCCCGCGACGATGACCGAGGTCTCTCCGGGCAGCACGAAGCCTATGAAGAGAGCTGCTTCGCCAAAGACCAGGACCGCCACGACGACGTAGACGAGACCGGGCGACAGACTTTGGATCTTGTTGAGAAAGTATGAGACGATCGACGCGTCGAACATTCCCCCATTCTTGTTGATACTTCATCGAGACATTCGATACCGCTTCATTCACGCTGCTGACTGGACAA
Organism: Acidimicrobiaceae bacterium; assembly: GCA_003133125.1. Classification (GTDB taxonomy): domain Bacteria; phylum Actinomycetota; class Acidimicrobiia; order Acidimicrobiales; family RAAP-2; genus RAAP-2. The sequence continues at coordinate 2,313 of PKZO01000034.1, read as the reverse complement.
TGGACGCAAAGGGCATTCTGGGCGAATCAAGGTAACCTCTACTTCAAATGACTGAAGGTCCACGCCGAGTGCTCGTGATCGAAGACGACCACGACCTTTCTCGTGCGGTGGCTGACCTCTTGACCGACGACGGATTCCTGGTCGAACAGCGCTACGACGGCGAGAGCGGACTCGCGAGAGCACGTGAGGAGAGTTTCGACGTCATCGTGCTCGACATCATGATGCCGCGTCGCAACGGATTCAACGTCTGCTTAGACTTGCGCGCGGCCGGGGTGAACACGCCCTTGCTCATGCTCACGGCCAAAGACGGTGAGATGGACGAGGTCGAGGGCCTCGAGGTCGGCGCCGACGACTTCTTACGCAAGCCGTTCGAGCGCTCGATCCTGCTTGCGCGAATTCACGCCCTACTTCGCCGCTACGAGCGCAATCGACCCCAGCGACTCACCGTGGGTCCGGTGTCGCTCGACGCCCTTCGCCGAAAGGCGACGTCGAACGGGAGAGAGGTGACGCTTACGCCGCGCGAGTTCGCGCTGTTGGAGTTCTTGATGCTCAACGCCGACAACCCGCTCGCCAAGAGTGAGATCCTGAGTTCGGTCTGGGGAAGTGACTTTGACGGTGATCCCAACATCGTCGAGGTCTACATTGGCTACCTGCGCCGCAAGATCGACGCCAAGGGTCAGCCCTCGATCATTCGCACGGTCCGAGGAGTTGGCTACACCGTGTCCGCGGGCTGATGCTTGATGTCCACCAGCTGTCCATCCGGGCTCGGCTGACCCTCTTCTTCGTACTTTCGATTGCGATCATCCTTGGCTTCACGGGCTTCGCCTTGGTGAACGTCGTGCACCGCTCGTTAGTGACGAGCGCGGCGAACCAGATCGAGACTGAATTCAGCCAAGCGGACCAGCGCATCACCGACGGCCCGCTCGCGCACGAGAATCGAATCGTCCTACCGATGCACGGCGACGTCGTGGTCCAGGTGACCAACCTCGCGGGTACGCGCGTGTGGGCTGCGAGCTCGGCGATCGTAAATGCGCCCGTGCTCGCACACACGCGACCAGACTTCTCGGCGACCAACGCGTTAGAGGTGGTGGTCGACCACAACAAGCGCACCGCACCGTACGTCGGCGAGATCAGTCTTGGTCAGGTCCAGTCGCTCTCGACCGCGGGCGGGCCCGCGTTGGTCTACGGCTTCGTCTACGGCGGACCGATCGACCACAGTGTCGCGATCCTTCTCGCGAGCGTCGCGATCTCCTTCCCGCTGCTCCTGCTGCTCTCGGGCGGTCTGATCTGGTTCGGCATTGGCCTCGCTCTCGCTCCGGTCGAGTCCATTCGCCGACGCGTCGACGCGATCGCGGCGCGCGATCTCTCCGAGAGAGTCCCCGTCACGGGAGGCGACGACGAGATCGCGCGCATGGCCCGCACGGTGAACGCCATGCTCGAGCGTCTCGAGGCGGCTTCTAAGTTCCAACAGGAGTTCGTCTCGAACGTGAGCCACGAATTACGCAGTCCACTGACCACGTTGCTCGCGACCGTCGACCGCGCGGTGAGTGACCAGGACCGCGCTAATTGGTCCGTCGCGGCCGAGACCATCCTGCGTGAAGGGCGACGACTCGACGTCTTGATCGACGACTTGTTCTGGTTGGCGCGTAATGACGAGCACCAGGTCGAGACCGCGCGTACCGACGTGGACCTCGACGACCTGCTCTTCGAAGAGTCCCAGCGCGTGCGCGCGATGAGCGAATTGAGCGTGGATACCTCGCGTGTCACGCCCACGCGAGTCGTGGGCGACCCCGCGATGCTCAAGCGCATGATCAGAAACGTCGTCGACAACGCCGCGCGCTACGCGACCCGTGGCCTGACGTTTTCGAGCGCGTTCGACGACGAGGAGGCCGTGGTGAGGGTGGGCGATGACGGCGACGGCATCGACGTGGCGACGAGCGAACCGCTGTTTGACCGTTTCGTGCGCGCGGACCCGGCACGTAGCCGCCACTCGGGCGGGACGGGACTGGGCCTCGCCATCGTCGCCGAGATCGTGGCGCGCCACGGGGGAAGTGTACGTTTCGTCGAAGTGGAGCGCGGGACCCTGATTGAACTGCGCGTACGTTGCGACGGGCGGGCTGGGTAGGTTCGCGAGAAGCCTCCGGGACATAGAGTCAGGGAAATGAATTCCGCCGAACTGTCCGTCGCCCTCGCCGATCCATTGCAACAAATCGGCATGAGTTTCTACTTCGCGCCCACGACCAGAGAACGCGCAAACGTCCACGGACTCAACGTCTTTGAGTTCTACGGTCTCGGTCGCGGCGGGGTGCTCGG
>PKZO01000009.1 GCA_003133125.1 Acidimicrobiaceae bacterium | reverse complement strand
GCGTCTTAGCAGAACGACTTCTTCCGAGAAGCGGTAGACGAATGCCTACCGGTTTTTCATTGAAAATGAGATCGGACTCGATGCGGAGAATTGATCTTCGTGCCGCCATAGTCTTGCAACTTGGTTGGGGTCAATCTTGAAGGATCGAGGTGAATGTGGAGGGTCGCTAATGCCATAATTGGCAGATGCGAACTTGTCTCGGCACCATATCCGAGATTCAAGATCTCACTGCATTGGCACTGGCGTCCAAGCGGCATTGGGGATATGACGATTATTTCATCGAACTCTGTCGGGCTGAGTTGAGCGTCAGTGAGGAAGACGTCGATACGGACTCGGTGTTCGTCGTCGAGGACGAAATAGGCAACGTGGTCGGTTTCTACTTGCTGGCCGAATCTCCTCGACTAGAGTTGAGAAGGCTCTTCGTTTCGCCTGACGTGATTGGCCGCGGCATCGGCAAAGTACTTGTCCAAGATGCATTGAGCGTCGCCAAGTCTCGTGGCCGGAGAAGTCTGGTCATTGAGTCCGATCCTTTTGCCGAATCGTTTTACGAACATTTAGGGGCGGAGCTGGTTGGCGCCTCCCAGTCTGTATCCACAGGCCGGACATTGCGGCTCTACGAGATGAGGGCCGAGGGTTAGTGCCATGCAGGTCCGCGTTGGCCTTGAGGAAGATTCGATTTGCCATGGATCGCGTTTTCAATCGTGGTAATGGACCAAGAATCTGTCGACCAACGTGTATCGGTACGTGATCGACGACTGAGACAGCTGCGACCGTTGTGAGTTCATGAAGGTGCGAAGGAATGTCAATAGCCTCAAGAATGATGGGTGGGTCCAGTTACGTCAAGGGCGAAGCCATCGTTTCTCGGACAAGATCGTGAGACACTCTTGGACATGGGAATTCTCCGGAAATTGACTCTCGTGTCCGGCTTAGGATTCCGCAATGGACGAAACAATTTCCACTGACAGTTATTCCGAGTTGCCGGTTTCGGAGTTTGCGTTCCCCGGACCCCTTCGAAATCGTCTGGTAAGTGCCATCCTCGACGGTCGCAAGGTGACCACCACGTCTTTGGTTTTGGAGTACGAAATCGTGAGCGAGCCCTTGCCATGCGAGGGCCAGCGCTCCATGGTGGTCGATTCCATTAATCAGCCAGTGTGCGTGATTGAAACGGTAGAGGTGCGTGTCGTTCCACTTGGTGAAGTGAGTATTGGCCACGTTAAGGATGAAGGTGAGGGGCACTCAACCTTGTCTGATTGGCGGGCGGCCCACGAGACATTCTGGAGTAGCCAGCAAATGATCGAGTCTCTCGGTGGCTTAACTTTGTCCTTGGGCGACGCGACTCTCGTCGTCCTAGAGCGCTTTCGCGTGACGGAGCGACTGCGCCCGTCCACCATTTAGTACTTCAAATATCCGGATAGTTGTGATGAGTGAATGTCTCGGCGCTCGTGAAAGGTCATGAGCGCGACGGTTGATTACAGGTCCGCCATTCTTGACGAAGAGCATCGCGGTAAGGGCTTAGGGAGGGCCACGATGCAGGCGGCGGAGGACTACGTGATGAGTCAGGGTGCCAAGAGGCTGGCACTGAACCTCTTCGGCCCTAATCGGGTCGCCAGAAGTTTGCACGAATTAATGGGTTACAAGGTCATGGCCATCGAAATGAGAATAGACCTTGTCTGTTCTGCAGATCCAGAATAACAGTTGGTCACCGCCTCGTCAGTGTGAGAGGGCACCGGTTTCACTCGCAAGATCTATGTCTTGCGCGCTGACTCAATCTTGGGCGTACCGTGCCACGGTAAAGGCGATGGTCGTAGGAACGCTGAGGGTAAAGACCACGAGCATGCAGGTGACAATGAGCAGTGAAGCGCCTCTCGTCTGATCTCGAACGAACGCGAACTCAATCATCGCCGCCGTTATCAGGTCGGCAAAGATGGCCCATTTGAACACCGTGATGAATGTCTTTCGCGAGAAGTCCTTCAGACCTGCGAGTAACACTCCCGCGCAAGCAAGCAACAATGCTCCGACCACGAGAAATGCCGCCTCAATTCCTAAGGGCGCTTTGCGAGGTGCGTACGACGCCATCAAGATGCCGCCGATGATCACGAGCGCGAGCGCCCCGGTGCTGAGCCAGCCAATTGGCGGGTACGTGCGAACCGTGCCCGCGTGCACGTCTGGACTCTGATTGACACTCATTGCGTGGCCACCCGCGTCATGATGATCAATGTCGCGACCTGCATGAGCCCGGTGATACCAGCGGTGTAGATGAACCTCTTCATCAGTCGACCGATCAACTCGCCGTTCGGCACCGGTTTGTTCATTTCAAACAAGACCGCGATGTTCGCGGGCTCGAGGATACCGAGCGCGATGACGGCCATGATTCCGACGACGCAAAACGAGGCGATGAGCCATGGGTGGTTCGGACTCGTAGCGTAGAGGTTTCCCAGCTTCCTCGCGATCTGAAAACCAGTCGCGAGGGTCATCATGACCACGGTGGGCATGATGATGACCATCTTGGGCATGAACTTCGCCGCGAACTCTGCGCGTGCTTGGACTGAGAGACGGCCAAGTATTGGTCCAATGACGAGACCGACGAAGAGGTCGATCCCAGTCCACAAACCACCTCCGGCGACGTGACAGAACATGAGCGCCCACTGCCAGTTGGTCGCGATTGAAACGGTGACGAGCACCACGGCGGCCGCTGAGATGGGCAGTCCCTTTAAGGGAACTATCTGGATCTTTGGTCGCTCGGGCGGCGGTCCCTCGAACGGCGTCGGGGCGACGTCCCTTACGGTATCGGTCATGCTCGCCCCTTCGATATCGAGAACCAATCTCCGTAAGATACTGTCTCTCGAACCGCACCGCCACACCTCTTCTCAGAATTCTCTTAGTCCAAGGTGACGTCGAGCAGGACAAGAATTCTCATAGCGAAGCCTCGAGACAGAGTATGGAATGGGCCGTTGAGTGCTCGATCCTGTTTGGTAGTCGAGTAGAGCCGACGAAATCTTGTTGGATGTCTTGGTAGCGTTGAAGTGTGCCCCTTTGGTTCCTTCGTCATGGTGAGAGCGAAGCCAATGAGAAAGGAATCTACGCCGGAGGTGGTGGAAATTCGCCGCTGACCGCGATCGGTCGCGAGCAGGCACGAAGTGCGGTCGCGCAACTACCCGAAGAGATCTCGTGGATTGTGACGTCACCACTGATTCGAGCCTTCGATACCGCAGAGATTGTTCGTAACGCTTTGGATGATGAAATCAAACTCGAGGTCGACGATCGTGTGGCCGAATACGACATGGGTACGTTGAGTGGCATGCCTTATCGAGACGTCACGATCGAGGACATGGTGTCCCAGTTTGGTGCGGAGAATCCAGCTGAATTCTGGTTGCGGGTTACTTCGGCACTGGATGAACTACTCGAAAGGAACGGGACGGGTCTCCTGGTCTCTCACACCGGGATCGCCCGGGTCTTTGTTGCTCGAAGCCAAGGACTGTCCCCGCAGGAATTTCGGCGGGTGCCGGTGCCAAAGAATGGCGTGCCATTTCTGATGGCGTGAGAAGATCTCGAACCATGGCTTGTTAAATTCGTACTTGGTACCGGTCGTCACGCTGACGAATGTTGCTGCGACGACGTTTGACGTTGCCAACGCTACGTCCAATCGTTGGGTAAAGATGCATCTGAGGCGCGTAACTCTGCTCATAACTTCGATATCAGGCCGCAGATCATCCTTCTCCATCGAGAACTCTGCCAAGTTCGAGTGGTGTCTTCACTTCGTTGACGTCTCCACCGGTCAGTCTTCGCTACCGGCGTCGACGGCCTGGACGGCTTTCCTTTACGTCCATGTCCGAAGTTCTTACTTGGGTTTGTCCTCGATTTCCCATGCGTGGTCGACGACGTGCCAGGCGAGGCGGCGCACGGCGTACTGCTGGGGCCACGCTTGACCATCAAAGCCCGTGATCATGTGCGCCAAGAACATCGAACGCTGTTGGGGCCAGGCAGTGCGCGGTGGGATGCGAAGAGGCATGCATATGGTCGGATTGGTCCGGTGGGGTCGGAATCATCTGAGAATCAAAGAAAATCTGTCTGATGGTGTCGGATTCGTCCGGTGGTGTCGGATTGGTCTGTGGGATGAAATGTGGGAAATGTGAGTGGGTGGCGCGGCTACGCACTGTGTTGATTCATCAATGATGCTCCACATCGCCATATTCGAAATGCAAGCCACCTCGCTTGTCAGCTTGGTTCGGGAGCGATCCTCAGAGGATTTTGCCTTCAGCTTTTCCGACGCGATTCAGCATCTTGAGCGTCCTCGACGCCGGCGTGCGCTTCGCACCACTCGCAGCGCCGCCGTCCGTCGCTGCCTGCGATGTCGTGGCCGTCGCGGGTGATCTCCTGGGCGTAAGGGCACGCGACAAGGTCGTGATACACGGGTTGGTCGACGTCGGTATCGGTGTGAAACGGCGCCACGCCCGCGTGCGCCTCGCACCATTCGCAGCGCCGCCGACCACCGGTGCCCGCCAATGCGTGGCCGTCGCGGTTGATCTCCCTGCCGTAGGGGCACTCGCTGGTGTCGTGGTACACCGGCTCGCCCGGGCTGGTGTCGACGTCCGTGTGAAATGGCGCGACGCTCGCGACCATCGCGGCCAGGTCGGCCCTGGAGCGAGCCCCCGGCGATCGCGACGTGTCCGACGGTGCGCCCGATGGATCGAGCACTCGATAGCCCAGCAACTTCACCCGGTCGGTGACGACGAACCACACGAGCGCGTAGCCCCACACGAGAGCTGCGTAGCCCCACCCGAGTGGGGTCATGAAGATGCCGAACCCTGCGATGAGGGTCGCCACGACCTGTGTTCCCAGCACCGCGAGCAGAAGGATACGGGCCGGTCGAATGGACCAGAAGGGACCGCGGGTGCGGGCCTGGAAGATCGTCAGATGACCGGCAACCGAGAGGGTGAGGTACATCATTGTTCGAAGCTCGGGGTGACCGAGGTGAAAGACGCGGTCGCCGAGGTAGAACATGCCAAACGCGGCCACCGGGCCCACGACGCCCAAGATGGTGGCCATCCCGAGCACCACGCGCATGTTCCAGGCTTCGGGTTGATTCCTATAGCGCACGTTGTCATAAGCGATCGACAGGATGGCCCCGTCGTTGAGCAGTGCCAGCAGCACGATCTGCATGGCCGTCACCGGAAAGAAGTTGAAGATCAGGATCACCAACGAGATAAACAGCAAGACGCGCAGCGTCTCGGCGATCCGGTAGATGGCATAGCTGTTCATCCGCTGGAAGATCTTGCGGCTCTCCTTGATCGCGTCAATGATCACCGACAGGCCCGGCGTGGTGAGCACGATGGAGGCGGCCGCGCGCGCCGCGTCAGTTGCGCTCGAGACGGCGATGCCGCAGTCGGCCTTCTTGAGCGCGGGCGCGTCATTGACGCCGTCGCCGGTCATGCCGACGATGTGACCACGTCGTTGAAGGACGTCAACGATGTGGTACTTGTGCTCGGGGAACACCTGGGCGTAGCCGTCGGCGCTTTCGACTGTCTTCGACATCGCCGCGGTCTCGGTGCGCTTCGTGTCGCCCAGGCTCGCGGCGTCGAGGATGTCCGTGCCCATCCCGAGGGTCCTGGCCGTCTCGATTGCGATGGCAAGCGCGTCGCCGGTGACCATCTTGACCTCGACGCCCATCTGACGCGCCGTGGCGATGGTCGCCTTGGCGTCGGCGCGTGGTGGATCGAAGAGCGGAAGCACGCCGAGGAACTGCCAGGCGCCGTTTCCTTCGGCACGCGCTACGCCGAGTGAGCGGAACCCGCGCGCGGCGAACTCGTTGACCGCCTGGTCGACGCTCGCCTTCACCTTCTTGGCGTTGGACGAGAGCGCGAGAATCACCTGGGGCGCACCCTTGGTCACCTTGAACGAGGAGCCCTTCGCGGCCTTCACCGTCGCTTCGGTGCGCTTGCCGACGGGCTCGAACGGCTGGAAGTGCTCCACGTGGTATCCCCGCAACGCCTGGTCGCGCGCCAGGCCCGCGAGAACGGCCAGGTCGATGGTGTCGTTGTCGTCGGCGCGCGACGCCAGCGCCCCGGCCAAGACGACGTCGTCGACCGAAACCCCCTCAATGGCGAAGGGGTCGCCGAGCGTCAACTTGTTCTGGGTCAGGGTGCCGGTCTTGTCCGTGCAGAGCACGTCCACCCCGGCGAGTTCCTCAATCGCGACGAGCCGGCTGACGATGGCCTTCTTCTTCGCGAGAAGGCGCGCGCCGACGGCCATGGTCACCGACAGCACCGTCGGCATCGCGACGGGAATCGCCGCCACGGTGAGGACGAGGGCGAACTGGAGTGTGTCGAGGAACGGGTCGCCGCGAATGATTGAGACGACGATGATCACGCTCACCATGGCGATGGCCAGGATGATTAGGTACGTCCCGATCCTCAGCACGGCGCGCTGGAAGTGACTGATGGTTTGGCTGTCCTGGACGAGCTCGGCGGTCTTGCCGAAGTACGTGTTCGTGCCCGTGGCGTAGACGAGGGCGCCGATCTCGCCCTGGCGGATAATGGATGCGGAGAACACCGAGTCGCCCGGTCCACACGTGGCGGGCAGTGACTCACCGGTCAGCGCCGACTGGTCGACCTCAACCGGATCCCCCTCGAGCAGTCGCGCGTCGGCGGGGACGATGTCGCCCAGGCGCAGCCGGATGATGTCGCCCGGGACGAGCTCTCGCGCCGGGGGATTGACCCACTGGCCGTCGCGCAGCACCCGGGCCTTCATCGCGAGCTCAGCCTTCAGGGCGTCGATGGCCTTTCCAGCCTGGTGCTCTTCCCAGAACCCGATGCTGGCGTTGGCGAGCAGCAAGATCAAAATGATGATGAAGTCGGGCCAGTGGCCCAGCACGGCCGACAGGATCACGGCGACCTCGATCATCCAGGGGATTGGCCCCCAGAAGTAGCCGAGGAACTTCAGGAACTGGTTGACCTTCTTCGCTTCGATCTCGTTGGGCCCGTACTGTTCCAGGCGGGTGGTCGCCTCGTCCTGGGTGAGACCTTTCGGCGACGATGCGAGGCGCTTCTCGACCTCAGCGACGGGCAGGGTCTTCAGGTCGTCGTTCGTGTCGGACTTTGATCCGGGCTTCGCGCCAGGACCCTCGGACGGGGGGCCGTCAGACTTCGCACTCGACATGTCGCACTCCTTCGTATGGCACAGGTCCAATAATTCTGACGCTACGTCTCCTCACTGCCACTCGCCTCGCTTTCCCTCTTCGGTGTACGCACGTTTCGTCGGCATCGATCAAAAGTAACCTGTGAATTTCGTCGTGTCAGGCACTCAGGTGACGACGAGTGAACCGTCGTCGTTGAAGTCAAACGCGCCCCACGCGATCTCCCACAGGTAGCCGTCAGGATCACTGAAGTAGCCCGAGTAACCGCCCCAGAAGGTGTCGGCCGCCGGTTTCACTATGGCCGCGCCTGCGCGCGCGGCAGTCGCCAGCGTGCTGTCGACCTCTTCGCGGGTTCGAACGTTGTGGGCAATCGTGATGCCTGAGAGCTTTGAGCGCGAGCCATTTCATTCGGGTCCCACATCGTGGGCGAGTTCTTCGTAGGGGTAGAGCGCCAACGTGACGCCCGAGGTCTTAAAGAAGATGATGCCTTGGTCGGGATGGCGAGTGGTCGGTAGTCCGAGTCCTTCTGCGTAGAAGCTAAAGGAGCGTTGAAGGTTGCTCACGCCCAGCGTGATGATCGAGAGACGAGGTTCCATGAGTTGAAACTACCGACGGGCTGTTGCACCCGCAAGGTCAACGTCGCGGGTTTCCTAGGCCCTCGGGGGCCAGCGAACAATCGGAGGGTTTTCGTTTGACCTGGAGCGTGTTTCGGGTAATGTGTCGCCACTCGCGTCGTGGTCAAGGCGCGGGACCGGATCTCGAACGGTAGAGGAGAGTCAACGTGAGCGCTCGCATTCGAAATCTCGGCAAAATTGGGATCGTGCTTGGTACCACGCTCGTCGTGACGAGCGTGGCGTGCGCGACTGGTGCCGCGACCAAGTGGACTGTTTGGTCTCCCCAGAGCGAGAAGTCGGCCGTGCAAGTCGCCAAGTGGACCTCGAACGTCACTGCCGCTATCGGCGATGGTTCCTGGACCTATAAATCGGACGGCGTGCCCGCCTCGAACTTCGTCGCCACGAACTACGCGGTGCCATCCAATCCTCAGGCGGTCAGTGCGGCTGGTGCGTCCATCATCTCGTCGGCGTCGATTCTGAAGGATCAAAACTACGATTACGTCTTGCCGCTGACACCGAAGTATTCAAAGACCGTGACGACCACGAATCAGGGACCCATCGGGATAATGCTCGATGGAGCAGCGCTCTATAACCCCTATGAAGCAAACCACGCGACAGTCGCCACCAGTGACAATTTCGTGACTTCCGTGAACGGGGTCAGTGCTTCATTCATCGATGACTGTGACGGACACCCTGGACCCGGCGGTCAGTACCACTACCACGGCCTGCCGACTTGTCTTGTCTCATACGCCACCGGCGCCAATCCGACGGTGGCCTCGGTGAGTTCGACGTCGGGTTCGACGTCAGCGGGCGTCGCTGAGAACACCGCCTCGTCCAAGAGGCCCTTGATCCTCGGCTTCGCCTTCGACGGTTTTGGTGTCTATGACAACATCGCGATGAACGGCTCGACCGTGCCGGTATCCGCGCTCGATGCGTGCAATGGCGTCTTCTCGGTGGTACCGGGGTACCCCCATGGCGTCTATCACTACGTGCTGGAGAACGTGAAGGGTGTGCGTTCGTCCATTGGCTGCTATCACGGTGTCGTTTCCTCGGCCTACACCCAGGCAATGCAGGGTGTGCTCAACAATGGCAAGACGCCTGGCCCCTCCGCGAGCGCGCTCGCGAACGAACCAGCGACAGCGGAGAGTTTGGCGGCTAACAAGGGTGAAGACGATATCTTGCGCGCAATGCTGGCGACGAGTAGATTTTCCAATCTTTGTTAGGACCCCGCGAGAGGTCCACCGCCGCGCCCCTGGTGATCACGTGCGCAGGTCTGGGAGACTCTGGCATGACTCAAAACCAATGGACCAAAGTAGATGACTACGTCGTCGGGCTGCTCTCACCCTCGGACAGCGTCCTTGATGCTGCCCTCGCCGACAGTGACGCCGGAGGACTCCCACCCATAAACGTGGCGCCGAACCAGGGCAAGCTTCTCGAGATCCTCGCCGCGAGTCACGGCGCCAAGAGAATCCTCGAGATTGGAACCTTGGGTGGGTACAGCACCATCTGGCTCGCACGGGCGCTACCAGCGGGTGGTCAACTGATCTCGCTCGAGCTTGATTCCCATCACGCCGAAGTCGCGCGCGCGAACATCGAACGCGCCGGTTTCGCGAAGGTCGTCGAGGTCATGGTGGGTTCTGCCGTCACGACACTGGTGTCGCTTATCGATTCGGGTGTCGATCCCTTTGACTTCATTTTTATCGATGCGGACAAAGAGGGTTATCCCGAGTACTTGAGGCTTTCGCTGGCGCTATCGCATCGTGGCACCTTGATCGTCGCCGACAACGTCGTGCGTGACGGGGAGGTCATTGATTCAAAAAGCACCGACGAGAGAGTCCAGGGCGTGAGGGCGTTCCTCGATCTCGCCGCGAAGGACCCGCGCCTCGAGGGAACAGTCGTCCAGACGGTGGGCAGCAAGGGTTACGACGGTTTCGGTATCTTCCTCGTCAAGTGACGCGCTCGGTCCGTGGTCAAGATTCTCGAATCGGGGACGCTCGGGCACTTTAATTCCCGTTGACTCGTGACATCGTGGCGCTGGGGAAAAGTCATTTAGAGTGAGATGCGAGTCCGAAGAATTTCTTCGAAGTCAGAGGCGCCAGAGGGAAGAGATCAGTTATGCACCACCCTGACATGGACGTGGCGGAGAGTCCGCTGGAGATGATTGGCCACACCCCCATGGTGAAACTGGGGCGCGTAGGACGAGACGTGGCGTGTGACGTCATCGCCAAGATGGAAACGACGAATCCGGGCGGAAGTTCCAAGGATCGTCCGGCCCTCACGATGGTCGAAGCGGCCGAGCGTGATGGGCTCCTCGGACCGGGATCTACGATCATCGAACCGACCAGCGGCAACACGGGAGTGGGACTCGCCATCGTCGCCGCGCAGCGTGGCTATAAGTGCATCTTCGTCATGAGTGACAAGATGGCCCCCGAGAAGATCGACGTGCTGCGCGCTTACGGAGCCCAGGTTGTCGTGTGTCCCACGGCCGTGCCACCCGAGCACCCCGACTCGTACTATTCGACAGCGGAGCGACTCACGAAGGAAACGCCGAATTCGTTTCGCCCGGACCAGTACTCGAACCCTAACAATCCTCGGGCGCACTACGAGACGACGGGACCAGAGATCTGGGAGCAGACCAAAGGTCACGTGACCCATTTCGTGGCGGGCGCGGGCACAGGTGGAACTATCACCGGAGTCGGCAAATACCTCAAGGAAAAGAATCCGAACATTCGAATCATCGCCGCCGACCCTGAGGGTTCGGTGTACTCAGGTGGCGCTGGTCGTCCTTATCTCACCGAAGGCGTGGGCGAGGATTTCTGGCCCGCGAACTACGATCCGGCGATCGTCGACGAAGTGGTTGCGGTCAGTGACGCCGATGCGTTCGCCATGGCGCGTCTAGTGACGCGCGAGGAGGGAATACTGATCGGCGGCTCCGGTGGCACCGCGGTCGTCGCAGCTTTGCGGGTCGCGGCACCGCTGCCCGCTGACGCCGTGGTCGTCGTGCTCATTCCCGACTCGGGTCGAGGTTACCTGTCCAAGATCTTCAATGACACGTGGATGACTGACATGGGGTTCTTACGTCCGCACAGCGAGATGGACGCCGGCGATGTGCTCACGAGCAAGTTGAAGCGACAACCTGACGCACTGGCGGACCTGGTGCTTGTCACCGAAGACGTCCTCGTGCGCGACGCCATCACCGTGATGCGCCAGAACGATGTCTCCCAGTTGCTCGTCACGGTGACCGATGAGCTTCCACTCGCGGCGAAGGAGGTCTCAGGATCGCTCAGTGAATTGGGACTTCTCGAGGCGACCACGCGTGACGCGTCGGTTCTCGATCTTCGGGTCAAGGACATCGCCGACCCGCCGCTACCCATGGTGGGCGTGGGGATGAGCGTTACCGAACTGACGAAACGACTCAGTTCAACGGCCGGGGTGCTGGTGCTCGACGGTGGTCACCCGGTGGGTGTGCTCACGCGTAGTGACATTCTCGGTTTTCTCCAACAGAGGAGTGAACGATGAGCGGCTTTAACACCCGGGCCATCCACGTCGGTTCCGAGCCGGACCCCGCGACGGGAGCGGTGAATCCGCCCGTCTATCTCACCTCGACGTACGCCCAAGACGGCGTCGGCGTGCCGAGATTCAGCGATTACGGTCGCGTCGACAATCCAACCAGGGCCGCCCTCGAGACCTGCCTGGCTGCGCTCGAAGACGCCAGGTACGGGATTGCGTTCGCTTCGGGACTGGCGGGTGAGGATGCCCTTTTGCGCACTTTGGCGCCGGGCGATCACGTGATCCTTGGCAACGACGCTTACGGAGGGACCTACCGGTTGCTCACGCGCATTTTTGGCGCGTGGGGTCTGTCGATCACGTGTACTGACCTAAGTGACCATGACGCGGTGCGTGCAGCCTTTGGTCCTACGACCAAGATGCTCTGGGTGGAGACACCGAGCAACCCCATGCTGAACGTTGTCTCGATCGAGGAACTCAGTGGCATTGCTCACGAGAAAGGCGCGTTGGTCGTCGTTGACAACACTTTCGCCACGCCTTTCCTGCAGCGCCCGTTAACTCTTGGGGCCGACGTCGTGGTTCACTCGACGACCAAGTACATCGGTGGTCATTCGGACGTGATTGGCGGATTCGTCGCAACGAACAGCGACGAGTTGTCGACTGCGTTGAAGTTTCATCAGTACGCTATTGGCGCGGTGCCGGGGCCACTTGATTGCTACTTGCTGGTTCGAGGCATCAAGACATTGGGCGTGCGCATGGAACGCCACTGCTCGAACGCCGCTGCCATCGCCGACTTCTTGTCGGGACACAGCGCGGTAGAGCGCGTGTACTACCCGGGACTGCGCGATCATCCCGGTCACGAGGTCGCGCGAGCGCAAATGAGCGATTTCGGCGGCATGGTCAGTTTTACTTTAAAGGGTGGCACCGGCGCCGCGAGGAAGGTCTGTGAATCGACGGAGGTCTTCACGTTGGCCGAGTCCCTCGGCGGCGTCGAGAGCTTGATTGAACTGCCGTCGGTCATGACCCACGCCTCGACCGCCGGGTCGACGCTCGAACCGCCCGACAGCCTGGTGCGGCTGAGCGTGGGGATTGAGGATGTCGAGGACCTCCTTGCGGACCTCGCGAATGCGTTGTCGTGACGATGCGCTAGTCGAGGTTGACACGCAGAGAAAGGTAATCCGATGGCGCTCTTGCCGCAGCGACTGAGCGACGGATTCGTAGAATTACGCCGCTGTGGGTTCGTTGACCTCGAAAGTGCCGTCGACGCAATCCACGAAAGTTGGTCAGAGCTTCATCATTGGCTTGTCTCGTTCCAGGAGGAAGTGACGCAGGACTCGTACGTCAGGGTAATCGATGACTACGTAAGAGGCTTTGACGAGGACCAGGACTGGAGTTACTTCGTCGTCGACCAAGACGACGCCGCCTTGGTCGGAGTTGCGAACCTCTACCGGCTCAGTGGCCCTGAACGCGTTGCGATTGGTTACTGGGTGCGAACCTCGAGGACGCGGCGCGGTTACGCGAGTCGCGCGTCGCGACTGCTCGTGGACAGCGCGTTTTCGTGCTTGCCCATGGTCAACATCGTGGAGATACAGATGGACGTGACGAACCTCGCCAGCGTACGCGTTGCCGAGAAGCTCGGGTTCCGCTGCGTTTCTGAGATCAAGCGAGAGATCATGGCTCCCGGTCAATCTGGCCGTGGCTTTCTTTGGGAGATGGACCGGGCGACGTGGACCAGTTCGAACCCGGCGGTGCCCTCGATACTTGCCGACTAAGACGTCCCAAGACCGCGCTGGGCTTCGCGAACCGCGACGAGGCCAAGCCCGGGGTGTTCGCGCAAGAAGCGTCGCACCGAGGGCGCATCCAATCGGGCGAGGTCGCGAAGCGCCCATCCAATGGCCTTGACGACGAAGAACTCTCGCGACGTCGAGTGGGCGTCGCACGGTTCCAAGATGAGCTCGACGTCGGTGTCGCGCTTCCAGCCCCGTTGGTGCTGGATGGCCGCACGATTGAGCCACAGGTTTTGCGAGCGCGACCATTGCCACACGATGTCAAAGGCGTCGAACCGTCGGCACAGCGGGCTCACGCCCGCCGTTCCCAAACCGTCCACAGTGTCCCACCAGGGCTTGGTGACGAGCAGGTCCTGCATGTACTCAATGAGGAACGTCTCGTCAGCGACCTCGACGTAGCGCGCGATCAAGTCGTACGCCGCATAGCTGAATTCACGTTCCAGTTTGCCCGCGAGCATAAGGCCGGTCTCGCCGAGTTCGTCACTGGTGGGTGCCCGCACGCCGCGCCAAGCCGCGTGCAAGGCGCGGCGACGTTCATTGGACCTGATGCCCAGGAAAGGCGCGATGTCTTTCATGTACGCCTTCATCGCTCGCGCTTCGCTCGCGTTTGCGAGGGGCTCGAGTGCTGAAGTGGTGCGCTGCAGCATCTCTCGGGGCCAGGACACCACGGGACCAGCGTAGACAACTTGAAGGTCCAAGAGAGTGAGTCTGACGCTGCGGATCATTAAATGGAACTCGATGGCTTTGTCGTGGTCGCTACTGTGCGTGCCCGTAGTTTGGAACAATGGACAATGCGTTCCTTTTGATTCTCACCGGCCCACCGGGTGCCGGTAAGACCACGGTGAGCCGTCTCGTCGCGTCGCATTATGAACCCTCGGCCGTGATCGAGGCCGACTGGTTTTGGACCACGGTCGTGAATGGGGGCATCGCGCCATGGGAGAATGAAGCGGAACATCAGAACATTGCGATGCTTAGGGCTTCGCTGGCGGCGGCGGGAAAGATGTCAGGCGCTGGTTACGCCACGGTTCTCGAAGGCGGCATTGGACCTTGGTATATGCACGTGGTGCGTGATGAACTCATGACACTTCAAACAACGGTCTCCTACGTGGTGCTTCGTCCGGGCCTCGAAGAGTGTCTTAGTCGGGCTACGTCTCGGCGCAGTGAGGCGCGTCACGCGAACGCGCTCGCCGACGAGGGCCCTATTCGCCACCTCTATCAGGAGTACAGCCGACTGGGTCCTTTTGAAGCACACGTGATCGATACCTCCTTTCATGATCAGGAGACCACCGCGAATCAGATACTCGAACACTTGTCCCATGGTTCACGTGTGCTGAACCTCGCGGACTGATCGTGTCCTCATTACAATGACCGAAATCCGATGGTATGGATTAATTGGGAGGGGACTTAGATGCACGTGTTCGCCTCGGTGGTGATAGTCAGCGACCTCGACCGCGCTCTTGCGTTCTACGAGGGAAAACTTGGTTGGACGGTGCGCACCGACAATCAGTTGAGTCCGGACTACCGGTTCGTCTGCGTGGCGCCACCCGGTCACTCAACGGGGATCGTCTTGGGTCTGAGCCAGTTCTACGGACTACCTTGTCCCACGCCCGACTCGCCGACGTTGACGAACATCTACTTCGCCTCTGAAGACACGAGGGCGGACTTTGTCCGGCTCAGCGAACGTGGCGTCAGGTTTTCCCAAGAGCCTGAGGAGACGCCGTGGGGCGCGTGGGGTGCGCGGGTCGTCGACCCCGACGGGAATGTGTTCTTCATGTCCGACGGGTCTTAGCCGGTCGCAAAGACCCCTCAACTTGGGTTTAGCGCATTGCTGTTGGGTCGGACGCTCGACAATGTCGTGCAGTGCGTGAACTGGCGTCGTAGTCGACCGGTTGTGTGAGAATTGTGGGATGCCAGAGCAACTTATCGTCGTGGGACTCGTCGGGCGTTACGTTCGCCTCGAGCCCTTGATGCGCACGCACGTCGACGCCCTCGTCGAGGCGTGTCAGGTCGAACGCACGACTTACGGCTTTACGCAGATTCCNNTGCCCTTCGCGGTCGAGATCGGTGGGACCTGGCTCGGTGCCGGTGCCCAGCGGACCGGCATCAACGGCGAGGCGAAGTTCCTGCTGATGCGCCACGCCTTCGAAACCTGGGGCGTGACACGGGTCGACCTGAAGACTGACGCGCGCAACGCGCGCTCGAGAGCAGCGATACTGCGACTCGGCGCCACCTTCGAAGGTGTTTTGCGCCGGTGGCAGCCGTCGGTGGTGGAGGGTGAAGAGGGTCTCTATCGTGACAGTGCGATGTTCTCGGTTACCAAGGACGAATGGCCGCGAGTCCGTGAGCATCTGGAATCGCTGATTGGTTAGTCGGTACGTTCGTCGCGCTTGACGAGGTCGTCCAATAAGGTCGACTCGGGCTACGTGGGCGACAGAGTAGGAGGAGTTCAGGTGACGACGGTGCTGTGCGGGGTGACCCAAGTTGTCGACCCGGTGCGACGGGCCTTTCCCGAGATGGACGTGATCGATCTGGCGTCCTTTGCGGGACCGATTCCCCGCGACGCCGTGCTGTTCTCGGGTTACGACCAGAAGTCGCTCGACGCAGCGACGTCAGGGGTGGCCTGGATCCAGTTGCCCGGGACTGGCATTGATGGCGTGAACCCGATCCTGTTAGACGCGCCGCTCGTTACGTGCGCCAAGGGAGCGGGGGCGATTCCCATTGGCGAATACGTGCTCGCGGCGATGCTCGCGAGCGCACGCAACTTTCCCGAATTTTGGATCAAGGACGCCCCCGAGATGTGGAACTTCCAAGCGACGGTCGGTCTGGTCCACCAGCGTCTCGGACTCGTTGGTTTCGGTGGCATTGGACAGCGCGTGGCGGTGCTGGCCCAAGCCTTTGGGATGTCGGTGAGTGCGCTACGGCGATCCGCTGCCCCGAGTGAAGTGCCGGGCGTCAGAATCGTTGACGAACTTCCAGCGCTCCTGCCCGAACTCGACCACCTGGTGCTGTGCGTACCGAGTACGCCCCTCACGAAGGGACTCATCAACGACGAGACCTTGTCGCTCGTAAAGCCAGGCGTGCACCTGGTCAACGTCGCGCGCGGCACTCTGATCGATCAGGACGCTCTTCGTCGCGCGCTCGATGACGGAAGAGTGGCCCGCGCCTCACTCGACGTGTGCGTCCCCGAGCCACTGCCTTCGGGGCACTGGTTGTATTCGCACCCCAAAGTGTTCTTGACCCCGCACGCCTCGTGGACCGGCGTCCCGTTCCTCTCGGGCGCGATCGACCTCTTCGTGGCGAATCTTGGACGATACCAGCGAGGCGAGACCCTCGTCGGTGTAATTGACGTCGAAGAAGGCTACTAGCGACTCGAGTCGTTGACTGGCGTCGTGCTTCTTTCTACCACCGAAGCCGCAGTGTCTCGCGCATGAGTTCTTCGAATTGCGCGTCGTCCATCTGAGAGCGGGTCGCGAGAATGAGTTCCGCGTCGGCGCCCACGGGTACGCGAAGGGGCGTGCTCGGGTCCTCAATGGCGCGCCGCACGGCGTGTGCCACGATCTCGGGACCCGGGCGACCCTCGGGCCCACCCAACTTGGTGTCGGTGCCCTCCCATTCGTCCCAGAGTTCGGCGTAAGCAGGGTTGCGCTCGATCTGCGACACCGGCTTCATGCCAGGAGCGATGTAACCCGGTTCGATGATCACGGTACGGATGCCGAAGTGGCGAAGCTCGTAATGCAGAGCTTCGGACATCGCCTCGAGGGCGTATTTCGACCCGGCGTACGCCCCTTCGAGCGGCGTGGCAACTCGACCCTGCACCGAACTGATGTTCACGATGACGCCGTGGCCGCGTTCGCGCCAGGACTTCACGAGGTGTTGGATCAGTCGAATGGGGCCGATCGCGTTTGTTTCGAACATCTGTCGAAGCCGTTCAATGGGATAGTCCTCGAGCGGGCCTTTGCCGTGCTGGGCGGCGTTATTGACGACCGCGTCGATGTCGCCCGCGCGCGCCAGCGCCTCGATGATCGACGACTCGCTCGTGACGTCAAGGGGCAGGCGCAGTGCGACGTCGAGCGAGTCGAGCAGCGCGGTGTCGCGAGCGGTTGCGATGACCTGGTGTCCGGCGTTGGTCAGTTCGGTGGCGGTGGCGGCGCCAATCGCCCGTGCGGCGCCGGTGATGAGTACGCGCATGAATTCCCCCTTTGCGTTCTCACAACCTAGGCGCGATGACAGTGGGCGTATCGGCAACCACCGAGAACTCGGCGGCGGAAGGCCCGACGTATTATTTGAGAAATGTGGCCCACGCGCAGTACAAGTTCGAAAGGTGAGGCGCTCGCGATCGTGCCGAATGAGAATGGCAAGAAACCCTGGTTTGGACCCAAGCGAATTGGCTACGGTCGTCGACCTCAGACGTGGCAGGGTTGGCTCGTCGCCTGGCTGTCGCTCCTCGTCGTTCTCCTAGTGGTGCTCGGGCACCACTGAGTCTCAAACGCGACGATTACTTGATCAATCGACGAGTTGGTGTTCGAGACGTTGGCGAAGAGCCACCGTGTCGATCTTCAAGCGCTCGAGCAGTACCGCTACTGGATCCGGAGAGCGGTTGTCGAGGAGCCACAAGAGCAATTGCTGTGGCTTGACGGTCTGGTGATGGCGCATCGGAACACCGAACTGCTTGATTGCGTTCTTCGCGGAAGGGGTCATCTTCATGTGGCCCTTCCATACGTCGAGCACGTTGGGTCGTTGGGGCAGCGCGTGTTCGGCGAGTAGGGGTGAGTTCATTGATTCAGGGACGCCAATCGAGGCCAATGCCTCGTTGTCAATGTTCGTCAGGGCCAGACGAACCTCTTCGTGGCTCGCGCCTAGAGCGCTCTCCATAACCGGGTCGCGCAAGAGCCCGAGCAACAGGTGATCGGTGCCGACGCGACGGTCGCCGCGTCGCCGGGCTTCTTCGCACGCGCCAATGTAGGTCATCCAGGGGTGGTAGAGCTCCGAATCGCGTACTGCGGTCATCTCGTGTCCCTTCCGTACTTGTGATGTACGGACTGACGCGTCACTCCTAGGGCCTCACCGATTTGTTGCCACGCCCAACCTTTCTCGCGAGCCAGCGCAACCGATCGAGCCTCGAGCCTTTCGGCGAGGCCGTGAAGCGCAAGAGAGGCCCGGAGCGCTTGGCCTGGGTCAGCGGACTTGAGAGAGTCGGCGAGTTCATCCTCGGTCATATTGTCAGTTTAACTTGACTCAGGGGAGATGTCAATTTTGACTGACAACTCTTAGGTATCCCAGTCTTCGCTGGTCGTTGGCGTGCTCGTGGGTGCCAGTCTCGAACGCAGCGCGAGCAGAACGGCGAGGAAACCAATGGCCGAGGCGACCTCGCCCACGGTCATCAATAAGAAGGTGGCGAGTACCCAGGTCGGCGCCGAGTGGATCGAAATCAGCGAGGTGTAGCTCGTGAAGGACATAGTCGCTTCGCTGACGAGCACGACGACCAACCCGATGACGCCGTTTCGAATGATGGGCCGCTGCACGTCGTCGTTGACTCGTAGTTGCGAAAGCCACCACCAGGTCCACAGCGAGCTGGCCGCGACGACCGGACCGAGCGTGACGTCGACCGCAGTGGTCGTGCTAAGTCCACCGTGAGTGAACGAAGAGAACTGTCCGACGAACTCGACCACGCTCGCCACCAAGTTGATCAGGTAGCCACCGATGATCCACAGGCGCGCCTGGCCAGTCCATTCGGGGTCCATCTGCTCAGGCTAGAACACCCCAGTCCTAGCTGGAAACGAACCTTCTAGCATGAGTGGATGAGAATTGAAGAACTCGATGAGACCTTCGTCGAGCACGCCGCAGTTTTGTGGGAGAGCGTTGGACTCACGAGATCTTGGAACGATCCGCGCCAGGACTTTCTTCGGGCCTTGCGTGGCGAAACCTCTGGAGTGCTCGGAGCCTTGGACGGTGACGCCTTGGTGGGCACGGCCATGGTGGGCGCCGATGGCCATCGTGGTTGGGTCTACTACGTGGCCGTAGCGCCGTCGCACCAACGTCGCGGCGTCGGGCGACTCTTGCTGCAGGGTGCCGAGAGTTGGCTCGCCCGGCGAGACGTACCCAAAGTCCAGCTGATGGTGCGCGGCACGAACACGGCCGCGCGGGGCTTTTACGAGCGACTCGGCTACGACGACGCGCGCACCGTCGTGCTCGGACGTTGGCTTCACGAGCCACGATGACCGCAGATCACTACACCCACGGCCACCACGAGTCGGTCCTACGCAGTCATCGTTGGCGCACCGCGGAGAACTCAGCCGGCTTCTTGCTTCCCGAACTCTTCGCCGGGGCTCGCGTCCTTGACGTGGGTTGCGGCCCGGGAACGATCAGTGCCGACCTCGCGCGTCGCGTCGCGCCGGGGATCGTCGCGGGTATTGACATCGCGTCGGAAGTCATCGAGACCGCCCAGAGCCTGCACGCGGATCAGGTGGGCGAGAATCTGCAGTTCTCGGTCGACAACGTGTACGACCTCTCCTTCGGTGACGAGAGCTTTGACGTGGTCTACGCCCACCAGGTTCTCCAGCACCTGAGCGATCCAGTGTCCGCGCTCGTCGAGATGCGCCGGGTCCTCGTCAACGGAGGTGTGCTCGGCGTGCGCGACGCGGATTACGGAGGTTTCGTGTGGTCACCCGAAGATCCCCGACTCGAGGCGTGGATGGACCTCTACCAGCGCGTGACCAGGGCGAACGGCGCCCAGGCGAACGCGGGACGACACTTAGCGGCCTGGGTCCACGAAGCCGGCTTCAGTGACGCGGCCGTGGCGTCGTCGAATTGGACCTTTCACAGTGCCGAGGAACGGGCGTGGTGGGGAGGGCTCTGGGCGGACCGAGTCCGACACAGCGATTTCGCCCACCAGGCCCTCGCCTACGGTCTCGCCGACGAACACGAACTCGCCGCGATGGCAAGCGCGTTCCTCCAGTGGGCGAGCGACGAGGATGGTGTGTTCGTCGTTCTTCACGTCGAGGTGCTCGCGAGACGCTGACGCCACAGCGAGCCCGTGGGGCGCCGCAGAAGGTTGCGACTTCACGCGAAAGATGACGCCAGAAAACGCGTCATGATGGTGGAGTGAGTTCGTTGCCCGAGTACGTGATCTTTGATCTCGACGGCACCATCGCTGATTCCCAAGAGGGGATCCTGTATTCCTTTCGCCTGACGCTTGACGAAATTGGCGTCGCGGCCAGTGACGAGGAGTTGCGCCAAACGATCGGTCCACCCTTGGAGGAATCTTTTCGATCCTTGGGCATCGAGGGCGACTCTCTCGAGGCGGTCGTTGATCGATACCGCGATTTCTACGCGAAGTTCGGTGTCCAGCGAGCGCAACTCTACGAAGGGGTCTTTGAGACCTTGCGGGTACTGGACGAGAGCGGTGTTCGCATGGGAGTCGCGACGGCCAAGCGTGTGGACTTCGCCCACGAGATGCTCGATCTGCTGGGCGTGTCGACGTTCTTTCGAACTGTTTCAGGCGTCAGTATGGACGACACGCTCACTACGAAAAAGCAGGTACTCAACGAGGTTCTCGAATACTTCCGACCCCCTCACAAACGACGGGTCTGGATGGTGGGCGATCGAGAGCAAGATGTCCTGGCCTCCATTTTTCACGGTGTCGTGCCGATTGGCGTGCTCTGGGGTTACGGTTCACGCGACGAGCTTGATACGAGCGGAGCCGAATTCATCATCGACGACCCACGCGAATTGCTGGAGTTGGGCGTTGACACCGGCGGGGGAGAGCCCGCGTGCTTCGCGAACCTGCTGTGCCCGAGTTGCGGCGCGCCAAGCGCGGGCGCACCGTTGTGCGCGGGTTGCGGACTGGCGATAAGCGATTTCGTCGAGTAGTCAGACCGTTCGCTCGTTGACTCGAAAGCTGGCCGGGGCGAAGACGTTGTTGTTAAAGAAGTCGTCGTACACGTCCTCAAGGTCACCTCGCCATTCGAGTTCGCGCACGGCCTCGCGGCGGCCGACGAAGGCCCGCGCGTACTGAAACATTGAGAGACGATAGACCGCTGCGTGGTCGGTTTCCCGACAATTTCTAGTGCAATAGGAGAGAGGCGGACGTCGGGAAGATCTTGGGTTGTTCGCACCGCATGGTTGAAAATGGCCAAAGTGTCGCCGGTACGATTGAAAACACGAAGCAGCGAGAGGCGTATGAAACATAGACACGAGGGCGAGAACGAGCGATTGCGAGTTCCCCCGCCGCTGCTCAAGCGTCGAATCGCCTCGGGGCGCGGCGCCATGGAGCAGCCCAACGTCACCCAGGAAGACGCCGCTCTCACCCCGGTGTTCTGGGTCGCGGTCGTGCTGACGGGCGTGGCCACTGGACTCTTCGGTGACCTTTTGATGTGGATACTGGCTACGAGCGAACGCGTCGCGTTCGGCTACCACTCGGGCAGTTACCAGGCCGCCGTCGCGCGCACCTCGAGCCTGCACCGCGTGAGCACTCTCCTGGTCGCCGGTGTGCTGGGTGCGATCATGTGGTACTTCATTCGTCGTTACCTGCGTCACGAGAAGGCCGAGATCGACGACTCGCTCTGGAACGGTGACGGCGAACTCGGAATTCGCCGGAGCTTGCTCACCTCGATCGCGTCCGAGGTGGTCATTGGCATGGGTGCGTCCATTGGCCGCGAGGCCGCGCCCAAACTGATGGGTGGGGCGTCGGGCAGCGTGCTGTCGCACTGGTTGAAGCTCTCGCCCGCTCAGAAGCGACTACTCGTCGCTTGTGGCGGCGGGGCGGGACTCGCGGCGGTCTATAACGTCCCCCTGGGTGGTGCGATCTTCACCGCCGAGGTCTTGCTCGGCAGCTTCGCCCTGCCGACCGTGTTGCCGGCCTTGGCGTGTTCTCTGATCGCGACCATGGTCGCGTGGGTGTACCTGCCCAGTGGTGCCACGTATCCCGACATCCCCTCGTATCGATTCAGCGGTTCCTTGATGGTCTGGTCCCTGGCCGCGGGAATCATCATTGGTCTACTCGCCGTTTTCTACGTGCGCCTCATTGGATGGTGCGCGCACCGGCGGGCCAAGGGCGCATCGATCTTCTGGGTGATGCCCCTCGCGTTCCTCGTCCTGGGAGTGCTCGGCATCTGGTATCCAGAACTCTTTGGTAACGGCAAGGACATGGCGCACGAGGCGTTCCTCGGGGTGGGAGGAATCGGGTTGTTCTTCGCCCTCTTTGCGCTCAAGCCCTTCGTGACCGCCCTCACCCTGGGTAGCGGCGCCTCGGGCGGCGTCTTCACACCCTTCCTGGCGACGGGCGCTGTCTTTGGTGCGTTCTTCGGCGCCGCATGGATCCATCTGTGGCCGGGGACGCCGGTTGGGGCTTTCGCACTGGTCGGTGGAGCGGCGATGGTCGGCGCCTCGATGCAGGCGCCGCTCGCGGGCATCGTGCTCGTGCTCGAACTCTCTCACAGTGGCTTTCGCATCATGATTCCGATGATGGCGGCGACCTTAATCGCGACGTTCCTCGTTCGCCACATCGACGGCTATTCGATCTATTCGGCGCGTCTTCCACGTCAGAGCGACACGTAGCCCACCCGCACCAACGCTTCCAACACGCTGGTCCCAAGCGGAACATCGTGTTCAGTTTGAAGTAACGACGGCTGAGCTTCGAGCTCGACGTGCTCTCCTAGCAGCGGCCAACCATCGCTGCAAAGCGTGAAACAATGGACGCATGTACGTACCCGCAAAATTCCAGATCGACGACGACGACGCGTGGCGAGTGGTTCGTGACGCGGGCGCGGGAGCGCTCGTACTCTCTACAACCAGCGGCCTCGCCAGTGTCTTCGTGCCCGTGGTCGTCAGTGACGACCACCACACGATCACCTCGCACCTCGCCAAGGCCAATCCCTGGTGGAGGGGAGTCGAACCCGACACGCACCTGCTGGCGATCTTCGTAGCGGCGAGCGCGTACGTCACGCCGTCTTTCTATCCGAGCCGTCTCGTGAGCCCAGGAGTCGTGCCGACGTGGAACTACGTCGCGGCCGAAGTGCGCGGTCGGGTACGACTGCACGAGGAACCGGATTGGAAGCTCGCTCAAGTCCGCTCCCAGACCCAGAGGTTCGAGCGTGGCCGTGATCCGGAATGGAGTGTCGACGATTCGCCGGCGCAGTACATTGACCAACAGTTAAAGGCGATTGTCGGCATCGAGATCGAGGTGATCAGCATCGAGGGCAAAGCCAAACTCTCTCAGAATCGACCCGCCGAGGACCGCGACCACGTGCGCGAGCAGTTCGCGAGCGGCTCACTCGCTGAACGTAACGTCGCCCAGCGGATGACGTTCGATGAATAGCCCGTGCATCGTGCGACGCGCGGGCGTTTCTGACGCCCTGGTCCTGCGAGCCATTCGTCTCGAGGCCCTTGGTGACACGCCCGAAGCGTACGGGTCGACGTACGAGGAGTCACTGAATTGGTCCGCGCGCCATTGGCGAAAGGTGGCCAAGAACTGGAATTACTACCTCGGTGAATGTGACGGCGACGTGAGGGGGATGGCTTCGGGAGGATACAACGACGCGCACCCGGGAACTCGCTGGCTTTACGGCATGTACGTCTCGCCGAGCCAGCGCGGTAGTGGTCTCGCCAATCAACTCGTCGACGCGGTCGTCTCCTGGGCGCGCGGTGAGGGCGCGAAGGAGATCTTCTTGCACGTGACCAAAAGTGTGGCGCGCGCCAGAGCGTTCTACACCAAGGTGGGCTTCGTCGAGAACGGTGAGACCATCGTCATGGACCGCGATCCGTCGATCATTCTTTGCACGATGGTGAAGACCCTTGACTGAGTTCGAGGACGAGTTCTTGGTGCGACGGGTCGATCCGTTGACGCTGCACGAACTTCGTCGCCGCGTCCTGCGCTTTGGCGACCCCACCATGTCGGTGGCGGATCCTCGTGAC
The DNA here is from genome assembly GCA_003133125.1 of Acidimicrobiaceae bacterium. Taxonomy (GTDB): domain Bacteria; phylum Actinomycetota; class Acidimicrobiia; order Acidimicrobiales; family RAAP-2; genus RAAP-2. Next base: position 41,667 of record PKZO01000009.1, on the reverse strand, counting down.
GAAGAACCAACGTCCCTGCACTTCGCGGGCTTTCTTTCGGATCGGCTCGTGGTGAGCGCTTCGTTCTACCCTTCGCTTTCCCCAGTGAACCCTGAGCTTCGCACGTATCAACTGCGCTACATGGCAACCGACCTGGACGTGCAGGGTCGTGGGTACGGCTCCCGCGTGCTCGAGCAGTCCGAGCGCGAGCTACGCCAACTCGGGGTCGAACAGCTCTGGGCGAACGGTCGCGACACCGCGCTCGGTTTTTACGTGCACACGGGTTGGTCGACCCTTAAAGGCAGTGAACACTTGAGTCCTGAGACCCAACTCGCCCATACCGTAATCTTCAAGGGTCTCCGTTAAGCGGCCCCCATCCCCCAATTCTCTATCAATTTAGTAGGTTATTCGTATGCGTAAATGGCTTTCTGTTCTTGTCGTCCTCGTCGTTCTTGGTGCCGCGGGGGTTATCTACACCCATTACCACAAGGGAAAGTCCACTCCGCCCAGCACGACCACCACCACGGCGCCGGTCCCCGTCGCGCCCTTGACGGGTTTGCCCGATCCCGGGGGGGCGGCCCTCACGCGCCCGGCCCTCACGGTCAAGATCGAGAACACCCCCGAGGCGTTGCCCCAGTGGGGGATCGACCAGGCTGACGTGGTCTACGAGGAGATCGTCAACGGTGGCATTACGCGCTTGGCGGCGATCTTCAACTCCCAGGCGCCCGCCAAGATCGGTCCGGTCCGTTCGGTTCGACCCACTGACACCCAGGTGGTCTATCCGCTCAAGGGCATCTTCGCCTTCTCGGGTGGCGCGCCGTACGCCATCAGCAGCATCGAGACCGTACCTGGTCTCGCGCTGGTCGACGAGGACAAGGCCGACGAGACCGGAGCGATGTACCGCGACCCGGACCTCTACGCGCCGCACAATCTCTTCGGCATCGGGTCCGACCTCTTTGCGATCGGCGGCTCGCCCAAGCCGCCGCCCGCGCTCTTCTCGTACCGCAGCGCGGGTACGAAGGTGAAGGGTACGACGGTAGCGAGTTTCCTCGTGAACTTTCCGAGCATCTATCCCGTCACCTGGACGTGGGACACCGCCTCGAGTTCGTGGGACCGCACGCTCTTCGGCAAGGCCGACGTGACCGGTACCGGCGCGCGCGAGTCGCCCAAGAACGTGGTGGTCATGTTCGTGAACTACGTGAACGGCATCGGCACGCTCAACTCTTACGCCAACCTGCAGGGTTCGGGCACCGCCGACTTCTTCACCAACGGCAAGGAAGTCCACGGGACGTGGTCACGTGGCTCTTCGATGTCCGACGTCATCCAGTACCAGACTTCGAGTGGCAAGGTAATGCAACTCACGCCTGGCCAGACCTGGGTCGAGTTGCTGGACGTCGGCGCGGCGCTCAACGTCACGCCGTGACGATGGACTCGATCCGTTCGAGGGTGGCGGCCATGTCGCGCAGGTTGGATTTCTCCTTGTGCGAGAGCGTGACGGTGAACGCCCACGGCTTGTCGTAGTTGAAGGACTCGGTGACTTTGGTACCCCCGGGTACCTCTTCGAGGTCGTAACGCCAGACGAACTGAGCGAAGTGGTGCCAGGCGATGCACTTGTTCTCTTCGAAGGCGACCACTTTGTTGCTGACGAAATACGCGAGGCCGAGCTTCATGTCCATCGAGAACTTCGCGCCCAGGTACAGCCGCTCGGGTCCCTTGCGCACGCGCACCACGCTGCCCGAGCCGTCAAAGGTGCTGTGCTCGCGCGGGTCCGCCAACAGGTTGAAGATCACCTGGGCTGGCGCGGGGATGATCCGTGACGTGCTCACGATCCGGTCGGTGGACATTCCCTCAGCGTAGGTCCCTTTGCTCGGGGTAAGTTCGTCTTCATGAGCTACCACGAACAGTTGGTCACGACCCTTGACGGACGCCAACTCGAGGTCGCTACGTTGGGCGACCCAAGTGGCTTGACCGTCGTCTTTCACCACGGCACGCCGGGATCGGTGAAGTTGGTCAACTATTTCGAGAAGATCGCCGACCAGTCCTCCCTGTTTTTCGTTACCTTCTCACGGGCGGGTTACGGACTGTCCAGTCGGCTCGAGGGTCGCACGATCTCGTCGGTCGTCGCTGACGTGACGACGGTCCTCGACGTACTCGGACGCGAGGACTACGTGGCGGTGGGTTGGTCGGGGGGAGGTCCGCACGCGCTGGCGTGCGCGGCGCTCGACGCACCGCGGTGCTTGGCCGCCTGGTCGCTTGCCGGCGTCGTGCCGCTCGACGCGGGCATCGATTGGACCGAGGGCATGGGCCCGGAGAATCTCGAGGAGTTCTCCCTCGCGCTCGAGGGTGGATCCGAGTACGAGGCTCACGTCATGCGCGACGGCGAGCGCTTCGCCGCTTCGACGCCCGAGAACATTGTCGAGCTCTTCGGTGGGCTCTTGTCCGAGGTCGACAAGGTGGCGCTCGTCGAACACCAGGCACGTGTCGTCCTCGCTGAGGCGTGCGCTCACGCGTTCGTGCAGGGTTACTTCGGTTTCTTTGACGATGACCGTGCGTTCTTTCAGTCCTGGGGATTTGATCCCACCCAGATAGCGGTACCGGTGTTCGTCTGGTTCGGTGACCATGACCTGATGGTGCCTTCGTCGCACGGACAGTGGCTGGTCGAGCACCTGGCGACGGCGATCAAGGTGCACAAGCCCGACGAAGGGCACGTTTCTCTGCTCACGAATCACGAGGACGAACTCGAGGGATCGTTACTGCGAGCCTTTGACGGACGCTTTCGCCGCGGCAGTTAGCGCGCCGTCGAAGCGATCTGGGTGATAATGGACGAGACCACGAGTAAGGACCTTGATGCGCCTGGGCAACATGTACGGACCCGACGTCACGTTCCTCGGCGTACCGGCGGGTGACCCCGACGAACCCGAGCAGTGGGCCAGCGCGCGCGCCGCGCTGATTGGCGCGCCCTTCGACGGTGGCACCTCGCATCGGTCGGGCTGTCGGTTTGGTCCCCAGGCGATACGCACCACTGACTACCTGCCCCAGGACGGCTCGCGCCCGAGTCTCGCCCTGGGCGTGGACCCGCTGGTGGACCTGGGTGTCGTGGACCTGGGCGACGTGTTGATGCCTTCGGGTGAGATCGAGCGTTCACTCGCGGCCCTCGAAAAACTCGTCACCCTTGTCGCGTCCCGAGGCGTCCTGCCGATCGTGCTCGGTGGTGACCACACCATTGCCCTGCCCGACGTCACGGGTGTCGCCCACCACGTGGGTTGGGGTCGGGTGTCGGTAATCCACTTCGACGCGCACGCCGACACCGGCGACAGCCAGTTCGGCTCGCTCTACGGTCACGGTACGCCCATGCGTCGTCTCATCGAGTCGGGCGCCTGTCGCGGCGACCGTTTCCTGCAGGTGGGCCTTCGCGGGTACTGGCCCGAACCCGAGACGCTGCACTGGATGAGCGAGCAGGGCATGCGATCCTTCGAGATGTCCGAGATCGTGCGCCGAGGCCTCGACGCCGTGCTCGACGAAGTGATCACGATCGCCCTGGACGACTGTGACGCCGTGTTTCTCTCGGTGGACGTGGACGTGGTCGATCCGGGGTCGGCCCCCGGTACGGGCACGCCCGAGCCCGGCGGGCTCACCAGTCGTCAGTTGCTCGACGCGGTGCGCCGCATCGCCATGTGGGTGCCGCTCGCGGGTATGGACGTCGTTGAGGTGTCGCCGCCCTACGACCAAGCTGAGATCACGGCGTACCTCGCCAATCGCGTGGTGCTCGAGGTGCTCGGTGGCGTTGCTTGGCGCGAGAAGTCACTGCGCGGCGAGGTCGTGCGCGATCCAAGTGACCCGCTGCTCAAGGACCGCTAGTCGCGCATTGATTCAAGGATCCGAACCACGAGTTCCTCGCTGGTGTCGGGGTGTAGGAACGCGAGGCGCGCCACGGTCTCGCCCTCCCACTTGGTCGGGGTCACGAAGGCGATCTGATCGCGCAGGAGTTGTTGGCTCCACGCGCCGTAGCGCTCGGCGTCCCAACCGAGGCGTCGGAACAACACAATCGAGAGGCTCGCTGGACGGACCAGTTCGAGGTAGTCCATCTCTTTAATGAGCGCAGCGGCACGGTTGGTGATGTCGATCGACGCCTCGACGGCATCCTCGTAGGCGCCCACGCCGTTGGTCACCAGCGAGAACCAGAAGGCGAGCCCGCGCGCGCGACGTGAGAGATGGATCGCGAAGTCCGAGGGGTTCCACTCGTAGTTCTCGTCCTCGTTGTCGTGCAGAACGTCGAGGTAGCCCGCCTGTTGGGCGAGGATCTTTCGTGCGGTCGTCGGATTACGATAAAGCAGCGCGCAGCAGTCCAGCGGTGCGTAGAGCCACTTATGTGGATCGACGATGAAGCTGTCGGCGTGGCGCATTCCCGAGAAGAGGTGGCGTTGGGAAGGTGAGAACAACGCGGCGCCGCCGTAGGCTCCATCGACGTGGTACCAGAGGTCGTTCTCTCGCGCGAACGTGCCCAGACCCTCGAGGTCGTCGACGATGCCCGCGTTGGTCGTCCCCGCGGTCGCCACCACACCCACCACGTTGTCGGCGAGGGGATCATTGGCCATCGCGGCCTCGAGGCGCGCTCTGGTGAAGCGGTGGTCGTCGCACTCGACCACGAGCGCCTCGATCCCCAGGACGTGCAGTGACTTGCCGATACTCGAATGCGCGTCCTGGGAGACGGCGAAACGCACCTGGTGGGGAGCGAACTCTGGCCGCTTGGCGCGACCGATGTCGCGTCCGACCGTGAGACTCGAGAGATTGCCCATCGAGCCTCCCGAGACGAAGGCGCCGCCCGCGTGGGCGGGCAGGCCCGCCTGGTCGGCGAGGAACTCGAGCGCCTGGTTCTCGAGCACCACGGCGCCCGCGGATTCGAGCCAGCTCGTGCCGTTCAGTCCCGAGCACGCTACGACCATGTCAAAGAGCAGCGAGTTCTTGGTGGGAGCGTTGGGGATGAACGCGAGGAACCCCGGTGAGTCGCACGAGATCACGTGCGCAGCGATGCGGTCCTTGAAGAACGCGAGGATCTCCTCGGGGTTGTTGCCGTGATGGTTGATGAGTCCTTGGAGGTCGGGCAGTTCCTCGACGGCGAGCCCACCGAAGTCCAGCGGCACCGGATGGGTCAGCCGGTCGCGACAATACGCGAAGACCGCCTGGGCGAGTTGCTCGTCGAATTCAAACATGTGCTGGCCCATGGCCCTCGTCCTTCAAATTGGTCCCTTGCCATCGTAGGCACTATCGGCGCAAGCTAAGGAGGCCGCGAGTCGTAATTCGAGGGCGAAGTACAATCCTCCAATGGCACTAGCGCGCGTTGGTTTTCTTGGACCCGAGGGTTCGTTCTCTCACGAGGCCGCGGCGAAACTGGAGAACGTCGAGGCGGTCGCGTGCGGCTCGATTCCCGAGGTCTTGGCGAGCGTCGCCAACGGTACCCTCGAGCTTGGTCTCGTGCCGCTCGAAAACGCCATCGAAGGAACGGTGTCTGCGAGCATCGACGGACTCGTCTTTGACCACGAACTGGTCATCGAGCGCGAGATCGTGTTGCCGATCCATTTGCACCTGCTCGCGAGGCCGGGCGTGAGCCCCGCTGAGGTGACCAAGGTCCTCAGTTACGTGCACGCACTCGAGCAGTGCCGAGGGTACGTGGCGACGCTGCCCCTCGCCACGACCATACAGACCACGTCGACCTCCCAGGCGGCGCGCGACGTCGCCTCCTCGAACGAGCCGTGGGCGGCGGTGGGATCACTGGTGGCGGCGGACCTCTTTGGTCTCGAGGCGATCGCCCAGAACATCGAGGACCATCCAGACAACGCCACTCGCTTCATCCTCGTGGGTCGTGACGCGATTGCGTCGCCCACCGGAAACGACCGCACGTCCATTGTCTGCTTTCAAGACGCGAACCACCCCGGTTCGCTCTACGCGATCCTGGGACGATTCGCCGCTCGCGACATCAACCTGACCAAGCTCGAGAGTCGTCCGACCAAGCAGGGCCTCGGTGACTACTGCTTCGTCATGGAGTTCGAGGGTCACGTCGCCGACGACGTCGTCGCGGACTGCCTGGCGGACTTACAGGCCCACCTCACCCGGGTCAAGTTCCTGGGCTCGTACCCGGTGACGGGTGCAGGCGCCGAGGACCGTCGCGAAGAGGTGGGCGAGGCGCGAAAGTCAGCGAGCACGTGGATCGCGTCGATCCGCTCGCGGGTGCGCACCTAGCTCTCTAGTCCGTGGTGCTCGAGCCAGTGGTAGCCAAGGCTCGCGCACGTGAGCAGCACGCTCGCCGAGCCGAGCCCGGCGACAACTGATTGAGCCTTTCCCGAAAGGGCGACATCCGCGACGGCGAGCACGAGCAAGAGCACTCCCGCCGTTGCTTGAAACGGTGCGGCCACTTCGTGGTGGATCCAAACGAGCAGTAGCGCGATCGTCGCCATGACAAAGGGAATGCTCAGGCGCTGCCAGCCGAGCGCGCCAAGGCCCCAGGGGACGAGAACCGACGCCGCGAGTTGGACCAGCGTCGCCAGACTGAGACGCCGCTCGATGCGACGCGCTTCGGTTCCCCGGGGCCTCGGTGCACTCGAGAGCAAACTCGTGGTGACCGCAGCCGCGCCGAGCACGATGAGTACGCCGAGAACGAATGCCACGAGGGCTGAGGTGAGCGGGGCCAGTGCCCTCACCAGCCACCAGGCACCAAAGACGACCTGAAAGCCCCCGCCCACGAGCAACACCCGCTGGCGCCACTGCGCCACGGCGCTCGCGTGCTCGAACGAGGGAACTTCGGCGCATTCGTGGTCCAGGGTGGTCATCGGACGCTCTCGTTCAACTGGTGCTCGCTCGAGAGAGCGTAGGAGCGCACGGTGTTGGCGATCACGTCGGACCAGGGGGTCGGTGCCACGTCGAACGTGGATTGAGCGAGCGACGAGTCCATCACGAAGTCGTCGCGGAACTGGTATTCGGTCTCTCGAAGTTCGCGCATCTGGCGCGAGAAGAGTCCGAGCACGTTGAGTATGGGCGAGGGAAGGCCCCGGACGCGCACGTGCTTGGCGCCCGCGAACGTGCTGACGTCGTTGGCTACTTCTTGTTGGGTGCGCGGCTCATTCGACGGCACGTGCCAGGCCTTGCCCCACGCCCGAGGATCGGCGCCCACGAGGACCGCGAGACGCGCGACGTCCTCGGTGTAGGTGAACGTGTGGGCGACGTTGGGGTCACCGACCGTCATCGTGGACTTGCCCTTGAGCACGACTGGCACGAAGCGCTTGCCCACGACGCTGTCGGCTCGGGGACCGATGAAGTCCGCGGCTCGAAGTTCGACGACGTTCGCTTCTCCGGTCTCGAAGGCGCTTCGCTGCTCGTGCCACATGCGTGCGCGAACCTGGCCCTTGGTCCCGCGAGCGGCGAGTGGGGTGCCCTCGGTCATCGGGTGGTCGCGGTCGTAGCTCGGCCAGCCAAGTGAGGCGGTGGCGGGGCCGTAGCCGTAGAGGTTCGAGATCGTCACGAGCACCGCACCACTGCTCGTCGCGGCACCGAGCAGCGAGCGGTTGATCGGCGGCCAGTCCGTCGCCCATCGGTGGTAGGGCGGGTTCACGCAGTTGTAGAGGACCGCAACCCCTTCACAGATCGTGGCCATGACCTTCGGGTCACTCGCGTCGGCACTGACTAGTTCGCAACCCTCTGGGCCGGTGCCAGATCGCGTAACGACCTTCACCCGCGCGCCCTGGTCGAGTAGGCGCCTCGCGACGGCACGGCCGATCGGGCCTGAACCCACGACGAGGTGGACTGGGGAACTCGGGGAACGTGACATGAAGCCTCCTTTGGCGAACCACCATTGCGGCATCTCGTTCGCTCGAGCCACCATAACATGACTACTGCTCTAATACAAGAGCAGTGCTCTAAAAAATACTCGGCGCTCTAAACTGTGTCAGAATGGCTCGTGGACAACAAGGAAACCCCGGCTGATCAGCCCTCTTCGGCGCCACGCACCGCCCGGGACCGGGCGCGAGTGGAGATCAAGGGCGAGATCCTCGCCGCCGCACGTCGGCACTTGGCGAGCGAAGGAGCACCCTCGTTGAGCCTTCGAGCGATCGCGCGTGAACTTGGCATGACCTCCTCGGCCGTCTACCGCTACGTGACGAGTCGCGACGACCTGTTGACCTGGCTGATCGTCGACGCTTACAACGCACTGGGCGAGAGTGCCGAGGACGCCGAATCGAGCGTCGCGCGCGAGGACCTGATCGGACGCTTTGGCGCCACGTGCGACGCGGTTCGTCGCTGGGCGCTCGCCAATCCTCACGAGTGGGCCCTCATCTACGGTTCGCCCGTACCCGGATACGTCGCTCCGGCGGACACGATTGGTCCGGCGAGTCGGGTCTCGTTGGTGCTCGGGGCGATACTGGTCGACGCGGTGCGAGGCGACCGGGTGAGTGAGGAACTCAAGAACGAACGCGTCAGCGCGACTCTCGACTCTTCACTCGAGCCCCTTCGCCAGGCAATCGCGTCAGAGTTTCCGACCGCTCTGATCCACCAGGCCCTGATGGTCTGGGTCGCCCTCTACGGCATGGTGTCCTTCGAGCTCTTTGGTCAGTTACAGAACGTCGTTGGTGAAGGACCCGGCGAACGCGACGAGTTCTTCGCGCAATGCGTACGCCAATGGGCGAAGGAACTGGGCATTCGCTGAACGTTCGTTCGCGATTCTGACACGCTTCGAAATGGTAACCCTGGCGGAGGGAGTGGGATTTGAACCCACGGTGGGCAAGCCCACGCCGGTTTTCAAGACCGGTACATTCGGCCGCTCTGTCATCCCTCCGGGACAATCCTAGTTGACGGCCTCTAGATCTTCTTGCGGTTACGCGCGCGCGTGGCCTGGTCGAGGTGCATCTTGCGCAGTCGCACGGACTTGGGCGTGACCTCGACGGCTTCATCGTCGGCGATGAATTCGAGCGCCTGCTCGAGCGAGAAGATCGTCGCTGGCGTGATGCGTTCGGTGTGGTCGCTACCCGAGGCTCGCATGTTGGTGAGCTTCTTCTCCTTGGTGGGGTTCACGTTCATCTCGTCCGAGCGTGAGTTCTCACCCACGATCATTCCCTCGTAGACCTCGGTACCAGGTGCGACGAACAAGATGCCGCGGCTCTCGAGGTCGATCAGCGCGTTGGCGGTGGTGGGTCCACGTCGGTCCGCCACCAGCACGCCGTTCTGGCGCAGTCGGATGTCGCCGAACCACGGCTCGTAACCGTCGAAGTTCGTGTGCATCATGCCCCCACCACGGGTCTCGGTCATGAAGTCCGTTCGAATACCCACTAAGCCGCGCGCGGGAATGCGCCATTCGAGGCGAACCCAACCGGTACCGTGGTTGACCATGTCGATCATGGTGCCCTTTCGGGTTGCCAACAGGGTCGTGACGGCGCCCACGAACTCCTCGTGTACGTCGATCGTGACGTGCTCGACGGGCTCGTGCAACTTGCCGTCGACCATCTTGGTGACCACTTGAGGCTTGCCCACGGTGAGCTCGAAGCCCTCGCGGCGCATGGTCTCGATGAGGATCGCGAGCTGGAGTTCGCCTCGACCCTGCACTTCCCAGGCGTCGGGGCGTTCGGTCGTGAGCACGCGCAGTGACACGTTGCCCACGAGTTCCTTGTCGAGGCGGTCCTTGATCATGCGCGCGGTGAGCAATTTGCCCTCGGTGCCCGCGACCGGCGAGGTGTTGATGCCGATGGTCATCGAGAGACTCGGCTCGTCCACGTGCAAGGGCTCGAGGGCGACGGGGTTCTCGGGATCGGCGAGCGTCTCGCCGATGAAGATGTCCTCGAAGCCCGCGACCGCCACGATGTCGCCGGGTCCCGCGCTCTGGGCGGGAACGCGTTCGAGCGCTTCGGTGATGAACAGTTCGGTGACCTTGGCGTGTTCGATGGTGCCGTCGATGCGACACCACGCCACGCGCTGTCCTCGTTCGAGGGTTCCGTTGATGATTCGACATAGCGCGAGTCGGCCCAGGTAGGGCGACGCGTCAAGGTTGCATACGAGCGCTTGTAGGCCGTGGCCTTCCTCGTACTCGGGAGCGGGCACGTAGTCCGCGATCGTCTCGAACAGTGGGGTCAGGTCACCGGAGGTGTCGTCGGGGTCCTTGGACGCCCAGCCCTGACGGGCGCTCGCGTAGAGGATGGGAAAGGAAATCTGGTGCTCGTCGGCGTCCAGGTCCAAGAACAGGTTCTCGACCTCCTCGACCACTTCCTTGACGCGTGCGTCGGGACGGTCGACTTTGTTGATGACGAGCACGACGGGCAAGCGCTTCTCCAAGGTCTTGCGCAATACGAAACGGGTCTGGGGCAGGGGCCCCTCGGCCGCGTCCACGAGCAAGATCACCGCGTCGACCATGGAGAGGCCACGCTCGACCTCGCCGCCGAAGTCCGCGTGCCCGGGGGTGTCGATGATGTTGATTGTGAGGTCGCGCCACTTGACCGCGGTGTTCTTGGCGAGGATGGTGATGCCCTTTTCGCGCTCGAGGTCGCCCGAGTCCATGACGCGGTCCGTGAGCTCCTCGTGGGCGGTGAAGGAACCGGTCTGGCGCAGCATTTTGTCGACCAGGGTGGTCTTTCCGTGGTCGACGTGGGCGATTATGGCGATATTTCTCAGCGAAGTTCTTAAGGTCATGGCCTTACCACGCTACTAGGAACGAGTTGAACCTCGGTCTATGCGGCTTTTTGGAGGCGTCGTCGTTCACTGACGACCGCGGTACGCACCAAATCCCTAGCGCCCGCGCGAAGATCGTCCATCGTACCGTCGACGCTCAACATCACGCCAGCTTCGGGCCATACGCCAATGAAACGCCGAGGCGCGACACCTTGGGGGTCCGCCAGCGTGTCGATCGTGAGGTCGCTTCGCAGTCCCGGTCCGGCACTCTTGCCGGGGCTGCCCGATCGCACGCGAAGCACCACGCGACCTTCGACGCTGGGCACCTCGAGGTCGCGGCGCGCGCGCAGTGACGTGCGTGCGCTCGCGACGTCATAGAACGCGTCACTCGCCGCCACGCGCCACTCGCGCTCGAGCCCCTGGGCGATCTCGTGGACCTGGACCGCCCAATTGGTCGCTTCGGCACTGACGAGGGCGATTTCGCTCGCGCTGCGCGAGGCGAGCCAGTACGCCAGCGAACCGGCGCGCGCGTAACCCGACGCGCAGCGCAACAACTGGTCCTCGATCTCGTCGCTGACCGCTTCAGACGGTGAAATCGATTGGCGCACCATTCGACGCATGGCCCCGTTACCGAGCAGCCGCCGTGCGGTGGCGGGCGTCCAATGAAAGCCCGACGAGGGCTGGCCCGCCTGCTCGACCGACCAGGCGTCAAGACGACGGCGACCGGCCGAGGAGACCGCACGGAACCGAGCCGAGAGACTGCGTCGATGGTCGTCGGTGAGCGAAACGCCTACGGGTGCGTCTCGCACCAGTTCGTTGAGTTCACGCGCCGTGTTGCGGCGAAAGTTGAAGGTCGTCATGCGTGCGAGGTGATGTTTGCGAGCGCGCAAAGGACCTCGTCGGCGCTTCGCGTGAGGAGTTCGCCATCGACGTCGAGTGACCACATCTCGGCGGTCGCGGTCGAGAAGCACGAGGTGCGTAGCGGCACGACGCCACTGCGCAAGGTTTGGACAAGCGCGTGGTAACGCAAGGCGCGCTCCGCACCTTCACCGAGAGGGGAGGTCGTCACGTCAAAGAGCGCCACGCTCGCGAACTCGCCGACGGTCGTGCCGACCATCAGGTCGATGACGTCACGCAGTATCACCGAACCTCCACAGAGCATCTGGGTCGCGCGCATCGCGCTGCGCGGGAGCCAGTAGTGGTTCACCGGCCCGAGCGATCGCATCAGGGTCACCGAATGCGCCGTCACGTCGGTCGCGAGGCGCGCGAGGTCGTCGGCCTGGAGACGCTCGACGAAGTCGAGAAGTTCGCCCGATTCCACTTCCAAGCGCCACGCGCGCAAGGCGTCTTCAAAAGGGTCGGTGATCGCTGCTCCTACGCTCAAGAGTCGAAGGACGTGGTTGACCAGGATTCCGCGCACTCGCGCGTGAGCCGACTCCGAGATGTCGGTGCTGGGACCCAGTTGGCGCAGCGACGAGGCACGAAGAACGATCGGCGTCGCGGGCAGCACGTTGTGCAGCAGCGCGAAGATGCCGTCTTCGAGGATCAAGCGAAGACCCGAAGCACTGGTGAGATCGGCTCGGGGACGTGTTCCGCGGTCGCCGCGCAGCGCTTCGACCACGCTTCGAGGAGACGGGTCGGTGCAGGTTGGCATGCGTCTACTCTTGCGCACACGTGTGACAGGACCTAACGTGGCGTCGTGTTCATCGCGGTCTTCTCGTTCTTCGTCCTCGCCGTGATCGTGCTTTGTGTGCTGACGGTCCGTTTCGCGATTCGTCGCGACCGAGAGCGTCGCGCCGAGATAGACCAAGGACCTAGGGCGTAGCCTTCTTCTTCAGTTCCTTCACCTCGCGGTCGAGGTCCGCGATGGCGCGTTCGATGACCGAGAGTCGCGCCGAGAGCGACTGTTCGACCTTCTGGTCGACCCGTTCGTCGACGCGGTGGTCGACCTGGTCGCGGATCTTGGAATCAAGCGAGTCCATGAGCGGTTGGGTGATCTGCTTGAGCCGAGCTTTCAGGTCCGGTGACTTGTCGCTCGCGGTGCTGTGCTCGTCGCTCATTCGCCGAGCCTACGCCTAGGCCGGGGGGCAGTACACCCCGGCGTTGAACTGCAAGGTGTTGAACTGGCCCGACCAGGGCGGGTTGGTCAGGGTATTCATCTCGTTTTGCAGCGTCGTCACGGGCGTGCAGGTCGCGCCGTAGGCGACGTAACCTCGAATGTTCGTGCCGTTCGCTCCCGCTATTGGCAGGGGACCACCGTTGGCGAAGGCGACCGCCTCGAAGACCGACATCGTCTGGCTCGCCAGGGCGTAGTTGCGGTACTCGGACTGGGTGGCGTAGACGCCGGGTTTGAGCGACGGGTCCACCGAGGCGAGGCCGCTCGACCAGCCCGAGAGCATGGCGGTCCAGTAGGTCGCGTAGGTGGCGAGGACCGCGTTCGAAGAACCGCTGGGCGCGTCGAGTCCGGAGTGATTGTCGGGGTAACCCTCGGGATCGAAGATCACCCAGTCGGGCTTGAGCCCCACGCCCAGGGCGCGGTACTGGTCGATCTCACCTGCGACCCAGGCGCCCGCGGCGAAACCGTGGCTGTAGTAACTAGCGGCGGTCTGGGGCTCGGTCTTAAGCGGGCCGCTCAGCGTCCAAAACGACAACCAGGTGACGCGCTTGTGCGAGTTGTAGATGCTCTGGCCGAGCAGGAAATCCGGTGACGTGGCGACGCTCTTGGCGCTGGTGAAACCAACCCAGGGCGCCGCCTGGGTGCCGAGGCCACCGGTTTCGCTGACGATGGGCCAGCCGTTGTTGATCGCGCTCGACCAGTCACTGGTGGGAATCGCGTAGACGCCCACGCCCTGGGGAGGTGACGAACTCACGCCCGCGGCGTAGAGGACCAGGTTGGCGCCCTGGATGAGACCGGTGACCCCGGGGCCCACCGAGCGCGCCGCGCTGCCGCCGGTGACCGAGACGTCGGTGGCGCTCCACGAGCTCGAACCGATCGAACTCGTGAGAACGAACAAGTCACCCCAGTTCGCCGCTTGGCCGGCGATGAAGAGCTGGGTCGCGCTGGCTTGGGCGAAGACCGCGCCACCGAGGGGCGGCGCGCCGGTTGTCGTGGCGGTGACGTTGTCGAGCGACCAGCTCGACGACGTCGAACCCGCGATCAACGAGGAACTGAAGAGTTCGACGTTGCCGCTCTTGCTCAAGGCGACGACGTAGTTCGACTGCGTGCTCGCGGTCGAGGACAACTCTCCTGACGCCGCGCTCGCTGCGGTTGACGCGGTGAGATTCTTGGCGCTCCACGCGCCAAAGCTGGTGCTCGAACTGGTGAGCAGTTCGACGTTGCCCGCGGTCGTGGTGGCGACGAACGCGTTGGTGGCGCCCGCGAGTGCGACCGGGTCATTGGAAATCGCGCCAATCGACGTGGCGCTCGAGACGTTGAGCGGTGCACCCACTGCGGGCACGTTCTGGTCGTCGTGCCAAGTGAGGGGGAGTACCTCGGCGAGGTTGGTACTCGATCGCACGGCGACAAAACCGTTCAGACCGTTAAGCCCGACGCTCGGCAGACCGGCCGCGACTGAGAGTCCATTGGTCGCGCTGAGGTCGGTGAGAACGTAGGGCGGACGAGGCGTCGAGCCCGCGAGTTCTGGCCCTCGAGGGGCGACGTCGAGCGTCGAGGAGATCAAGATGAGGTGTTGTTGGGTACTCACGTACAACACGTCGAGGTTGCCCGAGGGATCAAAGAAGGGCACGGGGTCCGAGGCGGGCGTCGGCGTGTCTACCATCGTCGAGACGTCAATCCAGGACGTCGTACCAATCGCGTTCTGGACGTAGATCCCGATCTGCGAATTGGCCATACGGTAGGCCAGTGCCTCCTCGCCGTCCTCGCTCGCCGCGTGGGGGTTGCCGAGCATCTTGGTGTTGTCGATCGAGCTCTCGAAGGAGACGGCGTTCCAAGGCAGTGGCCCCGTGCCGGTATCGACGAATTGGTACAGCGGCAGGGCAGCCGCGGAGTTCGTCGTCGCCACGGGCAAGAGCGCCACGGGAAGCGTGGTGCCGACAATCACTATGTTCGCCACCAGCGCGGCACGTGGAAACTTCACTCGCATCCTTTGGGGCAGCCCCCACCAATCGTTCCGCCGTGCACCTTAGGAAAGTCTAGAGGCCCCCTCGCCACGACATGGTCTCTCGAAGGAACTATCACGAACTCTCAACAAAACCTACGGACGCGTGGTGACCCTCGACGGCGCTGAGGGCGCGCTCGACCCGGCCGCGCTGCGTGCGCGCACGCTTATCACGTAGGTGTGCGACGTCAGCAATCTGCTCACCGTCACGCTTCGCGTCGTCGCCGAGAAGTTCGCCCACGTCGCACCCGAATTGAGCGAGTACTGGAACAAGGTAATCGGCGACGAGCCGGCGCTGTCGGGTGCGACGACGAGTTTGAAACCGCCCACTATCGCGACGAGACTCGAAATCTTCGGTCGACCCGGCACGGAGCTCGCGACGGCGGCGCCGAAGGTAATCGTTGCCGTGTGCAGCGTGGTGCCCGCGTAGGAGATCGTCACCGTCACCGGACCCGCGACGCTGCTCGTGAGTGTGAAGTTGGCTGCACCACTCGAACTGGACGTGACCGTGGTACTCGCCTGGCCGGGTCCGGTCGCACTCGAAGCGGAACCGTTGATCTCGATGGTGCCCGACGCTGCGCTCGCGCTCACAGCGAACTGGGTGTTGGCGACGGGGCTGCCGTTGGATCCCACCAGGATCGCACTCACGTTGGCGGGACTGTTGAGCGCGACGTTCGCGCTCGGCGAGGTGAACGTACTCTTGACGGCGTCGATCTTGGGTGCGCACAGACCGGCGATGAAGGGTGTGCCGTCAGGGCTGCCCAGTCCTGAGGCCATGTCGTAGCCAACCCCGGCGTTGTAGCCGCCCACGTTGTCGATGTCGTTGTTGCCCGTGGTGACGTCACTGAAGCCCACTCCCGCACTCGCCATTGCGTAGAGCTGGGGATTGATGAAACCCAGTCGCGTCGTGCCACAGACCTGGGCCGCTACGGCGACGAGCGAGCTCACGAGCGGCGCACCGATTGACGTGCCCCCGATGGCGCTCCAACCGCTCGAGCAGGTTCGACGACAGATAACCGTGCCCGTGGCGGTACCGGTGTAGTACTCGATGAACCCGGTGTTCGGGTCGGCCATCGTCGAGAGATCAGGCACCATGCGGGTGGTGTCGGCGGCGGTGATCCCTGGCGCGTTCTGCCACGCCGGCCTCGACCATTCGACCGACTTG
This sequence comes from Acidimicrobiaceae bacterium, assembly GCA_003133125.1. Lineage (GTDB taxonomy): Bacteria > Actinomycetota > Acidimicrobiia > Acidimicrobiales > RAAP-2 > RAAP-2. The sequence continues at coordinate 25,764 of PKZO01000009.1, read as the reverse complement.
CCGCCGCCGCCAGACCCGCCGCCCGACCCGCCGTTCCAGACCGATTCGACCAACGGGCTCGTGCTCGTGACGCTCAGTCCACCGACGCCGGTGACGAGAGGCTGGGAGGCCGGGTCATCGACCGCAAGGGTGGTGGGTGCGTAGCCGTCGGGGTTGTTGGCGCAGTCCGACGAGCCCGAGTCGCCCGCCGCCGCGACGACGGTCTGACCTTGGGCCGCCATCTGCTCGAAGATGGACTGCTCGGTGTTCACCGCTCCGCTCGGATCGGTCTCACAGATCCCCCAGGACGTGGTGACGATCGTCGCGGTGTTGTCGTCGGCGATCTTTTGGTAGATGTCGAGAGGGCTCGAACCACTGTCGGGCCCCTGGTAGACCTCGATCGCGGCGCCCGGCGCGAGCGCGGCGGCCTCTTCGATGTCGATGGTCGCCTCTTCGGAGTAGCTCCCGGTGGGCCCGCCGTCGACGTTGACGGGAGTGATCGAGGGGCTAAGCCCGTAACACGCGAAGTACGTGGCGACGTCGGCCTGATCGTAGAGGCCCAGCTCGTAGGTTGCGATCGTCTGACCAACGCCGGTGTCGCCGCTGGCGTACTCGGTGCTGAGTCCGTACAACTGCGCCTGGACCGTCGCGGGGTAACCGCCGAGCGTGTTCGGCGTCGTGCTGGCGGCCCCCGCCGACGCACAGGTCGTCGCGACCGCGACGTGCGAGGACGAGGAGACCTGTGAGCTCGCCAGTGAGGGGCTCGGACTCACCACGCTCGAGAGCCCCGCCACGCTCGCGACGTTCGCCGCCACCGAACTCGGCAGTGTCGCGGAGCTGGCGAATTGGGCGACGAGTGCGCCACCCGCGGTTCGCACGGTCTCGACGGGGGCGTCAAAGGCCCGGGCGATGGCCGTCGTCCTTCCACTTACGTGCAAGAGGACGTGGCTCGCGCTCAGGTCTTCGACCTTCAGCCCGAAACCGTCGAGATAGGTACGTACGTTGGCAACGACGCTCGCGCTCGCGCCAAAACGTTGGGCGTAGGAACTTGGCGTGAGGAAGTGGTGATAGTTCGAAGAGGCGGTGTCGTACAGGCTCGCGAGGAAACCGGGCAGCGAGCTGGCGTGGCGTTGGGTGAGTTGCACGTCGAACGAGGTGGTGATCGTCTGGTCGACGATCGTGTCTTTTGCGGGCACTGGTGCCGCGCTGGCGACGGTTACCCGAGGTTCGCTCGCGAGCACCGGCGCGGCGACGAGCGTGAGCGCGCCGAGTGAAATGCTGAGCGACGCGACGCCCAACTTCGAGAAGAGCGAGTGACGGTGCATGAGCACAGCCTAGGAAAGAGTTCGCCCCCCAAAGTAGCGAGCGGTCGTTTCTGAGTGATCTGTAAGAGAATTCTTAACTCTGAGTGATTCCGGCCCTGGCGTAGCGTGCTGAGAGGTCACCGCATTCGACGCACACGGCTTCGGGGACGAGTCCCGCACGAATTAGCCAGCCAAAGATCGTGCAACCGAGACAGAACCCGACGAATCCCTCGAGTGACGCGGCGCCGAGCAGGGGGATCAGTAGCCAGCGCGCGACCGACCAGCTGTCGAGCAACCACGTCAAGGTCGCCGCGAGCGTGAGGAACGCGCCGATTCCTTGCGCGAAGCGCTTGGGGGGACCAGGTACGAACTTCTGCCATCTCGTGATCCGAGGGCCGCTCACGCGAACGGCGAACTGGCCGAGCGGTGAGAGCGTTGGACCGGTGGCGACTCGCGCGAGGAATCCGTAGGTCAGGGGGATCAGTAGCCACGCCTGGTTGAAGATCAACGCAGCGAGGGACATCGCGACGACGCCCAGGGCGACGCTGCGCGCCGAGGCGTCGTTCACGGGGTTCGGGAAGGAGAAGAGCTTCTTCATCCCACATATATTAGTGGAATTATCAGGAATCGACCACTAACCCGTAGTGGCGAGGTGATAAGTCGTAAAGACTCCCGTGGCGATGACCAGCGCTCGCACGACCTGGGGCGAGAGGCGCTTGATCAGTAGCGTCCCGAGCCAACCGCCTATCAGGGTGCCCACCAACAACATATACACGGCGTCCAGGGCCAGATGGCCGTGGAATATGAATATCGCCGCCGCACAGAGATTGATGATGAGCGAGATCACGTTTCGTAGACCCTGAAGTTCTGCGAGTTCGAACGGCAGGGTCACGGCCATCACGGCGAGCAACAGGATTCCCAGGCCCGCGCCGAAGTAGCCGCCGTACACCGACACCGCGAAGACGCCGACGAAGAGTGCCCGCCGTCTCGATGGGTGCGTGTGCTCTATGTGCTCGAGATGCTTGGTCACCAGGGGTGCGGCGGCGAAAAGTACAGTCCCCGCCCCGATCAACCAGGGCACCACGCTGCGAAAAGTGCTCGAGGAACCAACGAGCAGAAGCGTGCAGCCCGTGGCGGCGCCCACGACGCACGAAGGCACGAGCGAAACAATGAGAGACCGGTGCGCACCGATCTGTTTGCGAAAGCCGGAGATTCCTCCGACGTAGCTCGGCAGCACCCCCACGGTCGTTGAGATATTGGCCTGGAGTGCGCTGATGCCGGTGGCGAGAAGCGTCGGAAAAGTGACGAAGGTCCCTCCGCCCGCGACACCGTTCGCAATACCCGCACCGATACCCGCCGCTAAGTAGATCACCAGACGGGTCACGAGCGGTAATTGGGTTGCGATCACGGTCCCACTCTACGAAAGTGAATTCTTGGCAAAGTAGATTTGTAATGCCATGGTTTCCCTGACCAATCCTCTACCGTTGACGGTGTGTACCTCTTGAGCGGCGAACTCATCATCCCCAAGGACGCACCCAACGACCTCATTCGCGCCGCTGGTGGCATCGTGCACCGTTCCGTCGCCAGCGGGCGCGCGGAGATCGCCTGCATCTATCGCGAAGCGCGCGGTGACTGGACCTTTCCCAAGGGCAAGCTCGACGAGGGAGAGACGTTCGAGCAGGCGGCGCTACGCGAGGTGGCTGAAGAGACCGGCATGAACTGTCACGTACTGCGATTCGTCGGCACCACGAACTACACACACCGTAAGGGCAAGCCCAAGATCGTCGCCTACTACTTGATGGCCGTTGGTGACGGTGAGTTCGCACCTAACGCGGAAGTCGACGAGCTGGTGTGGTTACCCATGGAGCACGTGCGCTCGCACTTGACCTGGGAACGTGACCAGGAGCTCTTCGATCTGGTGGGCCAGTTGCCGGAACTGCGCGCGCACGCGAGCTAACGCACTCGCTCCAAGAAGATCCTCGTCGCTTCGTGCTGTGGACTGTTGAAGATCTGTTCGGGCGTACCCTTCTCGACGAGGACACCCTTGTCGAGGTACGCGACCTGATGGGACACGTCCTTGGCGAAGTTCATCTCGTGGGTCGCGATCAACATCGTCGTGCCACTCGCCGCGAGGTCGCGCAGCAAATCGAGCACTTCACCCACGAGGGTCGGATCCAGAGCACTCGTGACTTCGTCCAGTAACAGCAGTGAAGGCTGCATCGCGAGCGAGCGCACAATTGCCACTCGTTGTTGCTGACCCCCGGAGAGGCGGTCGGGGAAGTCGTTCGCCCGGTCTCGCAGCCCGATGCGATCGAGCAGTGCGAGGGCCTCGTCGCGCACGTCGGCGCGCTTGCGTTTCATCGCGTACACCGGCCCCAGCAGGATGTTGTCGAGCACGCTCAAGTGCGGGAAGAGATTGAACGACTGGAAGACCAGCGCGACGTGGCGGCGCACGAGGTTCGGATCGATGCGCCGGTCCTCGAGTCCTTGACCGAAGAGCGTGATCGATCCCGCGTCAATGTCTTCGAGCATGTTCGAACAGCGCAGTAACGTCGACTTGCCCGAGCCCGACGCGCCGATCAAGCAGACCACCTCGTGGCGGTGCAGTTGCAAGGACACTCCCGAGAGAACCTCATTGTCGTCGAAGCGCTTGACGACGTCATTCAGTTCGAGCACGACCTCGCTCACGAGCCGGCCAATCGTCGTGAACGGTCTCGTTCGATGAGGTGGTCGGTGAGACGGGTCATGGGAATGGTGAGCGCGAGGAAGAACAGGGCTGCGGCGACGAGCCCGCTGCCGTTAAAGAGTGTCGACGCCGAGATCTGACCGGCGTTGGCGATCTCGATCACCCCGAGCACCGAGACCAGAGCGGTGTCCTTTTGCAGTGAGACAAAGTCGTTGAGCAACGGCGGAATGACGGTGCGTACCGCTTGGGGCAGCACCACGCGGCGCATCGTCGACGTGGGGGAAAGTCCGAGCGATCGCGCGGCGAGCAGTTGACCGTGGGGTACCGAATTGATGCCAGCCCGCAGGACCTCAGAGACGTAGGCGCTGTAGGTCAGGGTGAGCGCTACGACGCCATAGATCGAAGGTGACTGGTTCGAAATGAAGCCGAGTCGCAGTGCCGGTAGCCCGTCGCCGACCAGGTAGACGACAATGAGCAGCGGCACGCCTCGAAAGACGTCGGTGTAGACGGTCACGAGCATGCGCACGGGAAACAGCACGGGTGTGCGGCTGATGCGCGTCCAAGCGATCGTGAGGCCAAAGAAGAGCACGAGGACTTCGCTTACGAGGAACATCCAGACGTTGGTGAAGAGGCTCCGGCTTAGGGCGCTGATGCCCTGGGACGCGTGACCGTCCCAGGCGATTCTCATGTCGTGCAAGTTGAAGAAGTAGTAGCGAAACACCGCCCCGCCGGGGGCGACGAACAGTATGAGGACGATCGCGCCTACGAGAAGGACCGTCGAAATCGAACTCGCGGCTAAGCCGCGTCGTCCTACGAAGAGTCGACTACGTCGAGAGCCGAAAAGATTGGGTGCGTCCGACGAAGAGGCGTCGGTGTCGAGCGACACGTGCTAGGGCTTAATGACCGGCACGCTGGTGTAGATCCCAAGCCACTTGTTTTGCAAGGACGTGAGCGTTCCGTTTTTCGTCAGGGCGGCGAGTCCCGCGTTGACGCACGCCGCGAGCGGGTTGCCCTTGGTAAAGAGCAAGCCGTAGTGCTCGCCGACGCTCGGGAACTGTCCCACCTGGGTCGCGACCAACTTCTTCTTCGAATTGACGATCTGCGACGACGCCATGTACTGGCCGGTCGGCGTGTCGATGACGATCGCGTCAATCTGGCCGAGTTGAAGCGCTTCGACGGCTTGGTCGAGGGTCGTATAGACGCGTGGCGATTTGGTGGGCTTGATGTGATCGTTGATGTACGCGAGACCCGTCGTGCCGATCTGGTCACCGTAGAGGTACGTCTTCAGTTCGGCGGACGTGTGGTGTTTGACGATCTTGTCGGTCTTCAGTGCGACGATTGACTGGTTCACGTTGTAGTAGCTCGCCGAAAAGGTGACGGCCTGCGCGCGGGCCTTCGTGTAAGAGATTTCGTTGATGTCGAAATCGAAGTGCTTGGTGCCGGGGGTGTAGCTCGAGTCGAAGGGTTCGTAGGCCCACTTGACGTGTGACTTGTCGACTCCGAGGACCGAGGCGAGCGCGTAGACGAGCGCCGACTCGTAGCCCTTGGCGTTACTGGGTTTGTTGTTCTCGAACCAGGGCGAGTAGACGGGATCGTCGGTGCCCACCGTGAGGGTTCCTTTGGTGTATTCCTCGCTAGTGATCGTGCTCTTGCACGAAGCGAGCGACGCCGGCGCGCCCGAAGCAATCGTAGAAACCCCGAGTGAGACTCCATTCAAGATCGAAAGACCGACCGCGCCGGCGGCGAGGAGACGTAGAGTTCGCACGTGTTTCCCTTCATAGACATGGGCCAAGTGAATTCCTAGTGTAATGCTGGCAATTGGCGAAAGGCCGGGAGCGGTAATGAACGTTCTCGGTACTTGGGTAGGATGAATCTGCTTGGAGAGGTGGGTGAGTTCGGTTTAAACCACATTCCTGCTAAGAATGCGGCCTGCGAAAGTGGGCCCGAGGGTTCAAATCCCTCCCTCTCCGCCATTGACACCGAGCGCAGTGCGCTCGGTGTTGGCGCTTATAGAGGAGACGGTGGTGCGGTACTGGATCGAGACACTCGGGTGCCCGAAGAACCACGTGGATTCGGAGAAACTCGCCGGTCTTCTTCAGACCCAGGGCTACGACCTCGCGACTTCACCCGAGGAGGCGGACCTGGTCGTCGCCAATACGTGCGCGTTCATCGAGGCCGCTCGTGAAGAGTCCATCGAGACAGTTCTTCTCCTCGCGGACCAGAAACAACATGGCGCAAGGCTCGTGGTCACGGGCTGCATGGCCGAACGCTACGGCGAGGAACTGGCGGCCGCCCTGCCCGAAGTCGACCTCGTCGCGGGATTTGGTGAGAGCCTGATCGTCCCTTCGACCCCGGTGGCGTTGCGCACGCGCGCGACGCCGTCCTTTGATCTGTTGAATCTGCCTCGGCCCAAGTCGGCGACGCCCTGGGCCTACGTGAAGATCGCCGAAGGCTGTGACCGGCGCTGCGGGTTCTGCGCAATCCCGACGTTTCGCGGTGATCAACGTTCACGTTCGAATGAGGAGATCCTCGCAGAAGCGCGCGCCCTCGTCCAAGGCGGCGTGAAGGAACTCGTGCTCATCGCCCAGGACCTCGCGAGTTGGGGTCATGACCGTCGTCGCGCCGGACGCGGTGAAGCGGTCGAGGTACTCGACGAGGGCGGCACGCAACCACTCATCGAACTGACCAAGGCGCTCGGTCGCGAGGTCGAACGAGTGCGACTCCTGTACCTCTATCCATCGGGGCTTACGAGCGGTCTCATCGAGACCATCATCGAAACCGGCGTGCCCTACTTCGACCTCTCGCTCCAACACGCGTCGCGTCCGCTGCTGCGCGCGATGCGACGCTGGGGCGACGCCGATCGGTTCCTCGAGCGCATCGAAGCCATCCGGCGAAGTGAACCCGACGCGACGTTTCGCTCATCGTTCATCCTCGGATACCCCGGCGAGACCGAAGACGACCAACGGGCGTTGCTCGAGTTCATCGACGCCGCCCAACTCGACTGGGCCGGATTCTTCACCTTTTCGAGCGAGGAGGGCACCTTGGCCCACGGTCTCGTCAACCAGGTCCCCCACGAACTCGCCCTCGAGCGTCTTCGCGAGGTCAGCGAGCGCCAGGACGCCATCACCGCTCGTCGACGCGACGCCCTGGTGGGAACCCGGCAACGACTGCTGATCGACGGGCCGGGGGTGGGGCGAAGCGTTCGAGAGTGCCCCGAAATCGATGGCGTCGTAATGGTCGATTCGTCACTTAGCGTGGGAGAGATGGTGGAGTGCCAGATCGTGGCGAGCTGCGGGACTGACCTGGAGGGGGTGAAGGTATGAGCGTAAAAGAACGTACCTACGGCGAAAGCGCCCTCCTGACCCCGGCGAACCTCATGACTAGCTTTCGACTCCTCGTCTCGCCGATCTTTATCTACCTCATCATCTTCGAGCGCATCTCGTGGTGGACCGCGGGCGTGGGTTTTATCGCCGCGGCGTCGGACTACTTCGACGGCATCGTCGCGCGTCGTCACGGCACCACGACCTCGGGGGCGTTTCTCGACCCACTCGCCGACAAGGTCATCGTGCTCGGGAGCCTCTACGCCTTGATCATCTGTCGACCCCACGGTCTCAAGAGCTTCATCATCCCCGCGATCATCATCACCCTGCGCGAAATCTGGATGAGCTTCTATCGGGCCAAGGCCGCACGCAAGGGCATCAGCATCCCCGCGAGCAGACTCGCCAAATGGAAGACGTTCGTCCAGGATTGGGCGATCGCCTTTTGCGTGATTCCCCTTGTCGCGCACCACACCTGGCTGGGCGTGGGTACCATTTGGCTCGCCGCCATCATGACGATCTACACCGGGTGGCGGTACTACGTCGACGGTAAGAAGGTCTTGGCGAGTGCGAGTTGAGGTAGTCGCCGTCGGCACCGAGTTGTTGCTCGGCCAGATTCCCGATACGAACTCACAGTGGATTGGCGAGCAGCTCGCCGCGAACGGCGTCGCCTCGCACTTTCACCAACACGTTGGTGACAATCACGAGCGGATCGTGCTGGCCTTTCGCACGGCGCTCGCGCGCAGTGACGCGGTCATTGTCTGCGGAGGACTCGGGCCCACCCAGGACGACATCACCCGAGCCGCGCTGGCCGAGGTGATGAACGTGCCGCTCGAGCGTCGAGATGACATCGTCGAAGTGATCCGCGCGATGTTCCAGTCGCGCGGGCGTTCAATGCCCGACAACAACTTGCTCCAAGCCGACGTGCCGCGCGGGGCCACGATCATCCCCCAGACCAGGGGCACCGCGCCGGGCTTGATCTGTCCGGTGGGCCTGAAGGTCGTCTACGCGGTGCCCGGGGTTCCCTACGAGATGACCGACATGTTCGAACGCGCGATACTGCCTGACCTCTTGGCGCGCGAGCGAGCTGGCGGAACGACGTCGGTGATCACGAGTCGGGTGCTGCGCACCTGGGGGGCGAGTGAGTCCGCCCTCGCTGAAGCGGTGAGCGAGCGATTCGACGCGCTCGAAGACGGCGGCCGGGTGACGATTGCGTTCCTCGCGTCGGGCATCGAAGGTATCAAAGTGCGAATAACCGCGAGGGGCGACGACGCCGAACACGCCTCGTCATTACTCGCTGAAGAGGAGAACAAGGTTCGTACCTTGATCGACCTGAAATTGGGCGACATCATCTTCGGAGTCGACGACCAGTCAATGGAAGACGTGGTGGCGAATCGACTACTGGGGAAAAACCTCACGCTGAGCGTGGCCGAGTCACTCACGGGCGGACTCATCGCGAGTCGTCTGGTGAGCGTCGCGGGCGCGTCACGATGGTTTCGCGGCGGCGTCGTGAGCTACGCGTCGGACGTGAAGTACGACCTGCTCGGCGTGCCCGAAGGACCCGTGGTGAGCGCGGCGGCGGCTCGCGCCATGGCTGAGGGAGTGCGAAGGGTGCTCGGAGCGGACGTCGGGCTCAGCGTGACCGGTGTCGCCGGACCAGAAGAGCAGGACGCCCAGCCCGCTGGCACGGTGTTCGTGGGCTTGGCGGTGGGTGACGAAATCACCGACGTGGCCCTTCGCCTGCCAGGGGACCGTCCTCGCGTGCGTGCTTACAGTGCAATCAGTGCGCTCGACGCACTGCGACGGGTGCTCGACCGCACGACTTGAGCGGCGAATCTCCTGATCTCGGTTCGAAGCCAAAGGATCGGCATGGCGTTGTTGAAACTGCGAATCGACCTGACGGTATTTTGACTTGATCAGCGTCGATTGAAACGAATTCGGGCCCACCTCGACCAGTGCGTCAAGGACCGATGACTGAGTGGTTGGCTCGCGACGGCGCTCGCGCTCGGCATCGGAATCATTCTGGCGTCTCAGAACAAGGCCAACGTACTCGTGCATCTCTTCGGGGCCTCTACAATCATGCCGGTAATCCTCTACGTCACTAAGGTGCACGAGATATCGACTGAAGAGGGTCGCCCCCAACTCGCCAAATGGGAGACGCCCGTGGTGAGGTCGCCTTGTTGTGACTCGCCTTTGAACTGGTCGTCATCATTGGTCCCGCGGAGTTCTGCCCCGCCCAGTACTACCTGCTCGGTTCGCTGGTCGCCGATGTCGTGCTATACCTCGGTCAGCTCTTGCTGGATCCGGCTTCGCTACGCGCCGGCGCCGGGTCAGGGAACACTACAGTCCTGAAGTGAGCTTCAACGTCCTCGCCATCGACCAGGGCACTTCGTCGACGAAGGCTCTGGTCGTCAGCGAAAGTGGCGACGTCCTCTCAGAGGCCGAGGTGCCCGTGCATCCGACGCCGGTGGGTAACGGCGGCGTGCAGCAGGATCCCGAGGAGTTGCTTTCGTCCATCGTCAACGCAGGACGGGCGGCGTTGGCGGCCGCGTCGTCGCCCGTGCACGCCGTGGGCATCGCGAACCAGGGTGAGACCGCGGTCGCCTGGCGCGCTGGCGGTGAGGCAGTCCATCCCGCAATCTCATGGCAAGACCGGCGCGCGTCCGTGGTGACCAATCGTCTGGGCGCTTCGGCGGCACGTTTGCGCGCGATCACCGGCCTACCGCTCGATCCGTACTTCACTGCGCCCAAATTGACGTGGCTCCGCGAACGAGTGGACGCGGGCGTTCGGGTCAGCGGCATCGACGCCTGGCTCAATTATCGCCTCACCGGACGCTGCGTCACCGACGCCAGTACCGCCTCACGTTCGCTGCTCTTGGACCTGGACACCCGCGCCTGGTCCGACGAGGCGGTCGGTTTGTTCGGACTCGATCGCAACTCACTACCCGAGGTGGTTGATTGCGCGGGCGAACTCGCTGAGACCTCGGCGTTCGGTCCGCCGCTTCGCGTCACTGGGTTGGCGGTCGATCAGCAGGCGGCGCTCGTGGGCGAAGGATGTCTTCGCGCAGGTGAGGGAAAGTGCACCTACGGCACGGGCGCGTTCTTACTCGTCACCACCGGGGCAACGCCCCGACGATCGAACAACGGTCTTTCGGCGTCGGTCGCCTGGCAGTACGGCGACGAGCACGCGTACTGCCTGGACGGCCAGGTCTACACCGCGGGCAGCGCCGTGGAGTGGCTGCGAACGACGGGACTCGTCAAGAGCGCGGCCGACCTCGACGCCGTGGCGTCGAGGGCCCCGAGCGATTCGGGTGTGGTGTGCGTGGCCTCGTTCGTTGGGCTCGGCGCGCCCTACTGGCAACCCCACGCGAAGGCCCACCTCGAGGGCCTCAGTCTGGATACGGGGCCCGCCGAGATCGTGCGAGCGGTCCTCGAGGGCATCGCGGCTCAAGTAGCGATGCTGGTGCGTGCGGCAGAGGCCGACCTCGGTGAGCGGATGGTGTCGCTGCGCGTCGACGGTGGGCTTACGAGGTCGTCGGTCCTCATGCAGAGTCAAGCCGACCTACTCCAGATCCCCGTCGAGTTATATCCGTCGCCGCACGCGACCGCACTGGGCGTGGCCGCGCTCGCGCGCTTGGGCGCCGGGGCCGCGAAGTCGATCGGCGAGGGACTGCCCTCACTCGCTCGTCGCTACGAGCCGTCGATCTCGGCCGACGACGCTGCGCGTCGGCTCGAGCGGTTCGAGCGAGCAGTGGCGCGTACCGTGGACGCGCAGAGCCACGAGGGGCGATGACCCAGGGCATCGTGCGAGACACGCCCTACGACGTCGCCGTGATCGGTGCGGGGGTGGTGGGTTGTGCGATCGCGCGCGAACTCGCGCGTTACGAAGTGTCGGTCGTGGTGCTGGAGCGCTCGGGTGACGTCGGAAACGGCACGTCCAAAGCGAACACCGCGATCTTGCACACTGGCTTTGACTGCGTACCGGGTTCGCTCGAATCATCGCTGGTCTCGCGGGGTTATCACCTCCTGGGTGCCTACGCCGAGGAGGCGGGCATCGCCCTCGAGCGCACGGGGGGACTACTCGTGGCCTGGGACGACGAGCAGCAGGCGGCCCTCACATCATTGCAAGAAAAGGCCGAGAAGAATGGCTACGACGCGACCCAGATCCTGAGCGCCGCCCAGGTTCGCGACCGTGAACCGAACCTGGGTGAGGGCGTGCGGGGAGGTCTCGCGGTACCGGGTGAGTCCATCATCTGTCCCTGGTCGACCGTGCTCGCCTACGCACTCGAAGCGGCGAGCGCGGGCGTGTCGTTCTTGTTGAACGCGCAGGTGACGGGCGTCGCGCGCGTGGAAGGCCTTCACGTGCTCGCCACGGGCCAGGGCGACGTGAGGAGTCGTTGGCTCGTCAACGCGGCGGGTCTCTTCTCGAGTGACGTGGACGGTCTTTGTGATCACGATGACTTCACCGTGACGCCTCGTCGAGGCGAGTTGGTGGTCTTTGACAAGCTCGCACGAGACCTCATCACGTCGATCATCTTGCCGGTGCCAACCCAGCGCACCAAGGGCGTCCTCATCGCGCCGACGGTCTACGGCAACGTGCTACTCGGTCCTACCGCCGATGACGTCGACGATCCCTTCGCCACCGCGACCACCGAGCAGGGCATCACCAGGTTGTTCGAGGCGGCTCGCAAGGTGGTGCCGAAACTGGTCGACGAAGAGGTCACCGCGACGTACGCGGGACTTCGCGCCGCCACGCAGTTCCAGGACTACCAGATCCGCGTCCACGCGGGCGAGGCGTACGTGTGCGTCGGCGGGATCCGCTCGACGGGACTCACCGCGTCGATGGCGATCGCTGAGTACGTGACGGGCTTGTTGGGCGACGAGGGACTCGAACTGACGGCGCGGATGTTGGTTCCCGAGACGCCCGACATGGCGCCATTGGGCGAGCAACAACTGCGTCGTTACCTTGACGCGGCGGCGATCGGACGCGACCCCGCGTACGGCCAGGTCGTGTGCCACTGCGAGCGCGTGACCCAGGGCGAGATCCGCGACGCGTGCACGGGCGTCCTCGGCGCCAACGACCTGGGTGCCTTGCGTCGTCGCACGAGGGCCATGAACGGTCGCTGCCAGGGGTTCTACTGCGGCGCTGAAGTGGTGGCACTGCTGAGCGAACTGAGCGGACGCTCGCCGGCGGCCCTCACCGGACTTGACTCATGACCAGGCACAATGAGATTGATTGCGACGTCCTGGTCGTGGGGGCTGGGCCCGCCGGACTCAGCGCGGCGAGCGAACTGCGTGCTTTGGGCGTGGTGCGAGTTCTCGTCCTTGAACGCGAGGCGCAGGCGGGCGGGGTTCCGCGTCATTGTCATCACACCGGATTCGGTCTTCGTGACCTTCACCGCTTGCTGTCGGGTCCGAGTTACGCCGACGAACTGGTGCGTCGCGCCCTCGCCTCGGGCGTCCAGATCCTCACGGCTACGACGGTTACGTCGCTCGAGAAGAACGGCCAAGCGCACGCCACGAACTCCTCGGGTGTGCACGACATCACGTCGCGCGCGGTGCTGCTCGCGAGTGGCGCTCGCGAGCGACCGCGTAGCGCCCGACTCGTCGCGGGCGACCGACCGCCGGGCGTGTTCACCACGGGTCAACTCCAGCAGTGGGTCTACGGGAAGGGTCTGCCCGTTGGGACGCGCGCACTGGTGATTGGAGCGGAGCACGTGTCGTTCTCGGCGATGATGACGTTGCGACATGCGCACGTGAAGCCGGTGGCTCTGGTCACCGACCTCGAAGAGCATCAGAGCGTCGCGCCGTTCGCGTTCGCCGCGCGAAGGTTCTTCGGCGTACCGGTGTGGACGAGCACGCGCGTGGTGGCGATCAACGGGCAGCAGCGCGTGCGCGAAGTGGTGCTCGAGGACGTAAGGACCGGTGCGCATCGCGTCGAAGCGGTCGACGTCGTCGTGTTCAGCGGCGACTGGATTCCCGACTACGAGTTGGCGCGCCGCCTGGGCGTCGAGCTTGACGCGGGCACGCTCGGTCCCGCGAGTGACGACGGCGGGCGTACGAGCGTCGCGTCGTTCTACGCGGCCGGCAACCTCTTGCACCCGGTCGAGACCGCCGACGTCGCGGCCCTTCGAGCTCGTGAGGTCGCGCGCGCGCTCGTCAAGGACTTGGCGAACGACTCGACTTCATCGTCACACGACCAGATCGCCGTGCGCGTCGAGGCGCCCCTGTCGTGGGCGTGGCCGAACCGCTTCGACCCCCTCTCGCCCGTCAGTCGGGTGGCGTTACGCGCGAAGACCTTCAGCGGGTCGCGCCTGCTCGTCGCACGTCAGGACGGCCGGGAGATTGGCCGAGAAAGGGTAGGCCGTATCGTGCCGAACCGGTCGCTCAGCGTCGCGGGGGCGTTCCTCGCCGTGGCGGACCCTGGGCGCGGACCGGTAACGCTGTCACTCGGATAGAGATTTCTCCCCTTTGACCAGTGGTTTTAGAATCAGCGCTCACCATTGCCGAGCGTCGACGTGGCGGCGGCTAAGGATAAGGGGAAGTCGGCAAATACTGTTTACGAACATTTGTTCGTAGTATCGTGAAGCCAAGTGGAGACCGACCGATGTCACTAGGGGTAAATAGCTTTCCCCTATGACAAAGAATAAGGAGACAGCAATGGCAACCGATGACCGCGCTAAGGCCCTCGACGCAGCCCTCGGCCAGATCGAGAAGCAGTTCGGTAAGGGATCAATCATGCGTATGGGTGAGAACCTGCACATGAATATCGAATCCATCCCCACCGGCGCACTGGCCCTCGACATGGCGCTCGGTATCGGTGGACTGCCCCGCGGTCGAATCGTCGAGCTGTACGGTCCCGAGTCGTCGGGTAAGTCGACTCTCGCCATGCACGTGGTCGCCGAGGCGCAACGCAACGGAGGCGTGTGCGCGTACATCGACGCCGAGCACGCGATGGACCCGGTCTACGCGCGCGCCATTGGCGTGAACGTGGACGACTTGCTCATCAGCCAGCCCGACACCGGTGAGCAGGCCCTCGAGATCTGCGACATGCTGATCCGCTCGGGTGCCCTTGACGTCATCGTTATCGACTCGGTCGCGGCATTGACGCCACGCGCTGAGATCGAAGGCGACATGGGTGATACCCACGTGGGCCTCCAGGCGCGTCTCATGAGCCAAGCCCTTCGCAAGTTGACGGGAGGACTCTCCAAGTCCAACACGGTTGCGCTTTTCATCAACCAGCTACGCGAAAAGATTGGTGTCATGTACGGGTGCTTTCAGTACAACGCTCGAGTGGTCCTGGCCGATGGCACCACCGAGAAGATCGGCAAGATCGTGAACCAGAAGTTGCCCGTTGAAGTGCTGTCTTATGACGCGAAGTCCGCCACCATGGTCCCCAAGCGGGTGGTGAATTGGTTCGACAACGGACGTACCGAAGAGTTCCTTCAAATCACGGTGGCGAAGCCCATGAAAAATGGTCGGGCGCAACTGGCTTGCACGTCGAATCACCTCATTCGCACGCCCGGAGGCTGGGTGGAGGCGGGAACGCTGAAGGTAGGCGATCGGGTGCTCGAGGCGCTGCCGCACTACTTGTCCGATTTCCAGACGACGGCGCTTCGCGGAACCCTAATGGGCGATGGATCGCTGTCGCCTTCGCGCAGTGGGCTTGGAGCACGTTTTCGTTACGCGAACTGTGTTGCCCAGACCGAGTACGCCGATTGGAAGGCTTCTCTCTTCGCGAATGTGCCGTCGTCGCGGTACGTGCGCCCCGACGGTGTCGTTTCCTATGATTTCAAGCCGCTACCGGAACTCGCGGACACGCGACGAAGCGTCTACGCGAAGGGAAAGAAGATCCTGGACGACGACTTTCTCAAGTCCCTTACGCCGCTTTCGCTGGCGCTCTGGTACATGGACGACGCGAACTTTACGGTGAGGTCCAAGGGTGCCCAAGAGCGCACGGCGGAGCTCTCGGGTCGGGTGAGCATCTGTATCGAGGCAATGGAGGAGCAGACGCGTAATCGCCTCGTCGCCTACCTTGCCGACACCTGGGGTATTCAGGCGTGTCTTAAAGAAAGCGGTAAGTCGAAGAAGGCAGTGTTGGTCTTCACGAATGCCGAGTCCGCGAAATTTCAAGCCTTGATCGCTCCTTACGTTCACCCGAGCATGGAGTACAAACTCCTGCCGCGTTTCCGTGGGCGGTTCAATGTCGAAGCAGAGTTCGTGTCTCCGAGTTACCAGCTCATGGCGATGCCGGTGACCGACGTGAGGGTGAAGCCCCGCACGCGCTCGATGCACCGTTTCGATATCGAGGTGGAGGACAGTCACAACTATCTCGTCGACGGTGTGGTGGTGCACAACTCGCCCGAAGTGACTCCCGGAGGGCGGGCCCTGAAGTTCTACTCGTCGATTCGTCTCGATATCCGTCGGATTGAATCGATCAAGGACGGCACCGAGGTCGTCGGCAACCGCACGCGCGTGAAGGTCGTGAAGAACAAGTGCGCTGCACCCTTCAAGCAGGCCGAGTTCGACATCATGTACGGCCATGGCATCAGTCGCGAGGGTTCGGTGCTCGACGTCGCAGTGGAGCTCGGGTTCGTGAAGAAGGCCGGCGCCTGGTTCACCTACGAAGGCGAGCAGATGGGTCAGGGCCGTGAGAACGTGAAGGCGTTCCTGCGTGAGAACCCGCAGACCATGGCCGAGATCGATGGCCGAGTGCGCGAGCACTTGGCGGTATCACTCGCCCCTGACGTCGTTGGCGTGAGCGGAGACGACGACTCTGTGATCGATATCGATACCCCCATCTCTTTGGACTAAGCGATATCTCCCGGTGCGAAGGCACCGAGCGGTAGCCCGCACGGACGCCTCAGGAGTACGGTGGAGCGAATGTCGAGCCGCGAGCCTTTGCAAGGGCCACCGAAACTCGTTCCTGGTGACCGGATCGCGATCCTCTCGCCCTCATGGGCTGGCGCCGGGGCCTTTCCCGCAGTCCACGAACTCGGTCTACGCGTACTGCCCGACGATCTGGGACTCGTGCCGGTCGAGTACCCCACGACGCGTCAGGTCGGGGCGAGTGCGATCGAGCGCGCGCGCGACGTCAACGCCGCATTCGCCGATCCCGAGATCAAGGCCCTCATGGCGACCATCGGGGGTTCCGACCAGATCATGCTCCTGCCGTATCTGGACCCCGAAGTCCTGCTCGCCAATCCGAAGGCGTTCTTTGGCTATTCGGACAACACCAATCTCCTGAACTACTTGTGGCGCTTGGGGATATCGAGCTACCACGGCGGCTCGACTCTCGTACACCTGGCGCGACCGGGTGGCGTTCATCCAGCGTTTCTCTCTTCACTTCGTCACGCGCTTTTTGATCACGAGAGTGTCGAGATCCTGCCCTTGGAATCGTTCACTGACTTGCAACCTGATTGGAGTGACGTCACGACGTTGGTCGATGAACTCGCGACGACCAAGGAACCGGGCTGGCACTGGCACAATGCCAGCGAGGTCGTCACTGGTCCGACGTGGGGAGGGAACCTCGAGATCCTCCATTGGAACCTGGCCGCTGATCGCTGGATCTTGCCCAACGAGTCGTACCGCGACTGCGTGTTGTTGCTCGAGACATCCGAAGAGATGCCTTCGGCCGACGAGGTGTTCCGGATGCTTCGCAACATGGGTGAGCGCGGCCTGCTCTCACAATTCGCGGCCGTGGTGTTCGCCAAGGCTAAGGCCTGGCACACGCAGGCGCCACTGGGCCAAGCCGAGCGTGCACGATTCCGCCTCGATCAAGAGGAAGCAGTGATGCGGGCGCTTTCGATCTATCATCCCCACGTCATGGTGGTCTTCGGTCCGGACTTTGGGCACACCGATCCCCAGTACGTCCTGCCCTACGGGGGGCGAATGACCGTTGACGGTCCAGCGAAACGGATCGTCGCCCACTACTAGCCAGGACTTACCTACCAATTCCTAGACTGAGATCTCGTGATCCTTTGGATCAAAGTGTCTGGTCTCCTGGCGGAACTTGAACGTGAAGTCGGGCCAGATAGTGGTGTTCTTGCCGTGGGCGTTGAGGTACCAACTCGAGCACCCCGTGCCCCAGACGGAGCCGGGCAGTTTCTGCTGGAGCTCTTCGGTCCATTTGCGCGCGGCGTCGATCGTCGGTTCGATTCGGGCGTCGCGCTCGAGGGCGACCTTGACGGCTTTGACGATGTAGTTGAGCTGGCTCTCGTGCATGAAGATGATCGATGAGTGCCCAAGTGCCGTGTTGGGACCACCCAGCATGAAGAGGTTAGGAAAGTCCGGAAACATAGTGCCCTTATAGTTGGCCATGTCGCCGCGAAACGCTTCGACGAGTTTCTCGCCCTTGGCGCCGTGAACCATTTCGCACGCTGGATTGTCGGTGACGTAGAAGCCAGTTGCGGCGATCAGCAAGTCGAACTCGTGCAGCGCGCCGTCGGTTGTGCGAATGCCCCATCGTTCAATCCGTTCAATTGGTTCGGTGACGAGCGCGACGTTCTCTCTTGAGAACGCGGGGTAGTAGTCGTTGCTGATCAGCACCCGCTTGCAACCGAGTCGGTAGTGGGGCGTCATGCGCTCGCGCAGTTGGGAGTCGTGGACCTGGCGTGCGAGATGTTCACGAGCGAGGGTCTCGCCTTTGGTCATTTTCGAGGGATCCTTCACAAAACCGAGGACCATCAACTCGCGTCGCCAGTAGCCGAGGCTGCGCACGAGCTTTTGTGCGAGGGGCATTGCCGAGAACAGTCGCTTGCTGCGCTCGCTCACCTGGTGGCCGAGGTGAGGCAGTATCCACGACGGCGTGCGCTGGAAGACCTCGAGGCTTGCGACCACGGGAGCGATCTGGGGGACCGTTTGGATGGCGCTCGCACCCGTACCGATCACGCCCACACGCTTTCCCGCCAGACCCACGGACTCGTCCCAGCGAGCGGTGTGCATGATCGGACCCGCGAACGAATCGATGCCCTCGATGTCGGGCATGCGTGCTTCGGCGAGCCCTCCGGCGGCGAGCACGACGTTGCGCGCCTGAAAGACGCCCTGGCTGGTCGTGAGGATCCAGAGCTTGGACGGCGAGTCAAAGGAGACGTCGGTGACGTCGTGGTTGAACTTGATGAGCTTTCGAAGGTCGTTTTTGGCTGCGACGTCCTGGAGGTACGCCCAGATCTCGGGCTGGTAGCTGAAGGTATTGGACCAGCGAGGGTTGGGTTCAAAGGAGAAGGAGTAAAGATCGCTCGCGACGTCGCAGCGACAACCGGGGTACGTGTTGTCGCGCCACGTTCCGCCGAGATCGCTGGCGCGCTCGAACAGTACGAAATTCCCGATCCCGGCGTCCTTGAGTCGAATGGCCGTGCCGAGCCCACCGAAGCCCGAGCCGATCACCGCCACGTTGAGAATCATTTCATGACGATACCCATTTCTCACGGTCTCATCGCAAGCGGCGGTAGCGTGACACGGGTGAGTGTCCGACTTCGTTTCCGTCGATTACTGGGTTCGACGATCCGTCGTGCGCGCGCGTACGCGAACGAGGTCGCCACGGTCGGACCCACGGACGAGTACGCGAAGCGGTTCCACTATTTCGGTGACCGGGCGGCTCTCATGGCGCCTCAGGGGGTGCTCTACAACGAGCGCTACTTGTCGATCGGTAACGAGACGTTGATTGGTCCGAACGTCTGTCTCACGGCGGGCATCAGTGGCGACCAGGAGATGCTCTCCTCGCCCGTCGTGAGCATCGGCAAACGCTGCATCATCGGGCGTGGCTCGCACATAATCGGACACTGGTCGATCGCGCTGGGCGACGAGATCCAAACAGGCCCTTACGTCTACATCACCGATCAGAACCACTCCTACGACGATCCCGACGAACCGGTGGGCTGGCAAACGCCGAACGAACGCGCGGTGAGCATCGGTTCGGGCAGTTGGCTCGGTGCCAACGCGGTCATCCTTCCGGGCACGACCCTCGGGAGGAATACTGTCGTAGCGGCGGGCGCCGTCGTGCGAGGCACCTTCCCCGACCATGTCGTGCTCGGCGGCGTGCCCGCCAAGGTGCTTCGCCACTACTCCGAAAAGGACGGCTGGCAAGCGGGCCCGGTCAATTGAATTCGCTGTTCGGCATCGACCTCTCACCGCTTCGGGCTTCCAAGCAGTATCGGCGCCTCTACGTCGCGGGTCTCTTCTCGGCGCTCGGGGGACAGGCGACCTACGTTGCGACCGCCTACCAGCTTCGCCAGCTCACGCATTCGACGCTCGAGGTCGGTGCGCTCGGACTGGTCGAGCTCACGCCGTTGCTCTTCTTCGGTCTCTACGGCGGGGTCATCGCGGACCGGTGGAACCGGCGTCGCGTCATCATCCTGAGTGAGGTGACCTTGATGGTAGCGACGTCGCTGCTGGTTGTGAACGCGTTCATCCATCACCCCCAGGTCTGGGCGATCTTCGTGCTCGACGCCTTCATCGTCTCCGCGGGCAGCGTTCAGACGCCCAGCATCTCGGCGATGAACCAGATACTCGTGCACCACGATCAGCAGCGCGCGGCGTCACAGCTGAACGTGCTGCGAGGAACGTCGATGTCGATCATCGGTCCTGCCCTGGGCGGACTGTTGTCCGTGCTCATCGGACCGGGTTGGGCCTATTTCTTTAACGTGGTCACCTTCGTGTTCTCGATAGGTCTGTTCGTCACCCTCGCGCCTGTTCACTCGCTCGTTGAGCGCACCGAGAGCCAGACGGCCTTGATGCGCGAAGGCGTGCGTTACGCGCGCACGCGTCCTGACATCATCGGGACCTACCTGGTCGACCTTCTGGCAATGGCCATGGCTTACCCCGTCGTGATGTTGCCGTTCGTCGCGGTCCACTTTCATGAGACCTACGCCCTGTCCCTGCTCTACTGCGCGTTGCCGGGAGGGGCCCTGCTCGCGACGCTCGCCTCCAAGTGGACCCTCCGGGTGCATCGACTCGGTCGGGGACTCGTCTTCGCCGCCGCCGGGTGGGGGATCGGCATCGCGATCTTTGGTTACTCCTCGACGCTGTGGATAGTGTTCCTCGGTCTCGCTGGTGCTGGGGGCGCCGACGCCTACAGCGGAGCCTTTCGCCAGACCATCTGGAACCAGTCGATACCGCCATCGGTCCGCGGTCGTATGGGCGGGCTCGAGATGATTTCCTACGCGCTCGGGCCAATGGCGGGTCAGTTCCGCGCCGGGGCCATGGCGGCCTGGACGTCGCTTCGTTTCTCGCTCACCTTTGGGGGTCTCGCCTGCACCGGTTCGATCGGCGCCGTGGCGGCGGGCCTGCCCTCGCTGTGGCGCTTCGATTCGCGAAGCGACCCGCACGTCGCCGAGGTCCGCGAGCTACGCGAGCGCGACGAGCGCACCCCGGGCGAGGGCTGAGAGCCGAACGTGGCGCGAGCGACCGGTTCGTCCAAAGCGAAACCTCTACGCTTCTAACGTGACTGCGTCCACCTTCCTCGTGACCGTGAGCGGGCCCGATCGCGTGGGCGTGGGTGCTGAACTCTTCGCCGCGCTCGCGTCACTCGACGAACTCGGCGCCACGTTGAGCGACGTCGCGCAGATCACGATCCGAGGTGCGTTGGTGCTGTGCGCCGAGGTCGGCGTTGACGAGGGCGTGACGATCGAGAAGATCAGGCTCGCCTTGACCAAGCGCGACATCGAACGAGCGGGAATAAGCGCGAGCGTCGAGCCAGTGACCCCGAGCGACGTGGTGCACGGTGGGCGACTGCTCGTCACTCTGCTCGCCCCTTCGATCAGCGCGCGACAACTCGACGCCGTCTTTGCTACGTTCGCGCGCAATGATTCGACCTGCGAGAGGATCGTGCACCTCGCGAGCTATCCCGTTGACTGCTACGAGCTCGTCGTGCGCGGTAGCAATCACTCGGTGTTGCGCGAGGCGCTCGCGGGCGTCGCCAAGAGCGTGGGTCTCGATCTGGCGGTCCAGCGCGCGGGGCTACACCGACGCGCCAAGCACCTGGTCGTGATGGATGCCGATTCGACCTTGCTCCAAGATGAGGTGATCGACCTGCTCGCCGACGCGTGTGGGTGCGCCGAGGAGGTGTCGGTGATCACCGAGGCGGCGATGTCCGGTGCCATCGATTTCGCCGAGTCTCTTCGCCGGCGCGTTGCCTTGCTCGAGGGACTGCCCGAATCGGTGCTCGATGAGGTGCGCGCCAAGTTGCGACTCACACCGGGAGCGCGCACGCTGCTGCGGACCCTCCTGCGCCTCGGCTACGTGCCCGCGGTCGTTTCGGGCGGATTCGTCGAAGTCCTGGCGCCGCTACTCGCCGAACTGCACGTGGACTACCTCGAGGCGAACCGGCTCGAGATCAAAGATGGTGTCATCACTGGGCGTCTCGCCGCTCCCATTGTCGACCGCGCGGGCAAGGCGCGCGCGCTCGAGCGTTTCGCACGCGAGGTGGGCGTCCCGCTCGAGCAGACCGTCGCGGTCGGCGACGGGGCGAACGACATCGACATGATCTCGGTCGCGGGCCTCGGCATTGCCTTTAACGCCAAGCCCGTCGTCCAAGAGCACGCCGACGCGGCCCTCTCGGTGCCGTATCTGGACGCAGTCCTCTATTTCCTCGGCATAAGCCGCGAGGAGATCGACACCGAATAGCGGGCGGATTCCCGTCTCGTCCCGGGGCGCTCGGGCCTGTGAGGAAAAAGTGCTTCCTCTTCCAACTAAGCCTTTACTCTTGAATGATTACCGAGTAGTAAGGTCTCGCTAACACGAAGGAGGGGTCGTGAAGGTTTCCATCGACGCAGATATCTGCCAAGGTCAAGGACGCTGTTTTTCGATAGCGCCGCGCATCTTCACCTTTGACGACCTGGGTAATGGCGTGGTGATCGCTGACGGCACCCTCACCGATCAAGGCCTTGAGTTGGCGCGACTAGCCCAGTCCAACTGTCCCGAGCACGCGATTTTCATCGAGGAGTAACCATGACGATCAAGCCACCAGTTGACGACTTCGCCACTGACTGGGATCACACCGATCCGCAGTGGGTCGCGGACCCGTATCCGATCTGGGACGATCTTCGCCAGCGTTGTCCCGTCGCACACACCGAGCGTTTTGGCGGCGGGTGGTTTCCCGCGACGCACGAAGGCGTCAGTGCGGTCGCCAAGGACACGGTGAATTTCACGAGTCGTATGCCGATCATTGTCAACGGTCGTCCGGGTGAGGAGGCGCTGCCCTCACCCATTGGCGTCACGCCACCAATATCGTCAGACCCACCTTTTCACGCGATCGCTCGACGCATCATGCTGCCGCCGCTCGCCCCCGGACCCGTGAACAAGATGGAACCACAGGTGCGCGCACTGTGCCGCCGTCTGCTCGACGGTCTGGGCGATGACGCAGTCGTCAATGGCGGACTCGACTACGCCCAGCACATTCCGGCGGCCGTCATTCAACAACTGCTCGGGTTCCCACCCGAGGATGAAGAGGTGTTCAGCGAAATCATCCACGTCGTGATGGAAGGGGTCGATCAGGAGGTGGAGGAACGTTTCGAGGCGTTCGTACCGATCGAGGAGTACTTCGTCAAGCAGATCGAGGATCACCGAGAACACCCTCGCGACGACTTCACGAGCTACCTCTTGAACGCCGAGATTGGGGGCAACAAACTCCAGGACGAGCACATCTTTGGCACCATGGTCCTCACGCTGATAGCGGGAATCGACACGACCTGGTCGGCGATTGGCGCCTCACTCTGGCACCTGGCGACCCACCCCGAGGACCTGGCTCGTCTGGTGAACGAGCCGGATCTGATGCCCGTGGCGGTCGAGGAGTTCCTACGCTTCTACGCGCCAGTCTCAATGGCCCGTCTGGTCAAGCACGACATGGAATATCTTGGCTGCCCGATGAAGGAATACGACTGGATTCTGCTCGGCTTTCCGGCGGCGAACCGCGACCCCGCTGTCTTTGAGGACGCTGACAGGTTCATCATCGACCGCGCGGAAAACCGACACGTCGCCTTCGGGTTGGGGATCCATCGATGCGCCGGATCGAACCTGGCGCGCATGGAGTTGCGCGTGGCGATCGAGGAGTTCATCGCGCGTTACCCACGCTTTGAACTCGCCGACCCCCTCGAGGTGACGTGGTCCAAGGGCACGGTCCGTGGTCCGCGCAACCTCCCACTTCGCGTACTCGCCTAACGACGCCGAGATCCGCCAAGTCACCCAAGGGGGGCAGTTGACTGATCGAGAACCGGTACGCGACTTCGCGATCGATTGGGATCACACCGATCCTCAGTGGGTCGCCGACCCTTATCCGATCTGGGATGACCTGCGAGAACGTTGTCCGATCGCGCACACCGATCGCTACGGCAGTGGATGGTTTCCCACGACCCACGACGCTGTGTCCGCAATCGCCAACGACACCGAGCACTTCACGAGCCGCATGGTCGTCGTGACCAAGAACAGGTTCCCCCCGGGCGCACCGCCCGCACCAATGGGTGGCGCGCCCCCGATCACCTCGGACCCGCCCTTTCACGCCGTGGCGAGGCGCCTCTTGTTGCCAGCCTTCGCGCCGGAACCGGTCAACGCTCTCGAGCCCCAGATCCGCGCCCTGTGTCAAAAGCACCTCGACGCCCTGGTCGGGCGCGACACGATTGACGCCGGTCACGAGTACGCCCAGTTCATCCCGCCCGGGGTGATCGCACGAATGCTCGGTTTCCCGCCCGAAGACGAGGATCAGTTCCGCGACTTCGTGCACGTGGTGCTCGACCTGGTCGATCTCGAGCCCGAGATTCGCGGTCCACTTTTCTGGCCGATCAACGCCTACTTCAGCGCACAGATCGAGGACCATCTGAGGAATCCTCGAGACGACCTCACGACTTTCCTGCTCAACGTCGAGGTGGACGGCAAGAAGCTCGCCCCCGAGCACGTGCGCGGCTCGATGGTCCTGATCCTCGTCGCGGGCATCGACACCACCTGGTCCGCGATCGGTTCGTCGATCTGGCACCTGGCGACCCACCGCGAGGACCTCGAGCGACTGGTGGACGAACCTGAGCTCATGGAGGTCGCGGTCGAGGAGTTCTTGCGCTTCTACGCGCCAGTCACGATGGCGCGTCTCGTGAAGGACGACTACGAGTTCCGGGGGTGTCCGATGAAGAAGGACGACTGGATCCTGCTGGGTTTTCCCGCGGCGAATCGCGACCCCGCGGTGTTCGCCAAGGCCGACGAGTTCATCATCGATCGCGAGGTCAACCGTCACGCGGCGTTCGGGCTCGGGATTCACCGCTGCGTGGGATCGAACTTGGCGCGTCTGGAACTTCGCGTCGCGCTCGAGGAGTTTCTAAAGCGCTATCAGAAGTTCGAGCTCGATCCTTCGAGTGACGTGACCTGGGCGCCGGGCCAGGTGCGCGGACCGCGCGCCATCCCGCTGAGGGTTGGTTAGCTCTAGCTAAGCCCGTCGATCACGTCGCGCACGATCTGCTCGGGTGTCTTCGCGGAGTCCTCGCGCACGCCGTGCTCGTCGGTTCCGAGTGGCTCGAGGGTCGCTAACTGCGACTCGAGCAGTGAAGCGGGCATGAACTCGTGTTGGCGAGTCGTGACGCGCTCTCGAAGCAACTCGGGTGTCGCGTCGAGGAACACGAAATAGACGTCGGGCACGTAGGTGCGTAGTACGTCGCGGTAGCGGCGCCGCAGCGCCGAGCAGGCGATCACCAGGTCGTGAGCATCCTCGCTGGCTTCGCGCAAGTTCTCGCCCACGGCGTGCAGCCACGGTTCGCGCTGTTGGTCGCTGAGGGGACGTCCCGCCGCCATCGACTCGAGGTTGTCGTGGGAGTGCAGCCAGTCCGCGTCGAGGAATTGCGCGCCGAGAAGTTGGGCGAGATTCTCCCCAACGGTGGTCTTACCCGACCCCGACACCCCCATGACCACGATCGAGTGGATCGTCACCTCAGGCGGGCTTTTCGGCGTGACCACCGAACTGCGCGCGCATCGCCGAGAGCACGCGGGCGGCGAAGTCGCCTTCGTCGCGCGACTCGTAGCGCTGGAAGAGTGACGCCGCGATCACCGGTGCCGGTACGGACTCGTCGATGGCGGCCTTCACGGTCCAGCGCCCTTCGCCCGAGTCCGACACGCGACCGCTGAACTCGCTGAGCTCGGGCGAGCGCGCGAGCGCGGCCGCGGTGAGGTCCACCAGCCACGAACTNNCGTTGGCGTGCTTGATGATGCTGAGGCCTTCGGCGATGGCGGCCATCATGCCGTACTCGACGCCGTTGTGGACCATCTTGACGAAATGGCCCGCGCCGTTGGGTCCACAGTGCAGATATCCCCGCGATGCGCCATCCGCGCTACGTCCCGGCGAGGGCTCGCCCCCCGGGGCGATGGACTCGAAGATCGGATCGAGACGCGCGACGACGTCGTCCTCGCCGCCGATCATCAGGCTGTAGCCGCGTTCGAGTCCCCACACGCCCCCGCTAGTGCCGCAGTCGACGTAGTGGATGCCGCTCTGGCGCAGGGCCGCCGCGCG
>PKZO01000056.1 GCA_003133125.1 Acidimicrobiaceae bacterium | reverse complement strand
CCCTCTATTGGTAAGGAAAGGCCGTCCGTTTCGATGGGTTTGGTAGTTCCCATTCGTCGTGTTTTGTGGTGTTTTCTGTGGTGTTGGGACTGATGAACGCCTTCAGTGTTTAAGTGACGTTCGAGCCTCGCGAATGGCGTAATAGAAGATCACGTAACCCGCAACTGGGTCGGCCCACCACCATCCGACGAATGCATTCAGTACGAGACCAAGCAGGACCGCTGTGGCCAATATTCCGTCAATCATCGTAACGCGGCCTTCTGCCCTAAGAACCAGATTGTTCAATGACGCTCCCACCTTTAATTTGCCAACGGCGAGGGCAAACATGACTAGGGCAGTTGCCGCTGTCCAGCCGATGCCGATGGGACTGTGATGCGGCCGGAAGCCAACGGCGAGGATGATCGTGCTCTGTGCGGCGAGGTAAACAGACAACGCAACAAAGGACGACCCAATCATCTTTATTGCTCTGTACTGGCGAGTATGGGAGACGTCGGCGAGTTCCCAGAGCACGACCATCGAAGCGCCTATTTCGATGACACTATCCAATCCGAATCCGGCGAGGGCGACTGAGCGAGCCGCGATCGCCGCGAGGCCAAGAATGATGACGCCAGCCACGTTCCAAATCAGTGTCGCCATTTCGAGTTGGCGTCCACGCCTGAGCAGGAGCCGATTGCCCTCTTCAGTGGAATCATTGCGCACGTAGCGAGCCTACGATTACCAGATTCGAAATTGAAGTGAACTCGGCGCGACGTGCTTGTGAAAGTGTGTTTGTTTAGGGCAGCCAAGTGGAGAAACTACTTCGATGAAGTCCAACGGACAGACTGATTGATCTCTCGTCATCCCAAGAGGTCGTCGCTTTAGGTGGAACGCCGTCGCGGCGATCGTGCCCCAAGCTTCACTGAAGCAAAGGCTATTTTGCAGTAGCTGGCCCCAGCGCGAAGCACGACCTGGGTTGGGTGGTCCCCGCCGGGTACCATCCGAACATGGATCTGACTGGCGGGCGAATGCGACTGCGAGTACGGCGCGTGCGCTTGCGGCGCGTCATCGTCGCGCCGGGGTTGGTCGTCGCCGTGATGACGCTCACGACCATCGGCGGAACGATTGCAAGTTCAGGCGTGGCAGCGACATCGCTGGCGAGTTTCTCGTCTCACGTAAGCACTATTGACGCCGCGCAATTGGGCGGTACGTGGCGGCGCGGCTGCCCGGTCGGTCCGGCCCAACTGCGACTAGTGACCATGGACTATGTCAACTTCCAGGGCGAGGCGCGGGTGGGCACGATGGTCGTAGCGGCGAAAGTCGTGGGGGCGGTTGTGACCATCTTTCGAACGCTCTACGTTCACCGGTTCCCGATTCACTCGATGCTGCCCGAGTCCCAATTCGGTGGGCACGATCCACTCTCGATGGCGGCCGACAACACCTCGGGCTTTAACTGTCGGCGTGCGGTTGCGAGCGGGCCGCCACAGTGGTCGGTGCACGCGTACGGTGAGGCCATCGACGTCAATCCGGTGCAGAACCCGTACGTTTTCAACGGCATCGCCCAACCCGTTGCGGGGGCTGCGTACATGAACCGCGCGAACGTTCGACCGGGTATGGCCGAACTCGGCGGGGTCCTCAACGACGCGTTCGCTTCCGTAGGCTGGTACTGGGGAGGACGATGGAGCGCGTCACCGGACTATCAGCACTTCTCCGCCACGGGCGGCTAGTTGTCGTCGTCGTATGGCTGCTGGTGGGCACTTCGGCGGGCTCGGCGAGTGCCGCCACATCTGGGCCACGACATCCGGTCAATGAACTCGAACACGTAGCGGGGTGCAGTTCGAGCGCCGACGCAGTGGCGGACGCCACGCCGTCGCGAGAATTGGTCACGGTCACCGCACCCTCTACGACCTCTCAGCGGGCCACGTTGGAATTGTTTGAACGCGAAGATGGGTGCTTTCGCTTGGTGCTGGGGCCCTACAGCGCGTGGGTTGGTTATAACGGTCTGTCGGCGCACAAGCACGAGGGTGACGGCACTACGCCCATCGGACAGTTTGGCTTCGGGCCGACGATGTACGGCACCTTGGCTGACCCGGGTGTGTCGTACCGATACCACCGACTGCTTTGCGGCGACTGGTGGGACGAGCAGTCTGGGACCGGCGCGTACAACCATTTCGTCCACGTCGCCTGCGGGGCGAAGCCCCCTTTTGGTGGTGGTTCGGAGGCGCTGTGGACCGAGGCGCCCGCGTACGACTACTTCGCGGTCATTTCGTACAATACGGATCCGGTAGTTGCGAATCGCGGTTCGGCGATCTTCCTGCACGTGTCACTCAACGGGCCGACTGATGGCTGCGTAAGCATCTCCGAGTCGGATTTGGTGCAGGTGCTACGGGCGCTGCGACCATCGCTCGACCCGCTCATCGACATCGCGACGCACGCGTGACGCGACGCGGGCATCAATCTGAGCCGGTGGACCGACGGATCGATGCGAGCGATCGACCCGAATCTCGAGTTGGCCCTCCATCCGGCGTCGTCTTGTCTCCAGATTCGAACAAATTGGGACTTGTCTGAAAATTGGTATGACTGGTTATACTCATC
>PKZO01000079.1 GCA_003133125.1 Acidimicrobiaceae bacterium | reverse complement strand
CGTACATCGAGTTGCTGTTGTTAAGCAGGGAACTCGCAGATGTTGGGGAGTAGACCGAGCCTAAGTAGTCAACGGTATTGGGCTCGGGGTCCACGCTCCACGTGGCCGTATTGGTGCCCCAGACGAGCTGCAAGACCGTATTGGCGCTTAGCCCCGAGCCGCTCACCGTGAACGGTGTACCAGTGACGCCGGCGTCCGGACTGGTCGTGAGCTTCTGGAAGTTGGTTGTCGCGGTGAACGTCGTAGCGGTAACCCCGCTGAAGGGCAGCGCGGTACTCGGTAGTCCACTTGGTGCAGTTAACACAATCGGGTTGAGTGGCGGAGCCGTGGCCGCGCCACTCGCCGCGGTCAGCAGCGCAATCGGCAGGGCGATCGCTGCTACCAGTTTTACTACGGCAGCACCGCGTAACCCCTTTGGTTGGAACGTCTTCATGTCTTCCTCTCTCGTGCACTCACCGCCCGTTCTTGGGGCTTTAGTGAGTGTCTTTGGACCTTGGTTTCTGCGATGGTGCCACGAGTCCCGAGTGAACTATGAAACTTCACCGTTCACTCGGGACTACTGAGGCAATTCGTACTGCTTACTTCTTGTTGTTGGTTACTACTTCAACGTGACGGGGGCCGCGAGCAATGTCAGCACCGACAAGGTGTGGCTGGGGCTAAAGGTCCCAGTGGCGCCGGGAACTGCCGGCGTGACCACGACTGTCTTCAGGTAGCCAACGTGCTTGACGACGCGCTTGCCGTTGCGTACAACCGTGACCAACTTCGTCTCATGCACCTTCTTGGTCACCGCGGGAACAGCGATTGTGTTCATGGTGATGGTGTAAGGAATGGCACCCGTGGGGCTGTAGTCGCCCGCCGCGGTACCCGTCTGCAGGACGCCGGTCCACATACCAAGACCACCGTGGTTGGCGTAGGCCAGGGGAATTGTTGTCGCGTAGCCGGTGACGGTGAGGGTCGCACTACTGACGTTGGCTGACGTCAAAGCGGCGCCGCCGAGGGAGGCGTCATTCGCAGCAACGCGGAAGACGATTCCATCGCCGACCACAAACTGTGACTGGATCCCGCAGTTATTTGCCGATCCCACCGCGTCCACGATGAACGAGATTGGGCCCGTGGTGTCGCCCTGAATCGGCGGGGCGATGGTCACGTCGTATGGCGCAGCCGTGACGCTGGCGAAGTCCGTCGTGTCAGTTGGTACAAATGAAGCACCAAAGACCACTGGTCCAGCCGCTGTCGCAGACCACGAGCAGGTCGCGATGAAGGGAGTAGCGGTAGAGGTCGCTATCGACGAGCAACCGGTGATGGTAGCTCCGCCCACGCTGAACGTCACCGAACCGGCCACGCTAGTAGTTGCCACTAAGGGCGGTGTCGTCCCGGGGAACTCTCCCGCTGCGCCGCTCAATACAACGGTCGGTGTGGTTTGGGCCGCTGAAGCTGTACCCACCCCGAACGCTACGACGCTGCCCAGGGCCATGGCTCCGGTGACGACGATTGACATAATTCTCTTCATTTCAATTCTCCTCTTGCTTAGATAACGATTACTACTTGGCTTTTACAATTTCTTTGATTGACAAGGTGCCCGTGAGTGTCGCGTTGAACGAATCGCTCTCACTGGATCCGGCCGTGGTTGACTGGATTGAGAAGCTTCCACTGAAACTGAGGGTGCCGGTGGCGCCCTTGAATTTGCCGGTGCCACTCAAGACCTTCGCGACGCCCTTAACGGTGACGGGCGACGGTGCGGCACTGTTGACTGCACACGCCTGGGTCTGGGAGGATGAAACGACTTGCAACTTCAATCCGCTCGCTCCCGCGAGTGCGCCCGCACCCGAGAAGGGATCACACGAGCTCGCCGCCGAGCCTGTTCCGCTGCCGCTCATGGTGTTGGCCCCGTCGGTGCCCGTGCCGTGGCCGGAGACCGATGTCGCCTTGACACCGGTACTGCTCCAGAGCAGGCCAATGGTGCCCGTGTAGCTGCCCTTGAAGGCGACGTGCACAATCTTGGTGGTGTGGCTCGCGAGCGTGGCCTTCGCAACTGGCGCGACGTGCTGTGTGGTTACGGCACCCGACGGCAGGCTCATGCCTAGTGTGGCTAAGAGACCAATGGCGCCGACTGCGAGCAGCGTGCGCCCCGGAGTGGCTACTGAACTTCTTGCGTTCGCACGATTCTCCATAAAAATCCTTCCAAAGTACTGGTTGTCTTAAGGCAATCTTAAGAATTCACAATTCAGGAAGGTCTTAATTAACCGGGGCCATAAGTCACTTCGTCGGAAGCGAAATAGAAAAAGTGACTAGGGCCTTTAGTCCCTACTTCCAAGAAGAGCGTGCGTGAAAACGTGCTTCGATCAATGATCGAAGCTTCCACGAAGAAGGCGAGTGTTCAAGACACCCGCGAGCGCTTTAGCGGAAACTCTCCTGCATGGTCTTAAGCACAGAGGACCCGGGACAGAGTTTCTCGTAGGGCACTTTGTTGAGTCCGTAACGAGGTGTGTTGTTCATTGCGTGCACGTCCAATGCTTGTTCGTCGACGTACAACAAGCCCGTAGCGATCTCACCGCGGCTTCGACGGTCACGGATGTACTCCTCGACCTTCTGACGGTCGTAAGGGTCGTAGCCTTCCGGCACCGAACGGAAGCGCACGACGCTGCCGTCATGCATGGTGATTTCGGTCGCGTCGTTCACATCGATCGAACGGTGGATCTCCTTGCGAATGGGCACGAAGTCGGTCTCGATCTCCTTCACCTCGTGTTCGCGCATAAATCGGTAACTCTTGGTCGAACCCTCGTGGTCGTTGAACGTCACGCACGGCGAAATGACGTCTATGAGCGCGAGGCCGTTGTGCGCCGCGGCTGCCTTCAGGATCGGCACGAGTTGCGCCTTGTCCCCCGAGAAGCTGCGGGCGAGAAACGTTGCACCCATGGAGAGCCCGAGCAGTATCGGGTCGATCGGCGCGATGGCGTTGGGCTCGCCCTTCTTCAAACGTGATCCAATATCCGCCGACGCGGAGAACTGACCCTTGGTGAGTCCGTAGACGCCATTGTTCTCGATGATGTAGATCATGTTCACGTTGCGCCGAATCGCGTGGGCGAGGTGGCCCAGACCGATCGAAAGCGAGTCGCCGTCGCCCGAAATGCCGATGTAGTTGAGCTCGCGATTCGCCGCGTTAGCGCCGGTGGCGATGGTGACCATGCGTCCGTGAGCCGAGTTAAAACCGTGGGCGCCACGAACGAAGTAAGTGGGAGTCTTCGAGGAGCATCCGATACCACTCAGCTTGGCGATGGTGTGCGGGGGCATCGACAACTCCCAGAACATCTGGGTGATCGCCGCGGTGACCGAGTCGTGGCCGCAACCCGCGCACAGCGTCGAGACGGCACCTTCGTAGTCACGGATGGTGAGTCCCAACTCGTTCTTCGGCAACGTGACGAACGGGATAACGGGCTTGGCGATGGACGTCATGACTTCTTCTCCAAGTGCTGTAGAACGCCGTCAACGACTTGGCGCGCGCTTAAGGGGAATCCCCCGTAAGCGAGCACCGGGTGCAACGACTCGATTGGGAATTCAGTTTCAATAGCAATGAGGCTTCGCAACTGCGCGTCGCGATTCTGCTCGACGACAAAGCACGACTCGTGCTCTTCGGCGAAGCGGCGAACTTCGGGTACGAAGGGGAATCCGCGCACGCGCATGTAATCGCTCGTCACGCCGAGTTCGGCGAGTTCGTGGATCGCCTCGCGCACCGCGAGATCACACCCCCCGAGCGTGATGATGCCGACCTCGGCACCCTTGGTGCGCTCGACGATCGGTGCGGGAACGTGCGCAGCCGCTGACGCGTGCTTCATCTTCAAGCGGTCTACGACCTCCTGATATTTGTCAGTGTTCTCGGTGTACCGGCCGAACTTGTCGTGTCCCGAACCGCGAACGAAGTACGCGCCCTTCTCGTCCGAGCCAGGTAGCGTGCGCGGCGTCACGAAGTCGGCGTCTTCATTCGTATAACGAAAGAACTCAGCCATGGTCGCTAGATCAGCGTCGTTAAGCACTCGCCCGCGATCGGGCACGTACGAGTCATCCCACGTGAGCTCGGGCACCACCCAGTCGTTCATGCCGATGTCGAGATCACTCAACATGAACACCGGCGTCTGGAAGCGCTCGGCGATGTCAAAACTCTGTACCGCAAACTCAAAGCACTCACGCGGGTTTGCGGGAAAGAGCAGTATGTGCTTGGTGTCGCCGTGCGAGGCGTAGGCGCACAGCAGGATGTCCGCCTGTTGGGTCCGCGTGGGCATTCCCGTCGAGGGTCCCGTGCGCTGTACGTCAACGATCACTGCGGGGATTTCGGTGTAATACGCAAGACCGAGCAACTCGTTCATTAGCGATATCCCCGGACCCGAGGTCGACGTGAACGAGCGCGCACCGCTCCACGAGGCACCGAGGACCATACCAATGGCCGAGATCTCATCTTCCGCCTGGAGGATCAGGTAGTTGTTCTTATAGGGCAACTCACCGGGCAGAGGATTCTCGACCGGTTCACGACGATACTGCGCACACAGGCGAATGAAGTTGTCCATCACTGCCGTCGCGGGAGTGATTGGGTACCAACCCGCGACCGTCGCACCCGCGTAGAGACAACCGAGCGCGGTCGCGGTGTTACCGTCGATCAGAATCGAGTCCTTCGTCGCGTCCATCGCCTCGACGCGAAACGGAAGCGGACATTCAAAGCTCTCCTTGGCGTAGTTGTAGCCCAGACGAAGTGCGTTCTGGTTTGACTCGCGCAGTAGCTCGTTCTTCGCGAAAGTCTCGGCGAGCAACCCCGATACGACCTCAATGTCGAGACCCACGAGCGCCACGACGACTCCCGCGTAGGCGATGTTCTTCATGAGGATTCGCTCACGAGGTGCGGCGAAGTGCTCAATGCACATCTTGGCGAGCGGGACACCGAGAAAGGTGACGTCATCGCGCACGAGATCGGCGTCGAGCGGCCACGAGGAATCGAACAGCACGTAACCGCCCTCACGCACGTCGTTGATGTCCTGCTCGTAGGTAGCGGAGTTCATGGCGACCATCAGGTCGTAGTCGAGCGCGCGCGCGGTGTAACCGTCTTTATTGACGCGAATCTCGTACCACGTGGGAAGTCCCTGGATGTTCGAAGGAAACAGGTTCTTTCCCGATACTGGTATGCCCATGCGAAAGATCGCTTGCATCAAGAGACTATTGGCGCTGGCAGATCCGGTGCCGTTGACGTTGGCCAACTTGATCGAGAAATCGTTGATTCGTATTTGGGTGTCCTGTGCGGTATCAATCGCCATGGCCTACCTCACTTCACTTTTCACTTGGCTGGTTCGACGTACCGGAATGGTGAGCAGGCCCGAATCGCCCGCGTAGGGCATCCGCAACTCGAACTCCTCCATGTCCCACGCAGACGTGGGACAACGCTCGGCGCAAAGCCCACAGTGCACGCAAACATTCTCATCCTTGACCATTACCCGACCCGTTTGGGGCAGCGCGGCTGAGACGTAAAGCGCCTGTGATTGGTTGACCGAAGGTGCCGTAAGACGATCTCGCAAGTCCGCCTCATCGCCGTTCTCAGTAATAGTGAGGCACTGGACCGGACAGATGTCGATACAGGCGTCGCACTCGATGCACAACGGCGCCTTAAAGGCTGTCTGCACGTCACAGTTGAGACAACGCTGCACTTCTCGAGCGGTCTGTTCAGCGCTGAAGCCGAGCTCCACCTCAAGATTGAGCGAGGCGAAGCGTTCGGTGAGGTCTACGTGGGTCATCTTCTGACGCGTGGACGGGTTGTAGTCGTTGTGATAACTCCACTCGTTCATGCCCATCTTCGTGCTAGTGAGCATCATCGTAAGCGGCGCTCGATCCTTCACGTCGAGCCCCGAACAATGGGCGTGAATGGACTTGGCGGCCTCGTGGCCGTGGGCGACGGCCCAGATGATGTTCTTGGGGCCAAAAGCGGCGTCACCGCCAAAGAAGACACCAGGCAGTGTTGATTCAAAGGTGACCGCATCGACGACGGGCATGTCCCATTCACCGAACTTGAGGCCGAGGTCTCGCTCGATCCAGGGAAAGGCGTTCTCTTGACCAATGGCGAGGATGACGTCATCACAGTGAATCGTTATCGTGTCGAGGACCTTCGATTTGGTCGCCTTCTCGTCCCACTCGAGTACTTCGAACTCCATGCCCACGAGCTTGCCGTCCTCGAGGACGAACCGCTTGGGCGCGTGATTGACAATTATCTCGACGCCCTCTTCTTCGGCGTCCTCCAGCTCCCAGGGCGACGCCTTGAAGAACTCGCGTGGTCGCCGAGCCATCACCTTGATCTCAGTACCGCCGAGGCGACGTGAAGATCGACAGCAGTCCATGGCGGTGTTTCCCACGCCGATGATCAGCACTCGCTTGCCGATCGACTTCACGTGCTCAAAGGCGACAGATTCGAGCCAGTCGATGCCAATGTGGATGTGGGTGTCGCCCACTTCGTCGTGTCGACCGGGCACCTCAAGTCCTTTGCCGCGCGGTGCGCCGACGCCCACGAAGATGGCATCGTAGTTCTCATTCACCAGATCCTTCAAACTGTTGATCGGCGAGTTGTAGCGAATGTCCACGCCCATGTCGAGTATGACCTGCGTCTCTTCGGAGAGCACTTTCTCGGGCAGACGAAATTCAGGGATGTTGGTGCGCATGAGCCCACCGGGTCGGTCGTATTGTTCGAACATCACCACGTCGTAACCGAGTGGCATGAGGTCGTTCGCTACGGTGAGTGACGTCGGGCCCGCCCCGATGCAAGCGACGCGCTTCCCGTTCTTCGTTGACGGGATCTTCGGAAGTCGGTCACTGATGTCGTCCTTCAGGTCGGCCGCGACGCGCTTGAGTCGACAGATGGCGACTGGACTGCCATCGACCCTTCCGCGCCGACACGCCGGCTCACAGGGCCGGTCGCACGTACGTCCGAGAATCCCCGGAAAGACATTGGATTCGCGATTGAGCATGTACGCGTCGTCGAAGCGACCTTGGGCAATAAGGCGGATGTAACCGGGCACGTCGGTGTGCGCGGGACACGCCCACTGGCAGTCCACTACCTTGTGGTAATAATTCGGATCCTGATCGTTCGTTGGTTCCACTGCGCGATCTCCTTCGACCATCGGTGAAACAGGCCGCAAGAAACTGCGCTGTTTACAAGACCTTTGGCCCACTGTACTCCCATATCTTTCGCAAACGCCCCATAGAGCGGGACTAAGGTCATTCGCGCCCGGCGTATTTGCTAATTCGTAAGATCGCGTTCTAACGCCAATTCATCCAAGAGCCCCGTGACCTGGTCGGCGATCTTCGAGGCTGGCGCGAAGGTCGAAAGACGAGCGCCCGCGCGACCGTGCAAGTGAGCGGCGAGCGCCGCCGCTACGAACGGTGGATGCCCACGCGCAATGGTGGCGCCAATCATTCCCGCGAGCACGTCACCGGATCCCGCGGTGGCGAGCGCGGAGGTACCCGAGTGAACGACGCGCACCGACCCACTGGGCTCGGCCACGTAGGTCGTGGGACCCTTGAGCAGGACGACACAGTCAAGGTCGCGACTGAGTTGACGCACCGCACCTATCCGGTTCGAAGGAACCCCGTGACCAGTGAGTCGTTCGTACTCGCCCGCGTGAGGCGTCATGACTCGTGGCATCGATGACGACAATCTGTCCAGTACAGATCGATCGAGTGCGTCCGCGTCAAGGACCACTGGTACTCGCACGTTCTCCAGTCGGTCGGCGAGCCACGCACCCACGTCCCCACCGAGCCCCGGTCCCGCTACTACCGAGCGACTTCGCTGATCGAATTCCGTTCCCGTGACGTGGACAACCTCAGGCGGGAAGGAGTTCGAGGAGACCGCGTCGCCGTGGCTCTGCAGTCTGATCATCGAGGCTCCCGCGGCGAGAGCTCCACGCGCGACTAGCTCGGCGGCGCCCGTCATCAGGGCCGAGCCCGCGAATATCGTCATGGCGTGCTTCCACTTGTGATCGTCCTCGCGCGAAGAGCCGAGCGAGAGCAGGTCGCTGTCTTCGATGATGCCATCTCGAAACTCATCGACCAGATCGATGTCGGCATAACGTAGTTCGCCCACGAAGGCCTGCGCGGGACCAGTCACGTGAGCGGGCTTGCAGGCGCCGATGGCGAGGGTGACGTCGGCCTTGAATGGTGAACCAAAGAGCTCGCCCGTGTCCGCGTTAACACCAGAGGGGACGTCGACCGCGAGAACCAACGTGCCCGGCCCAAGTAGAGGCGCCACGTACGGCCGTGTACAGCCAATACCAAAGGCGGCGTCGATCACCAGGTCAAATCCGCGCAGCGTCGACGGTTGACTTGCCACCTCGATGACGTCGACGCGTGCACCGCGGTACTTGAGCCACGCCCCCGCCACCCGTCCGTCGGCGCCATTGAGACCTGGTCCCACCAGCACCGCGACACGCGCTCCGTAGCATGAACCAAGTAGCTGTTGCACTTCGAGTGCCACCGCCGTACCAGCGGCTCGCACCAAGGCATCGATGCTTCGATCAACGCACCGCGACTCACAGTCACGCATTTCTCGAACGCTCAGTAACGGAATCACTGAACAACTGTGGCACAGAAAGCCTGAGAACGGCGACCCCGGCACTGAGGGCCAGCGCCCGAACGGGGGAAACTTGGCACTCATGCATTCGGGCACTTCTTTGCCAGGCGTTCTCTCAATGCGGCAACCTGTGCAGCGTTACCTCATCCTCAGGCCGAACTTCTCGTGAGTCGAAGCTGAAGACGGTACGCCAGCGAGGATTACAGTCCCGCTGCCACTTCCTGGGCCCAAGTAAAGGTCATCGCAGGAGCAACACCGGCCGGACGCTCAATGAGGTCCACGTACGATCCCGAACCGTTCACGACCGCGAACCCGACGCCCACTTCACAGTTCGTGCTGGTGAGGCCAACCCCGGGGTTAAAGCCAGGGTCCGAACCCAAGAGTTCGTCACGGTGGGCCCAGCAGCCAGCCGCATTCGCCGTCGTGCAAGCGACGTTCGAAGTTGTCGCCGCGCTGCCACCCCATCCATCGGCGTACATCCACATGTAGTCAGCGGCCAAGACGTTAAATCCCGCAGACCACGCCCCGCCCATGGCCGCGTAGCCACCCGGGTCCGTGCTGTCAGTGAAACCACTCGCCACGCCGGGGTCGGCGTCACCCTGAGCCGCGCGCTGGCTGTCGGCACTGAGCGCCGCGTTGATGCCAAGGTAGGGGGGCAACTGACGGGCTGTGCGCTCGAGGTTGGCAACGACAAACAGCTGCTCTGGTGTGGTGAGTGAGTACCAGTTGCTTGGAAGCACCATCGCTGACAGACCTTCGACAGATCGAGCGTTGTTAATCGCCTCGAGTAGGTAGGTCGTGCACGCCGGCGTGTCGTCGGTCTCTGGGAACGTCAGCTGAGCGGAAACGCAAGGGTTTGCGCAACTCCAGACACCACCAACCTGCGAGCACTGTCCGGCTTCGAGGAAGTTTGGGGTCGGCGCAATGTTGACCGAGGGGTTGGAGATCTTCGCTACCGGCGCCACGACGGGCTTGGTCACGGTGGTCACCTTGGGTGCCACCTTCACCGTAGGTGCAGGCGTCGGCGTGGTCGCGGTTGCGACGGCGGCTGAGTCCGTAGGTGTCGAGGGAGTTACGGTGCGCGTCGACTTGACTACCGTCGTCGTGGTCGTTGGGTCAACCGTCGTTGTCGGCTGCAGTTGGGTGACCCCCGCCGCGAGCCGAACCGTAGGACTCGCCGAAACTGGCGAGATGGACGTCCACAGCAATGCGCCGCTGATGGGCAGCGCCAGCGAACCCACTAACACCACGCGGCGCAACTGGCGCCCCGTCAACGGTGCCGTAGCAACCCGACGAACTGTGACAATGAATGTCTTGAAACTGCTGAATGGTGAGTGCCCTTGCTGTGTTTTCATACTGTGCAGTCTGGATATTCAGAATCAAGGCCCCCTCTACGTCATCTCAACAACAACCCAACTTTCTTTTTCTTCTCCAGTTCGTCGCAACCGCCGGGTGATTGGCGCTAAGTGTGGGAAATGACGCTTCGACCAGCGACTGCCCGCCAACGAGTTCTGCCACTGCATCGCACACGGATTGAGTGCAAGCTGTCGGTGTCGGATTCGGATCAACCGTGAGGCACATTGTGGTAGCCGTTGAGTGGTTCTGTCGGCGGACTTCGCGCGCTGAGCACAAGTATGAAGCGCACTGCAACCATTCACAAGAAGCGGAAGAAATCACGACAGGTCTTTAAGACCATTGATCAGGTATTCTGTCCTGAGATTTCATCATGGACGTGGCCCTCCCATGCAAGGGCATGCTTTAGGGGGACCACCTCAGAAGGTGCTGAGATCCGGCCTCGCAAGGAACGAGGTACTGAGATTGTGACACGAAGAATCGCGAGAATCGGCGACTTGTTGAAGTGTTGTTCGCGAGTTTTCCTTCTGTTGAGAATCAAATAACTCTGTTCAGAATGAACGATGTCCAATCCTCGAATCTTCGCAAAGCGCTTCACTGAGCAGTGCTTGTGTGGTCGTTCGCCCTCACTTCTGCTTTCGACAACATCACTCACTCTCGGTGTATCGTCAATCTTCTGCAACAGCGAGCTTACGTCGAGGCCCCAATGAAGCAAAAGAGTTGTGTGCGATACTACTTCGTTACAAGTGCCGTGAATACAACGATGTTGGAGAGGTAATGGTGCGTTGTTGGGTCAAAGACTCCCCCACACGTGACTAGATCCAGCGCACTGAACGTGCTCGGTCCGTATATGAGCTTGTCGGGAAAGTTTCCCTTCGAGTATTGGCGCAGCCCGATTACCTTGAACTTCAGGCTCACGTGGTCAGCCAAGGTGACTTGCACCAGTTGACCAACCTTCATGTCAACGATTTTATAGAAGACACCGGGCCCGCTAGTGGAGTCGACGTGTCCCAGAATTGCGGCCGAACCCATTTGGCCAGGCGCGTAGCCATCCTTGTACCAGCCTGGGACATGGAAGTTCGTGGGCACTTGCACCGTACCATCGGAATTCAAGCCCAACTGAGTCACCGAAACCGAAATCTTCAAAGACGGTATTGATAGATGCACAGGTGCCGAGCGAACGAATGCGGTCGTCGCGTGGTCGACGCGAACACTCCTTGTCCTCCTTGCTTGTACGTAAGGTGCCTGAAGAGAATGCGCCACCAACTCTGACGTGGTCGTTCTTCCAAGAGACTGCGCTAGCGCCGGTTCGACTCTGAATGTCTCCGACGCACTGGTCGCACTAAAAGCGCTCGAATGTAGGAATGGCAGAAGCTCGCTTCTTGTTGGCGCCGAGAAACTAGAAGTGCCTACCGAGGTGTTTCCCACTGGTGCAGGGAGACTAGGGCCAACCCTTGGTCCATGAAGCCCAATGATGATCACGATGATGCCGGCGATGACCACCAATGCCGATGCCACCCATGCCCACACTGCAAGCCGTCGCTTCGGAGTTGATTCCTGACTAGCCACTTAACTCACTACTCCGCTCTCACTCAAACCGCCTCAAAGGCTCTGGAAATACGCCGGTCTTTGGCAGTGGTAAGTAGTTCGCTTTCCGCCGACGTCCACTGCATTCCACTCTAAGTGGGAAAGCAAGTCTAACGAACCACAACTCCCAGAACNNTCAGTGCCGGTCTTAGGCGACCATCTTGGTATAGACGACGATGCTCGAGAGGTAGTGACCCGTATGGGAATCGAACGCTCCGCCACACGTCACAAGCTGCAGCGCAGCATATGGACGCGGCCCGTACACCGTCTGGTCGGGAAACTTGCTCTTCAGGTACTCGCGCAATGCAATTACCTGAAAGGTCGCGGTCTTGCCATCCGCTAACTTGACCGTGAGTCGATTTCCAACTTTCAAGTCGACCAGTCGATCGAAGACTGCAGGCCCGGCGACTGAGTCCACGTGCCCCAAAATCACGGCCGACCCCAGTTGTCCAGGCGTGGGACCTAGCTTGTACCATCCCGCAATGTACCAACTTGATGGAACTTGCGGAACGCCACCTGGCAGAAGTCCCAGTTGAGTTAGACCGGTCGACACTCCAATGGCAGGAATCGTCAGATGAATCGGTATCGAACGCTGCAACACGGTAACGGCATGACTTGTGGACACTGGCGCAGCAGAAGAAACTTGCTTAGATCCTGAGGCCGTACTGGCTCCCGCCACCTGTCCAACTGATCCTGGCGTCACCGCCAAAACACCGAGTGTCACCGCCAAGGTTACGACCCAGGTGAAAGCCCTGGGTCGTAACCTTGCGTGCGTTAAACCTTGCAACCAGATCATAAACAACTACGCGAGACGGCGGCGGCGGAACATGAGCGCCATCGCCATAAGACCTGCGATGAGCATCGAACTTCCAAGCGCCAGCAGACCACCGTTGAACACAACACCCGCAGATCCGCCGGCACCAGTCTGCGGTGCTTTCGTCGGAATCTTGTAGGTCGGTCCCTTGCCCGGCGGACTCGTCGAAATGACCGTGAACGGCTCAGGCGAGCCTGGGCTCACTGCCGCGTACGAGCCATCACCGCTGTAAGTGACCATGAAGTAGTAGTCACCCGCCGCAAGAGTTCCCGAGGCGTTCGACGTTGCTGTCCCGTTGCTAAGTGTCGCCGTGTCCGATGGGAAACTGGCGACCAACGTACCGCTACCCGGGGCACCCGAGTAGAGGGTGAAGGTCACCGTACCGGTGGGAGTGCCCTTGGTCCCCGTCACCGTCGCGGTGTCAGTGGCCGACGTACCCGTCACGTTCGGCGTCGTCGACAACGTCGGGTCAATACCAAACGGTTCTGGCGTCGCCGCGGTTGAAGTTATCGCTGAATAGGTCGCGTCACCACTGTAGGTAACCAGGAAGTAGTAATTACCTGGCTGGAGCGCACCCGTCGAAACTGACGACGCGCTGCCACTACCGTTCAACGTCGCCGTGTCAGCAGCAAAGCCGACGTAGACCGTACCGCTTCCGGGCGTGCCCGAGTAGAGGACGAAGGTCACTGTCCCGGTCGGAGTACCTGCGCTACCACTCACGGTCGCACTGTCAGTGGCTGAATTACCAGTCACGTTAGGCGTCGTAGTGATGCTATCCGTAGGTGAACCACCGCCGCCGCCACCGCAACCCGAAGTACATCCCGGATTGCTGATCGTGAACGCCTCAGCGGTGCCCGTGGCGCCCAAGTACGTGCCGTCACCGCTATAGGTGACCATGAAGTAGTAGCTACCCACGGCGAGAGTTCCCGTGGAGGTTGACGGCGCCGAACCATTCACCAACGCCACGTTGGCGTCGCTGTAGCCCGCGACGAGCGTGCCACTTGGCGAAGTGCCCGAGTAGAGCGTGAAGGTCACGGTGCCCGTAGGCGTGCCCGAGGTACCGGTCACGCTCGCGCTGTCAGTTGCGGTGAAGCCACTGACGCTTGGTGTCGTGTTCAGACTTGATGTGGACTTGACTGTGAAAGGCTCACAGGTATAAGGACTGCTGTTGTACGACGTATAAGAGATGAAGTAGTAACTACCGGCCGATAGCGGTCCGAAGCCGGCAGAACGGGCGGGACTGACGTTGTTGTTGGTAGTTGTTTGGTCGATCCAACCAGACGGCACACTCGAAACCGATCCCGAGCAAGTCCCCTTGTAAAGATTGAAGATGACCGGAACGCTGCCTGATGTGTCGCTCAAGACCGCCGTGTCATAGACATACGCGGGCGCTGTTAGCGTGCCAGAAATCGCTGTTCCACCAGTATTGACGTTCGATGTCACTGAGTATGGCTGTGTGCTGTTCACGGTGCACGCACCGGCCGCAACACTCATCACCAGTACCGACGCGAGCGCCGCCGTTAGTGAAATGAACGAAACGCGAACCGGCCTCACGCCTGCTCCGCGCCCATGTGAACGAGACCGATTACTACGGCCCTGAGGGAAAATCCTCATCATGACAACTCTCCTTCAGCCCTTGCGGTATCAATCTTGACAAAACTCGAGGTATTTGTCAAGTCCCTGTGTGTACATTGTTCGTCCGTTGTGATGCGAGTGGCGTGCGCGACTTCCAAAACCGGAAAAATGTTGCCCCCAACTACAACCAACGTAGCGCCTCAAACACGTTTCCGAAGCATTGTCTTGATATTCGGTCCGAGATGCCAGGCACCAGAGGACCTACTTTCTATCTAGTGTCGTAGTTTCCGCCACGGGCCGGATTGTAGGCGCGCTCAGGTGCCCAGAATCCGAGCCGACTGGTATCGTCACGTCGAGGAACCGAACGAAGCCCCGCTGATCTCGCAGACGTGGGCAGAGGGAAAGCGACAAACGGTGACGAGCAAAAGCCATTCCGTGCCCGACGAGACCCACGGCGACCTAAAGGCCGATCTGGCGGGCGCGCTCGGTAACAGCCAGTTCTTTCTGGTATATCAACCCACGATCGATCTGCAGAACAACGCATTTGCCGGTGTCGAGGCATTGCTCCGTTGGCGCCACCCTTCGCGCGGGATCATAAGCCCAGAGGCATTTATTCCCGACCTCGAAGCAAATGGCGACATTATCCCCGTCGGTCGATGGATTCTTGAAACCGCCTGCGCGCAAGGCGCCGCTTGGCACGACCGGGGCTTTCGATTCACCGTTTCAGTCAACATTTCAATGAAACAGTTTGGGCACGATGAATTCATGATCGACGTCGATGAGGCCCTGGTGTCGAGCGGATTCGATCCCTCCCTGCTCGTACTCGAGTTTCCACTTTCGGTCATCACTGGCGATGACGAGACCGCCACAAGCGAACTCAACCTATTACGCAATCGCGGTGTGCGACTTGCAGTCGACGACTTCGCGCCCAGTCACGACACACTCGCCACCCTTGAGTCGTCGCCGTTTAGCATCGTAAAGTTGGACCGAAAGTTCATCGCAGACATGACTACTTCCGCCACTGCAGAACCTTTTGTGCTCCAACTCGTTCAACTCGCCAAGGTGCATTCCCTTCAGATCATCGCCTCGGGCGTTGAGGAAGCCGAACAAAGGCGGCGCCTCCAAACCGACGAAGTGAACGTCGGCCAGGGCTTTCTCTTCTCCAAACCTCACGAAGTAGCCGAACTTGATCGATTCCTCGAAGACTTCTCCATATTCTCGGGCAAGCCACTTTGAAGCCCGTCGTGTCGAGTTCTTCGAAACCGCATACTGCCCTTTCCAAACAGTTGAGCGGAAAGATTCATCAAGAGGCACCGTCGCAGCCAACGAGACGCGAGCATCAACCGCAAACGTGTCGCGTCGCGATTCAGCCATCGCTGGCTTGGACTCGACCGTGACGCCCGGCTCTTCCGAAGCCCAAGAGGGCCAACTTGGTCGAGCTCTCCAATTTGCACAGCGCTACGGCGAACTCCTAAAGGAAGATTCCGAAACGCCAAGAAGCAGCGACGGCTATGAACAGGATCTTTCACTACTTCTCGCTGCAGCCATACCTTCATTCGCTACGCGGTGTGCCATCGACCTTCTCGACCAGAGCGGAGATCTTCGCACCTTTTCCCCAGACCATGACGAGGCCCCCGACGTCGAAATTGATTCCGCGACTAAAGACGCTGGTTTCGTGGCGCACCAATCCGAACTGGCAGAGATCCGTCAGAAGGTCCTAGAGACCCAGCGATCTGAAGTGTGGCCCACCAATCAAGCCCCACAACTCCCCCACTACATCGTCGTGGGACTGCGAGTGAACGGCACCCCGTTTGGAACCGTGACTTTTGAAGTTGACGAAGGTTCTCCGGGATTTGGATTGGGTGAAGTCATAGCGGCCGAACAAGTGGCACTCGTTGTTTCAAGCGCGCTCGAGCGTGTCGTGTTGCACCGCAACGCCCGCGAAGCGTTGCGCCGTACTCAGCGAATCGCCAGCCAGCTGCACCAACTGTTCGCCGCCTCGATCAGTGTGGCGGGTCTGAACAACGAACACGACATACTTCGCCGACTCGCCAGCATTGCTCGCAGCGTCTTTGACGCCGATCAGTCAATAGTGTCGCTCGAGCGTGGGGCGGTCGCCCCGCTATGCGGTATCGCATTGCGAAACAAGTCGGCCTTCGCGTCGGTGCCGA
This sequence comes from Acidimicrobiaceae bacterium, assembly GCA_003133125.1. Taxonomy (GTDB): domain Bacteria; phylum Actinomycetota; class Acidimicrobiia; order Acidimicrobiales; family RAAP-2; genus RAAP-2. Next base: position 9,603 of record PKZO01000079.1, on the reverse strand, counting down.
AGGACACTCCAGGTCTCAACGACATACCCGTCTCTCGACCAAAAGAAACCTCACCGTGGTTAGACCACGAGTGGTTAGTTGCTCCAATTCTCGAAAACCGAGATGTGTCACGTGGCGTCATCGCCGTCGAACGCCAGTCCGGAGCGGACTTCAGTGATGAGGAACGAGAGGTACTCGCCTTGTTAGCCCAGTTGGCTTCAACCACTCTCGGTGCCGTGGAACTGAGTCGTACCATTGAACGAAGCCAAGCCCGCTGGCGAGTTCTGGTGGAGACGGCGCCGGTTGGCATCATTGAAGTAGACGTCGAAGGATGCGTTCGTTGGTGGAATCGTGCCGCAGGAAGAATCTTCGTGTGGTCCGACTTCGCTGATCCACTCGAAGAAGATGCGCCGACCTTTCCCGAAGCCGTGAGACAGAGTTTTCAAACTCTTTGGTCCGATGCAATGCATGGGACCCTAACAAGTAGCCGTGACTTCATCGACGTCGAGATCAGTGGCCGACGTCGACACCTGACGGCGTCGGCCGCGGTACTTCCTTCAGGCGACAACGAAGTCCGAAGCCTCTTGACCTTGGTCGATGACATCACCGATCAGCGTGAACTGAAGCAGGAACTCCGACACGCACATCAAATGGAATTACGTGGACAAGTGGCCAGTAGCGTGGCCCACGATTTCAACAACCTGCTGACCCTGATTTCGGGTTACGCCGAGATGCTCGCCCAGAACGTGCGCGACGATGAGCGCTCTCTGTCCATGGTTCGCGACATCCAGGCGACGGCTTCTCGAGCGTCGCACTTGACGGCCCAACTGCAGGCCATTGGTCGAACCCAGTCTGAGGAGTCGGTGATACTGAGTCCCGTTACACTCATCCAGTCAAACGCGGAAGTCTTGGAGAGGATCGTCGGCGTCGACATCGAGATTATGTGGTCACTGGGGTCGGACGTTGCGAACATCGAAGTGGACGCCGATCAGTTCGAACAGATGCTGCTCAATCTTGCGATCAATGCTCGCGACGCGATGCCCTCGGGAGGTCGCCTCAGCATCGCAGCGTCTAACGTCACGCTGGGATCCACCTTGGCCAAAGACCTCGGTCTTGCGAAGGGTGAGTACGTCACAATCTCGGTCGCCGATACTGGCGTTGGCATGGACGAGGAAACCCGACTGCGTTGCTTCGATCCTCTCTTTACGACGAAGGGCGCCTTCAAGGGAACCGGCATGGGCCTTGCGGCAGCCCGGCGACTCGTCGAAGGAAGCGGAGGAGCTATCCGCTGTACGAGCCATCCCGGAGAAGGCGCGATGTTTGAAATTCTTCTTCCCGCGTCGCGAGAGAAAGCGACGGCACTGGCGCCAGTCGTGCAGATAAGTCGCCCTCGTGGTTCGGCCACGGTGCTCGTGGCCGAGGACGATGAGGAATTACGCTCACTCATGGTCCAGGTCCTTCAACGAAGTGGCTACGTCATTCTCGAAGCCAACTCGGCTGAAAGCGCACTCGAGCTCGCCAAGGCGACAGATACGCCCATCGACCTGCTCGTAAGCGACGTCGTCATGGAAGAGCTCACAGGTCCCCAACTCGCGCGCCTGCTCCAGGATGACCAACCAGGAATTCGGGTCCTCCTGATATCAGGAACGGCCGACGCCAACGTAGTGGACGGACTCATCGACGATACTGCAGCCTTCATGGCCAAACCGTTCAAGCCCAGCCAGTTGGTTGATCAAGTCCATGACCTGCTGGTTCGACGCGGTGTGCGGTAGTAAGGCCTGAAAACCGAACAATGATTCGGTTACGACGAGGCCTGCGGCTCGAAACGGTAGCCCACGCCGCGCACCGTCGCGATCCAGCGAGGATGATCGGAATCCACTTCGATCTTCGCTCGGATTCTGCGTATGTGCTCAGTCACCGTCGCTTCGTTTTGCCATTCACTCGATGACTCCCAGACGTGATCGAGCAGTTGCGCTCGCGTGTACACCTGGCGCGGTGTGGAAGCGAGAAAGACCAGCAAGGAAAACTCCTTCGACGTGAGATCTAATAGGTTGTCCTTTAGGTGCACCTCGTGAGTACTCTCGTTAATCCTCAGATCGCCAAAGTGCAAATTTGGTGCGTCAATCTCGTGCTGCTTGGCGTTCACCCCAGCACGCCTTAGTACGGACTCGATCCGCGCCGATACTTCACCCAAGGAGAACGGCTTCACCACATAGTCGTCGGCTCCGAGCTTGAGCCCCGCGATCCGTTCCGACTCCAGACCTCGACCAGTGAGAAATATCGTAGGAACGTCGCTTATCATTTGTAGTTCGCGCAGGACGTCTCGACCATCCTCGTCTCCCAAGACGATGTCGAGCAAGACCAAGTCTGGATTATGGGCGGCGGTCATTCTCAAAGCCGCAGACGAATCCCCGGCCGTCAGTACCTCGTAGCCTTCACCGCTCAGGAACGTCTCCATTAACTTCACGAGCTTCTCGTCGTCGTCGACGATGAGAATCTTGATCATCGCTGGAGAACTCCTGAGTCACCGAGGAAGCATGACTCGGCGCGCGCGCAAGCTAAGGAGTCAACCAAGCCATCTGTCATTCCAGGTAGCGCCGCGAATACCATGATGCCATCCTACGAAGAATCGGATTCGCAGGGTGGATTTGGAACCATGGGCGACCTTGGTCGTTACTGACCAAGTCCCGGCCACGCGGCCCCTTTCACGATGCTCATCTCAAGCGGGTACCAACCGTGAGCTACGCCGATCCATTGAACCGGTCTCAAAGTGCCAGTGGAATTCCCTAACTAGGTTGATTGACCTAGTTCGTGGTGTCAATTGTCGCGACTGTGCAATTTGCGCCGTGGGCCACCGAATTGGAAACGCGCCGACAACTCGCCGCGCACCATTTATTCCCCGGTTCCCAACAACAATCGGATCCGCGTTGACTTGATCCGCCGTTGAAATGATTGCGTCAGCTGGATCGCCCATCACGTGGTGTAGCACAGGCTCGACGCCGAACTTCTGGCTACGAAGGACAAGACTTGCAGAAGAGCTTCGGCTTCGGCGTCGCCGTCGGGATCCATGTCCTTGAACTCGGCGCGAAGTGTCCTTTCGTGTCGAGGATTAGGATCGACCGCGGTCACGATGTGAAGCGTTCCTTCGGACATGAGAGCGAGTTGGCTGGCCGCTTCGATTGCCCGCCCGGCTGTCGGTGAGTCATCCGCAACTGCCACTACTACGTCGAATAGCCCCATTGCTTCCTTTAAGTGTCCCGAGGCATTACGCCCTCAACGTCGCCACGAACGTCGCAGTCGAACGTTCGATGATTGCTCCAGTCGGTTCGCAACCGTGCAGTAATTATCACAACAGGGTCTTCTTTAACACCTAGGAAAAGCGACTGCGTACCACCCCACTCGTTCAACGGTCTTTCGACCTCTGACGACGGACGAGAAAAGTAGTCTGTGGTAGTGACCACTACGGACGGGCATGACTGAGGACGGCCCGCTGGGAGCATCGCTTAACAAGGCGCCCCAAGGAACGCACCTCAAGGCTCTTCGCAGTTCGCTCAGGGTTGATGTTTCGTACCTGAGTCCCGTGGCGGGAGCCGTCACCGCCCTTCCCGTGGTCGCAGTGTTCGTGGTCGGCTTGATGGCGGGAACTGACAGTGGCGCCATCGCCATGGCCGTAGGAGCCAACCTCATCGCGATCGCGTCCTTGGTCGGCGCGCCTCGCCTTTCATTTAGGATCGCGATCATTGACGCGGTCTTCTTGGGGCTCTCGGTCCTCGTAGGAACCCTCAGCGGATCGATCACCTGGCTTCACCTCTTAATACTCGTGCCCTGGTGTTTTGGCGCAGGAATGCTCGAGGTCTTCGACCAGACGTCGGCCACCGTTGGCTCTCAAGCGGTGATCGCCTACGTGGTCCTCGGTCGATTCACCGGAAGTTTCCTCTTTGCGGTTCACTTCAGTCTTCTCGTGATGCTGGGCGCCTTAGTAGAAGTCCTGGCCCTCGCGGTGCTGAGACTTCCATCGAGTCTGCGCTTCCAACGAACTCGCCTGGCCACCTCGTACGAGGCGGTAGCCCGACTCGTTATACAAGATCCGAATAGTACGGCGACCAATGCCCTATCGTCGCTAGACGACACCGAAAAGACGCTCAACGATCCGGCTCTCTTTGGGCGCACGGACGTACGCGAAATACGCGCAATCTTCGACCAGGTACGTCGTATTCGGCTCGAACTGACAACTCTCTCTGGTATCCGAGTACGTCTCATTGCAATAAACGACCAAATCGATGACCTTCGGGTCGCCGAAGCATTAGCGCCACTCTCGACCGCGCTAATCGAGATTGCCAACGCCCTGCGTCGTCGATCACAGTCGTCGTGGCGATCAAGCGCCGCAGAATTCGACGCAAGGATCGACACCCTCGAGAATGGCTTCTCGGGCTCACCAGAATCGCTCGTTCTCGCATCACAATGCGTGGAACACCTACGTGCAATCGCCGGACAATTGCGCGCAGCGGCGAAACTCGTCGACGTCTCTGGACAGGAATCGGGAAAACGTATCTGGCGCCCATCACTGCCCGAGTTCTCGAGCCCGGACCTTTCGCGACTACGGACCAACGCGTTGACCCTGAAAGACAATCTGACCCCGAATTCCCCCGCCTTTCGTCACGCAGTACGGCTTGCGGCGGCGGTACCCGCGGCGGCGTTCCTGGGTTCGACAATCGGGTTACCGCGCAGTTTCTGGCTGACGTTTGCCGTGTTGGTGATTCTAAAGCCCGACTACAGTTCGCTCCTCGACCGAGGTTTTGGTCGGATGATCGGCACAATTATCGGAGCTACCTTCGCGGCGCTGCTCATAGGCGGACTCCATCCAGATATCGCGGTCACCGTGATCTTGGTGTCATTTTCCGCTTGGGTCGCCTATTCCACCTGGTACGCCAGTTTCGCGATTTCTTTCGGTTTTATTACTGCCCTCGTCCTCGTGCTGATGAGCATCACCACTACTGACACACTCTCGACGGCGCTTGATCGGTTACTCGACTTCTCGCTCGGTAGCGTGATTGCGCTCGTGGCTTATCTGATCTGGCCCACGTCGTTCGAGACGAGCGTCAACGACGCACTGGCGAATCTCTACGGCGCCATCGAGAGGTATCTCATCGCGGTCTTTGACGTCGTCGAACGCAGACACGTAGAACCCGGACGGGTCGTCGCGCTCTCACGCGCCATGCGTGTCGCGTGGATAAAAGCCGAGAGTGCCATCGGGCGGGGCGTCGCCGAACCGGGTCTGGTTCCAATGGGCACCGTCGACGCGCGCAGCCAATTGGCCACGACGATGCGGATCCTCCGCGCACTGCACGCCCTTCGGATCGAGGCGGAGCGTGGCATCACCATCGAGGCCGCCAGCGTGGTGGACGACCTCGCTCAAGGTTGTGCGTACGCTCTTCGCACACTGCGCGAGAGCAACGAGGAAAACAAGGCCCCCTCGGCCAGTCTTCGCTCGCTGTATCGCCAAACCGAGAAATATCTCAAGGCCTCCGAGGGGCCCGAATCATTGTCGATTCATCTCGACGAACTGGTCAACGCCATCAATACGGCGACCGAACTGGCCAAGGTGACCGAAGACTGACGTCGTCTTATCGTTCGGCTGAGGTTGGCCTGCTCTGGAAAATCGGCAACTAGGAAGTGAGTGCAGCGAGTAGTTCAGACATTTTGACCGTGGCGCAACCGATCGACTGGTCAGAGGCGCCAAAGGGCAGATAGAGAACTCCCCGGTGCACGAGTGATCCGCACGAGTACAGGACGTTAGGCACGTACCCGTCTCGCTCGTGAACTGCAGGCGTGAGCAATGGTTCAACCAGGGTGCCCAGAACGCGCGTAGGGTCCTCGAGATCCAAGAGCATCGCGCCGATGCCGTAGGTGCGCATGGGACCAACACCGTGGGTCAAGACCAACCAACCTTCTTCGAGTTCGATGGGTGAGCCACAATTACCGACCTGGAGCATCTCCCAACTCTGAACGGGAAGTTTGAGCGGGGTCACTTCGTCCCAGTGGTGCAGGTTGTCCGAGAAGGTGACGCAGTTGTGCTCGCGGTCGTATCGAGAAAGGGCGGCGTAGCGACCCTGAATCTTCCTTGGGAAGAACGCCAGTCCCTTGTTCTGTGCGGCGACGCCCACAAGCGGCGAAGACGCGAAGGTGACAAAATCCTCAGTTTCCAGTAGTTGCTGGCTCACCAGGGTGCCGTCGTAGGCGGTGTAGGTAGCTATGTAACGTGCACAGTTCGGGTCGTGCACTTCGACGAAACGCGCGTCTTCCATTCCTTGGCTCTCGCGCAAAGTGGCGGGCCACAGGGTGCGCTGGCACAGGTCGGATTCGGCGTCGAAAGTTGCTGAGTAGAAGTTGTCGGTAAAGGATCGCAAGAGCGCCACAATCTCGTTGACGTTGATGCGGATATCGCTCTCAGCGCCGATCTTTTCGAGCGAAGAGTTCAATTCGTCACGTGAGAACTTCACGGGCAGACGGTCCAGTACGGCTGAAGCCGTCTCACCGTCGAGACCGAGATCTCGCAAGCTGGCGTGAAAGACGTCGCGGTTGAACAATCCCTGGCTCGTCTCGGCGAGGACCGGAAACGGTTTGGGATCAAGCACTCGGATGCTGTGATCGGCGCCTATGTCACAGATTCGAAAACAAATCGTGGACTTATGACCTTCACCTATTGCCCTCAAACTCATTATGACTCGAAGACCGTCGGGCGCCACACCAGTCTGGTCTGGGTGCCTGACGAAACTGGGATTGCAAATCGCGGCGCCCTCGAGGGAGTACTCATGGGTGAAGGCGGCGCCGAGTAACTGGCGACGCGTCGCCGAGATGTCCTGATCGACCAAGCCCATTACTTTCTCGGCGTGGTCATCGAAGGTAGCGGCCAAGTTTTCGTGGCGACCCGAGAATCTCTCCACGAGGTCGGACATGACATTTCCGACACGTTCCTCGCTCAGGGATAGAACCTCTTGAACCATGTTCGAGGTGCGCGATTCGCTACCGCCAATCAGTTCTTGACCTGGAATGAAGAGTCGAGTGACAACGCGCGTGATGTCCGCTCGAATGTCCACGTCGGTTCGTGTGGCGATGCCGACTTCGCTCACTACACACTCTCCAATTGACGAACCCGCTGCAAGGTGGCGAGGAGCGCCAGTGTCGACTCCGCGCCACGGTTGAGATTCGGACCTCGCTCGGTGAGCCCGTCATAACCCGCACCCGTCGCGGGGTCGAACATCACGGCGCCGACGTCGTTTCGGCCAAGAAACCACTGCGCCGCCAACTCCACGCCACGAGACCATTCCGTGTCACCGGTCAGGTCCCTCGCGCGTGCGCACGCGTCAGACATGGCCGACACCTCGATGGGCTGTTGGTCAAAGGTCTCGTCACTGGACTCACGATGCCGTCCCTTAGAGGACGTGACCGAGAGATGGCCCGCCCTGGTCTCGAGGGCTAGCAACCAGCGAAGCTCGGAGAGACCCAACTCCAGCATCCGACTATCTCCCAATATCGACCCGGCCGCCATGAGTGCTTCAGCGAGCACCGCGTTCGAGTAACTCAGACGCTCCTCGGGCCAGTGCCAGTCGTCTCCGAGTACGGGCCGGTCCAGCACGACAGCGGCATCGTGCACCAAGGCCCTCGCCGCGTCAGTCATCTCCTCGACGCCGACCACCTCAACGGCACCGAGCGTCGCGAAGGCCATTGACCTAGGCCAGGGCGAACGTACCTCGAGAGATCGCTCAAGCAACTCCGAGGCGTGGCGCCGTAGGTCAGAGTCCTCGATGTGGGTTGCCGCCACCCCTAGGGCCCACACCGCTCGTCCCCAGCAGTCTTCGTTCGAACTCTTGCCCAGGAAGCGCCCTGAAGCGGAACGTCGGTTCTTGAAAGTGCCGTCACTGCCTTGGGCGTCGTCCAGAAAGGACAAAGCCACTCTCGCGAGTTTTACCACGTCATCGGACGGCGCCACTTCTCTCGCCGTTACCAACAACACCCGCGCCACGTCGTCGACGCAGTATCCGTGTTCAGTGCGAACTCGGTCGTGCTCGGCGTGCTCGAAGACGCCGTAGGGACCAATCATGGACACCAAGTAGTCGAATTTCGGAGGTGGATAGTTCACGCAGGCACGTCCACTCGTTTGAAGAGAAGATCGTTCATCGCGAAATACTGTTGCGCTACTGATTCCCAGCTCAATCCCACGGCAAGTCTTCGCGCTTCGCGCGCCATTCTTTCAGCGACCTCGGGCTCGGTGATGATCTCTTTCAATGCACGTCCAATAGCCTGAGGATCCTTTCGATTCACGACGATGCCAGCACCGGTTCCGAGCAATTCAATGGCGTGGGGAAATGATGTGGCGACCACGGGACGCCCCGCGGCGATGGCGTCGACCAGGACACCAGACGTCGCCTGATCCTTCGAGTCATACGGCAAGACCACGACGTCGGCGCTCTCGATGAGCGACGTGAGTGACAGCAAGTCGCGATAGCTGTTGTCAAAACTCACCATGTGCGATACTCCCAGGTCCTCGACCATCTTTATGAGGCTCTGGCGGTAGCTCTCGCCTTCTCGAGCGAGAACTTTCGGGTGCGTTCGTCCGGCGATGACGTACAACGGTACCGGATCCAGTCTCTTCAGGCCCACTAACGACTCGATGACCCACTCGATGCCCTTGCCCGGGCCGAGAAGACCCCACGTCAGTATCTTGGGCCGATCCACGCTCTGATGTTGGTGACGACTCGCGACGAGGGTGGCACCGTGGGGAATCACCCGAATGGGCGTCGTACCGACATTGAAGTGCTCGCGTAAAGTCCTCGCCGCAGATTCAGTCATGACTACGGCCGCGTCCACGCTCGCGATGACCTCGTCGAGCACTTCCCTCTGGTGTTGCATTGGATGCGAGAGGACCGTGTGCAAGATCGCTATCGTCGGCACGTCCAAGCCGTGCAGAACTCGCAGAACGTCCTCGCCGTCGGGTCCCCCGTAGAGCCCGTACTCGTGTTGAACAATCACGACGTCACACTGGTTGAGCGCGCGAATCGCAGAAGAAATAGTGCGCCGATCCTCGGCGATGAGTTGACCAATGACCGGGATTCTCGAGGTGGAAGCCGCCTCTTCGCGATCGAGCACTCGCACGAGGGAGACAATGTTCCCGGTCCGCTCAAATTCCTGGGCGAGCGCTGCGGTGAAAGTGGCGAGTCCGCAAGGTGTCGGAGGACCGCTGCTCAAGAAACCGTAGGAGATAGGGTGCGCGTTCACACTGCACGTAAGTTCAAGTGAGGATTCATCGTGGTGCCGGCGCAGTGAAAGCTTTTAGCTCTTGTCGGGCTCCGCATTACTTTGCGCGCAGACTCGACGAGAGCCACGAAACGAGACGAGAGTTGATCGTCAGGGCGGTGATGGCGACAGTCGCAATAATAAGCTCGACCAGAAACGACTTGGGAGCATCTTTGAGAGCGCTCTTTGAAGGCTGTGCGTGAACGCACGAGGCGCTATGACACGGTGCTTCCGAATGGAAAAACTTCATGACTGTCCTCCAAGAAATGAAGGCGTCGAGCCCGAACGGGCGACAATCGTCTAGATCGTCCGACCCGAACCTGGCGTCTT
>PKZO01000078.1:7120-19100 GCA_003133125.1 Acidimicrobiaceae bacterium | reverse complement strand
GGACAGATCCGACACTATTGGACAGATCCGACACTATTGGACAGATCCGACCGATTGCATCCACCTCATAATCCCTCGGTCGTGGGTTCGATCCCCACCGGCCCTACCAAATGGCTTAGACCCCGTTGAGTGGACCACGCTTATGAGAATGTGGTCTGGGTCTGGGTCTGGGTCAAGTGAAGTTGCTCGAATTCGTTAGGCGTCAGATAGTTGATCGAGCTGAGGCGTTGGCGCAGGTTGTAGAAGTTCTCGATGTAGTTGACCATGTCGACGGAGTGATCGACGCTCGTGGTCCGGCATTCGCGGTGGCGTTCCGGTGCGGCGCTTAGCCGACGATCTCGGCCACAATGTCCGGCGTGCTTGTTGCTCCAGCGCAACACACGGGAGTCGATGAGTCTGCCACCGTTGTACTCACCCGGCAATCCGAAGCAGCCCCACAATTCCGACTACGTAGAACAGCAGCGCCAAGATCGATTCGGGTCCTAGTCGATGCGGTCGCGAAGGACGCACGATCACACCGGCGATGTACATCACGGTCAGCACCAAACTGAGCGAAGCTAGCCATGCAATCGCGGGACCGGTAGTCGGCAATACCGGTTTCGCGGCAACGAGGTCTGCCAGCACGAATAGACATAGTTGAAAGGCATTGCCACCAAAAACGTCGCCCATCGCGAGTTGATGGTCGCCGAGGCGAACGGCTTCGATTCCCGAACTGATCTCCGGTAGCGCTGATGCTAACGCCAGGAAGGTGGCACCGAAGACCACACCGTTTATGCCGGCGCGGTTTGCCAGGTCGTTACCACTGATCTCGAGCGCGACACCCGCCAAGAATGTCACCGCCGCCGAAGCACCGAATAGCGTCACAACACGCGTAGTTGATTGCTTCGCGCGCGCGGCGTCGGCAACCGGATCACGGACGCGGCGATGAGGACGCCCGGGCTGACCGCCCGCCATGACGATCTCCCACTTTGGATGCGATCGTGTACGGTTCAGTACCCAGATTCCGCCGATCCAGATAACTACCACCGCCAAAGACGCCGGACTAAATCGCCCCGCTATGGCTATTGACTTCGGCAGTAACGCGCCCATGAGTACGACTGACACGGTGAGTACAACCAGCAGTCCCTCAAGAACTGGCACGAGGGAACCAACGAGGAATGTCAGAGGTCGCGGAGCAAAGAGATCACACAGAACAAGCACCATCGTTGCTGTCGCTATGCCGCCGATAAGGTTTCCAGCCGCTAGGCCGAGGTGGCCTGACTCTGCCGCGGAAATCGTGATTGCCAACTCCGGCAGGCTGCCGGCGACGGCAAGCAGCACCATTCCGCCGATTGCATCACCGATTCCCAGGCGTCGATCAAGTTCATCTGTCGATTTCGAAAGTTCGACACCGGCAACCCAAGTCGCTCCAGATGCTGCGACGAACACGAGGATCACCAGAAGTATGGAGTCAGAGGCCACATGCGTATTATCGCCCATGCGATCTGCGGTACGTTTGATGAGACACGGACCTCAACTCGGGCACGCTTCGGTCACGCCGAGCTGCCCTCAACCTTCCCTGGCTTTGCGGCGTGGTGTTACAGCGCGAGTTAATTCGCTGAAGGATCAAGACGCCAGTCCCTGGTGCCAAATCGAGGGTTTCGGGCTCCGACACGCACACACGTGATGATTCCGATTGAGGAAATCCCACGTTTCATCCCACATACCAAACCGACGTCATCGGACCAAACCGACGTCACCGGACAAGCCTTCTTTCAATTCCGGGTGAATCCGCCACAACCGGACCATTCCGACCGAATGCATCCTCCTCATAATCCCTCGGTCGTGGGTTCGATCTCCACCGGCCCTACTTACAGCGGAACTTATAGCCCTACCAGCAGCCCGTAAACATCCGACCGTTTATTGGCGAGGAGAGTTCGAGCGATCCTTGGAGCAGCGTCACGAGTTGCATGACACCGCAGCTGCCACCGTTCTTTCCTCCAGAGACTAGACACCCGCCGGTAGAATTGGTTTATGGCTACAGCGATGCGAAACAATGGGACCATGGCCCTCGTCGTGAAAAAGGCTCGTCTTGGAAGCGAGGCTGATGACTTTCTCTATTGGCGAGGGACATCGATAATGGAGCGTCTCGCTGCTCTCGAGGTTCTCCGCCAACGAAAGATTGGGGGAGAAGGTGCATCTCGATCCGGACTTCAGAGAGTTTGTCGAATCGTTCGTTACTAACGACGTCCGATTTCTCATCGTCGGTGGATACGCGGTTGCCGTTCACGGATTGCCAAGGTACACCGGCGATCTTGATGCCTGGATATGGGTAAGCCAACAGAATGCCGAAAGGGTTCTTCCTTCTCATAATCCCTCAGTCATGGTTTCGATCCATATTGTCCCCAATCGTTGTGGACTTTTACCTGCGACTAGATTCGCCTCAATGAGGCGACAGGATGGCCTTGCGTCTAAGGCATTGCTTTGAGTCGACGCGCAGTGGCCATGTCGACGGTAGTTGCGTTGTTCGCCGCCGGCGTCGTGTTTGGGATTCTGAATCTCGCACCGTCACGAAGCAGCGAAGTAGGGCCAGATTCGTCCTCGGTGTCATGCACCGCTAGGAGTTGTAACTCAAATAGCCTTAACGACATCGCGTGCTCCGGAGATTCGTTTTGCGTGGCGGTTGGTTCTTACCGAACCGAGTCCCAACATCAGAGAACCCTCATTGAAGAATGGGACGGTTCGTCGTGGTCGTTGGATAAGTCACCGAACTCGGCTAAGGGAAAGGACGTTCTCGCAAGCGTGAGTTGTGTAAGTCGAGAGTTTTGTGTAGCGGTGGGATGGGACAACTTGTTTGAAAGTGGATTTACTAAAGTCATCGAGCTATGGAACGGTTCGACCTGGAAAATGGTCGATATACAAGCCAAGATGTTCGCCAAGCTTGAAGGAGTGCGCTGTTCCAGTCCAATACAGTGTGTCGCCGTTGGTTACAACGAGACTGCTACGAGCGCTCCTGGAACACTTGTTATGCAATGGAACGGGGAGGATTGGTCCTTACTACCTTCGGCGAATGTCGTCGGGGGAAATGCGATGATCAATGTTCTTGACGGGGTCAGTTGTCTTAATCCCAAGGACTGCTTCGCGGTGGGCGATTACGTTGATTTGAACAATGAACAAGGGACGGAAATCTCGAAGTGGAACGGTACGGCCTGGAAACTGGTTCCATCACCGAGTCCTGGACGTGCCAACAACGCGCTTTCCGCGGTGAGCTGTCCCTCTAGTCGCTTGTGTTTCGCCGTTGGAGGTTACAACGCTGACAGTTTGTCGAGCGTAGGTTTTCACTCAATGATCGAGCGGTGGAACGGATCCTCTTGGATGGTCGTGACGACACCCAAGCCGTCTCGCTCAAATGACTATCTCAGTGGCGTGGCTTGTGCCAGCCCGGCACTCTGCTTCGCGGTGGGGGTCCAGGATAGAGATTTCGCCGGTACCTCCATCATTGACAAGTGGGATGGCTCGAGGTGGACAGTGACGAAACTACCGGCGGCGCTGAGTGAGAGAAAGATGCCTCTCAACGGCGTAACCTGCCTCAGCGCGACGAACTGCTACGCGGTTGGCTCCTACGCCAGCGGGAGCGGCAACAAACTTTCGCTGATTGAACATTGGAATGGTTCGAATTGGAAAGGTGTGTCTGCACCGAACGATTTCAATTGACCGTTCGAGTTGGATCCCGCCATTCTAGTGGGTAATTTCGATGCATTAATGGAACGCATCTCCGCGCATTCTCGTCGTTGGCACTACACTTCGTCGGATTATGGCAACGTCAGTGTCTTCGGTTGCGGTCTTTTGTGGGTCGAACACGGGTGTGGACCCTGCATACAAAGATGCGGCTGTTTCGTTGGGGCACCTACTCGCCGCGCGCGGTCTTGACCTCGTGTACGGAGGTGGTGACGTGGGCTTGATGGGTGTACTAGCGGACGCGACGTTGGCAGCCGGAGGCAGTGTGCACGGCGTGATCACGCGCGCACTCGAAGAGAGAGAAGTCGCCCATCGGGGTCTCACTTCTCTGGAGGTGGTCGAAAGCATGCACGAGCGAAAGGCGGCGATGGCTGATCGCGCCGACGCTTTCATAATGCTGCCCGGGGGATTTGGAACATTGGACGAATTCTTCGAGGTGGTCACGTGGACACAACTAGGAATACACCAGAAGCCTTGCGGGCTCTTGAATGTAAGCGGCTATTTCGACTCACTCGTTGGTTTCGTTGAGGACGCCTCGAGCCAGCGGTTCATTCAAGAGAATTATCGAGAACTGGTGCTGATTGATGCTGACGCAAGTACCCTCATCGAAAAATTGGAGACTTGGACACCGTCGACTTCCGAGAAGTGGCTCGATCGAAGGACTCGTTGAGTTTTCCGCATTCTGGCGCTATGGAACGCGGAGGGGAGTGCATTCTGCGTTGGTTCAAGCACGAGCGGTGTTACTCGAGGGCGGAATTGGCAATCCAGAACTCGAAGACTGAATCGTCACCCTCTACCGCTAGCTCGGCTTCGTTACAGGTTCGTCTGCGATAAAGGACCAGAAGCAGTTCAAGCGCCGTACTGGAAATGGTGACTTGCGGGGACGAGACTCCTGATACGAGTTCAAAGGCATCAGGGTTGAGCTTGATGTCCCAGGACGCTTCAATATCCGTAGCTCGAATTCGGAGCGTCTCTCCTTGTCCTATTAGTAAGAGCACTCTTGAAGAAAAATGCGCCGCGGACCACAAGTTGGTGAGCAATTCATCGATCGCGTCCGCCGCAATGGTCGGACTTGTAGTGACTTCGATGCGCGATGCGAGTTCCAGATCCATTCGGTGGACGAGAGTTTCGTGGAGTTGGCGACGAGACCAGAATCCCAGTCGTTGATCGCGCCCCCACGCCCACATCGGCTCCTTCGGGTTACCCGCCCGAAGCGTCGTAAGTAGCCCGTGGCCGCCGCAACTCAGCCACTTACCGGTAGCTGGACCAACGTCAAGTCCCATTTCTGTCGAAGGTATCCTCTTTGGCGCACGACTACGCACCAAGAATTCCGCCCAGCGGTGAATCGTTCCCAAATGCTGGGCCAGATCGTGTGCGGTCCACTTTGGGCACGAGGGAATCGCCATGAGGGGATCAATCTGGTCATAGAGAACCGCGAAGCGGGTGATCTCTTGCTCGAGAGCGTCACAGTGCTGGGGGTGGTCCATCGCCCCATGATATTTCGTGACGTTTTCGGTGAAGCCGTGAAGACCCGTGAACGATACTGTGGCGGGTCGAAATCGAGCTGATCTGTGTCCGTTTGGTTTTAAGCGCGAAGGCCTCTGTTGTGGTATAGATGCGACGTCAATTAAATGGGGGATTTCGCTCGACGGTCTAATTCATCGTTTTCGGTAAGTTGCATCGGCGTGAGCCGACACCGGCTAATGACGGACGCCCTCTGGGACCAAACAAAGGTGGAGGATGTATGGCGGTATTTGATTGGAAGAAGCTTTCAACGGCTGATCGGGTCATCGCGGTGGCCGCGCTTATCGCGCTGATCTCGTTGTTTTTGCCGTGGTACGGCTACAGTTCGAGCTTTGGCGGCGCGTCAGTGAGTGGATTCAGCACGAGTTATGGTTGGCTCGGAGCTTTGCTCGTCGTGGCCGCTGGCGTCTACTTGGTCCTGCTTCGCTCAGGCGCCAATATGCCCAAAACTTCAATCGGGCCAGCTGTCATAGTTCTCGGTGCCTCCGCGATTGGCACGATCATCGTGGCAATTCGCTGGCTAACGCTGCCGAGCGGCAGTGGCGGCGCGGGTGGCTTCAGCTACAGCTACGGCGCGCGCATCGGCATCATCATTGCTTTGGTGGCGGCCATCGTACAGGTCGTGTTCTCATTTCGGCTCTTCAAAGCTTCGGGCGAAGCACTTCCCTGGGCGAAATAGCAAGACGGTCCACAGTTTTCCTCACATAATCCAAGTCGGGGCGCCTGGGATGGACGGGTCCGTGGCCTTCTCATCCCAGGGCCTTGTCGCGGAACATTTAATATGGGGAGATCATTGAGCACCTGGTGAACGAGAGAACGTCAAGACCGAAGTCCAAAATTTGTTGGACACGGGTTCAGCGGTGAGGCCAGTGAGGGTGGCCATCGATTTGGTGTTCGTCCTGTTGTTCGTTGTCCTGGGACGCTCAACGCATCACCACGGCCTCTCGGCTGGTGGCATGGTTTCGACCACCTGGCCCTTCGCCGTTGGTTTGGGTGCGGGTTGGATGATCGCTGCGTCCCGTCATCGATCGGGCGCATCACTGGAGGATGGTTCACTCATCGTCGTCGTAATGGTGGCTGTTGGCATGATCCTACGAGTGCTTTCGGGACAGGGCACCACGCTGGCCTTCATCTTTGTGGCCCTGGCGTTTCTCGGTCTCATGTTGCTCGGTTGGAGACTTCTCTTTCGCTTGTTCTCGGACTAGCGACAGGGGTAGAGACACGAGCACTGATCTGAGTATGGACATCGGTCGCAGTCGATTGACAATACCTGCGTCCTTATCTATACGGTGCTTAGTTAATTCTTAGGGGCGCGTTGCTAACCTGAACGCCAACCCTTGCACTCTGGAGCTCTTGAATGTCCACACCTCTTATCAAGCGACGTCGATGGATTCGTTGGATCGTCTTCTCCGTCGTGGTCGTGGTGGTCCTCGCCGTCGCCGGACCCTACGTCTTCATACATTTCATCGAAGGGCCTCCTCCTGCAAAATTGAGTTTGCCGACCACGACCACGTCTGTTGGATCGACCGCGAACACAAGTACGACCGTCAGCGCGACACCGGCGAGCTTCGCAGGTACCTGGAATATCGGCGCAGGTTCCATCGTCGGCTATCGGGTGAGTGAGGTTCTGGTGGGCCAGAGTACGACCGCGGTGGGTCGCACCACCAAGGTATGGGGATCTGCGGTGGTCAGTGGCACCACGGTGACTGCTGGAACATTCACCGTCGATATGGCCACCGTGAAGAGCGATCAGCCGCAGCGCAATGCGCAGTTTGATGGCCGGATCATGGACGTTTCGCAGTATCCGACAGCGACACTCAAGTTGATCAAACCTTTGGATTTTGGAGGCGCACCAAGTACTGGGGTGGTCACGCAACATGAGGCGACCGGTGACCTGACGATGCACGGCGTAACGAAGTCGGTCACTTTCACTGTCTCGACGGAACGAACTTCAACGGGAATCTACCTTCTCGCAGACATACCGATCAAGTTCAGCCAGTGGAACATCGCGAACCCGAGTGTTGGGGGCATCGTTACCACAGCGAACAATGGAACGCTCGAGACACTCTTGATCTTCACGAAGGGTCAAGGGAATCCGGCCACCACGACGGGTGCTTCTTCCCCAGGTTTCGGAGGTAGCCAGATTACGGTTCCTTCGACTACGGTGCCACCGCTCAATATCAACCCAAAGAAGTGAACAAACTTCCAGACAGGATCTGAGAATCGTTGCTCGCTAAGACCCGCGACGAGTCTCGCCAGGCATCTTGTTCGTCGGACGGCTTTGTCGGTGTAGAAGTGAGGGGTGAGACCTTTGACGATGCCCGGCCTCTCGTGAGTCCAAATGCGGGTCAAGGGTTTTCGAAGCGACGGGTTTGGCCCGTGCATGGACTATTTCAGGTTCGCGACCGATTGGTCGTGGTGACCCTCTTGATCGCGATCGTTGCCCTAGTCATCTCAGTGGTGGCCTTGGCGACGCGTTCGGTCGCTCCAACGTCCTTGGCAGTTGGACCAGTATCGGGCGTCTACGTCAACGGCCACTCGGGCGTGCCTCACTACTACGTGACGCTCGAGAATCGCGGCAATGGCGTCGTTCGCGGATCCATGGACTATCTCTACCAGGACGGCCAGACTTCGGTGATCTTCACTTTTAATGGATGGAGTGAGAAATTTGGTTCGCACGGCACGACAGGGTCTTTGACACTTTCGACGATCAAAGTCAAGGGATTCGCTGCAGTTTCGAATGGCGCTTCAATGGTACCGTCAACCATTTCTGCGCAGTACAGCGCGAAGCAACTCGTTTTTGGAGAGTGTTCGGTCTACCTTAAAGTGCTGTCACTCGCCGCGTGCAACTTTACGCTGAATGACTCAGGACTTCTTTGATCGCCTTGTCACTACACCGAATTAGTCCGCCAACCTGCCTCGGTGGGACTTCGTTTGCATCTTTTGTCGATGAGCGAAGATTGGTGGCCTCGATTGATTCGCGCAGCGGTCAGTCGGAATGCATCACGACATTGGAATTGCTGAGTTACACTCCCTCGAGGCGGAACTTCACGACGTTTCTCGCGTTCACTCGCAAGGTCCCGCTGCCGCGCCTCTAGGCATACAAAGGAGTCCACATGGCTTACTGCGCAAAATGCGGGACACTCGAAGTGGAGGGGCAGAAGTTCTGTGCGGTCTGCGGCGCGCCGACCTCGAGCTCGACGAGCATGGCCCCGATGCCACCGTTGACCTCGAATGATATGAGTGGTGAGGCGAGGGTCCTGGTGGGAATATCACTCGATCCGCCGGTACAGGCCCGTTGGACAATATTCTTCCGTTCGATCCTAGCCTTCCCCCTCTTCTTCGTGGCAATCTTCATCTCGATCGCCGCACTGTGTGTCACAATCGTCGCTTGGTTCGCCTCATTGTTCACGGGACGCGTGCCCGATGGGCTCCAAACGTTCATCACCGGTACGATGCGCCTTTACGCCAACATTCTTGCGTACGTGTTTCTTCTGACAAGTCGTTGGCCGGGCCTGGTTTTTGAAGAAGGGACACACGATCAGGTGTCGCTCTCGATCGAACACGTTTCGCTCAATCGAGCGGCCGTCTTCTTTCGAATCCTGCTCTCGATTCCCGGAAGCATTGTGAGCGTGATCCTTTCGCTCGGCTCTTACCCGTTGCTCTTCGTGATGTGGGTCTGGGGGCTCGTAACGGGGCGCGAGCCCGTGCCACTGCATCAAGCCCTCGCGCTGGTGCTTCGCTTCCAGGTCCGGTTTCAGGCGTACGCGTACCTCATGACCCCGACCCAGCCGTTCCACGGACTCATGGGAGATGGCGAATCGAGCGCGGATTTACCGAACACGATCGTTGAGAATTCAGAAACGCCCGCCACCTCGTCGCTGCCCACGACGTGGCTCGTCACGAAGAACACCAAAACTTTGACGGTTGTCATCATCGTGTTGGGTGTGCTGTTCTACGCGTTCAGTCGCGGACGCGGCTGAGACGAACCAGGCTAAGGAATGTCGGCACGCGAGCGGGATAATCTTCGACGATGACGTGGTGGCGCGACGCGGTGGTGTACCAGATTTATCCGCGTTCGTTTTGTGACACCAACGCTGATGGCGTTGGTGACCTGAACGGAGTGCGCCGACGACTGGGCTACCTGGAATGGTTGGGCGTCGATGCGATTTGGCTCTCGCCGATTTTCCCTTCGCCGATGCGCGACTTTGGTTACGACGTGGCGGACTACGAAGATGTCGACCCGACGTTTGGTTCGCTCGAGGATTTTGATTTACTCGTGCGCGAAGCGCACGGGCGCGGAATAAAGTTGCTGCTCGATTGGGTGCCCAACCACACATCGAGCGAACACCCTTGGTTCATCGACTCGAGGTCCTCGCGTAGAAGTAGGCACCGGGACTGGTTCATCTGGCGAGAAGCGAAGTCGGACGGAGGGTTGCCCAACAATTGGATTCACGCCTGGAGTGAAGAGCCGGCGTGGACGTGGGACGAGTTAACTGGTCAGTATTACCTGCACATGTTCCTCGCCGATCAGCCCGACCTCAACTGGTCAAATTCCGAAGTGCGTGACGCCATGAGCGAGACGCTGCGTTTCTGGCTCGATCGAGGGGTCGACGGTTTTCGCATGGACGTCGTGCATGGTCTTGGCAAGAACGTCGATCAGGATGATCCAGAGGAACTGAGAATGTTGAGCCACACGCCACTCAACGACGCGGCGGTAACGCACGACTACCTCCGGGAGATCCGTGGGGTACTGGACGAGTACGAGGGAGATCGAGTGTCGATTGGCGAGGTTTATTTGCTTGACCCGGCGCAGGTCGCCAAGTACTACGGTCACGGTGATGAACTGCATCTCTCGTTCAATTTCACGTCACTTTTCACGCCGTGGTGCGCGAGCGCGTGGCTCAAGACCATACGTGATACCGAGTCGGCGCTCGGAGCCGTATCGGCCTGGCCTACCTGGGTCCTCAGTAATCACGACAACGCTCGAGTCGCGACGCGTCTCGGAGGTCAAGAGCGGGTGCGAGCGGCAATGACGCTGCTGTTGACGCTTCGTGGCACGGCTTTTCTCTACGCCGGTGAGGAACTCGGACTCGAGGACGCCGTCGTTTCTCCAGAGCGGATGGTCGACCCAGGCGGTCGTGACGGTTGTCGCGCCCCGTTGCCGTGGTCCGCCAGTCACGACCATGGCTGGCCCGCGGGGGCAAGGCTGCCCTTCGCCGCGGAAGCTTCGCGAATGAGTGTCGAGAGTCAAGTGGACTCGCCCGGATCGGTGCTGCACTTCACCCGTCAACTCTTGGCCCTTCGCCGTTCATCGAAAGCACTGCGAGGTGGAACCATCGAGAATCTTCACGCCGATGCTCAAGTCCTCGTCTTTGAACGGAGGTGCGACGACGAGTGTGTACGCGTCATGGTGAATTTCGATGCGACGCGCACGCCAGTCGAAGCCACGGGTAGCTCGTTACTGTTCTCGAGTGTCGAACAGCCGGCTCCTGGCGAATTGGCACCCAACGAAGCGGCGATCTTTCGCATTGTGTGATCGCGGCGCGGATCCTCCAGACCTAGGAGAGAACCCTGCGCCGGAAGTTCCGTAATCCGAGCGACAGGAATGCTACGCAGAAGGCGACCAGTACGGGATAGATGATGTACAGGTGCATATGGGGAACGTCGGTGAATGCCGCGCGCATCCCCTCATTCACGTAAAGAAGTGGATTGATGAGCACAATGGTTTGTAGCCAGTGCCAGGATCCGATCTTGACTGGCGCGAGTCGGTTCCACTGGTAGTAGGTGCCACCGAGGAACGTGATTGGCAGAATAACGAAGCCGAACATGAGGCCGATGTTGCGAGGCTCGAAGCTAGTGCCGAGCACGAGGCCCAGAGAACCCATTGCAATGCAGGCGAGAGGCACCAAGGTCACGAGGACGAGCCAGTGGATAGAGATGGCGGCACTCACGCCCTTTGCGTGGACCACTGAGGCGATGGGTAGGACTATGGCGGCCGAGATCAGACCCTGAATAGCCCCGGATATGACCTTCTCAAAGGCGACGAGCCAGATGGGGCAGGGAGCCTGCACGCGGTCTTCGATCTCGCGGGTGAAACCGAACTCTTGGGACATTTGCAACGCGACTGACTGGACTCCCTGGAACATGATCGAGATACCGACGACGCCCGCGACGAGCACCGTCGCGAAGGCACGTTCTCCCGCCGCTCCGCCGCTCCCACCCACAGATTGGCCGATCTTGGGAAAGACAAAGAGAAAGACGAAGCAAAGCAAGAACGGTTGGACCACGGTGCGAAGCACGAAGATCGCCCAGTCCTTTTTGAGTACGACCACGTCGCGTAACAAGAGCGCCCCGAGGGCCGAGCGACTCGCGCTAAAGGGCGTCCGGCGTGGACCAATGGTGATGTGCGACTGACTCGTGAAGTCTTGAGCGGTCATCAGTCGCGCAACTCCTTGCCCGTGAGGTTGATGAACACGGTCTCCAGCGAGGGTTCGGCGACCGAAAGGTCCACGACCTGGAAGCCACCCGCCTCCGCCGCCGCCACCACCTGGGCAAGGATTCGCTCAGCGCTCTTGACATGCAGTTCAACTCCTTTGTCAATCTCTCGACTGTGGGTGACGCCGGGTACACCCTTCTCAAGTACCGACGCGAGGGCCTTGAGGTCACCGGAGGCTTTAATAGTGACGATGGTGTCCACGCCCACACTTCGTTTGAGGCCCTCGGGCGTGTCGAGGGC
>PKZO01000078.1:0-7111 GCA_003133125.1 Acidimicrobiaceae bacterium | reverse complement strand
ACCATGAGTCGCTGAGCCATCCCGCCCGAAAGAGCGTAAACCGACGCCTTGGCCCACTTGGCGAGTTGGAACTGCTCGAGCAGGCGATCAGAGGTCACGCGCGATTCGTGCGAACTGATGCCAAAGAGACGTCCGTGGAAGTACAGATTCTCCCAAACCGTAAGTTGGCGGTCGAGGGTGTTCGTCTGGGAAACGACGCCGAGGAACTGCTTGGCCACGGCGGGGTGTTGGACGACGTTCACGCCAGCGACGGTGGCAGTACCCGACGTCGGAATGACTCGGGTGGTGAGCATGCCCGCCGTCGTCGTCTTGCCCGCTCCGTTGGGACCAAGTAGTCCGAAGATCTCGCCCGCGAACACCGAAAGGTTCAAATCGTCTACGGCTCGAAAGTCCGCGTCTCCGTAGATCTTGGTGAGCTGTTCAGTGACGATGACCGGCTTGTCAGTGGTCGGTGCGGTGGTTGTCACACTCGTCATCATAGGTATGGCGGCGAGACTAGAAGGCGCCGCTCTCGCGTAGCGCCTTCAGTGGCGGATTCATGATGGTCAGTTCCTTCACGATGGCCTTCGCTCCATTCTCAAGGACCTCATTGCCCGGAAAGAGGCCGTCGACCACCGGAACGAGAGGGAGAGGAATCGTCACTTCGCCGCAGTAGACGAGTCGAAGGGCGGTGAATATCGGTTTGAGTGCTTGGACCGCGCGAACTCCCATGGCCATACTGCCGTAACTGACGATGCCGTACGGCTTGTGCTTCCACTCTTGATGCAAGTAGTCAATAGCGTTCTTCGTTGCAGCGTTGAAGCTGTGGTTGTATTCGGGGATGACGAAAACCAGGGCATCGGCCCGGGTAATCGTTTCGGACCATTTCTTCGTGTACTCGAACTCGTACTTCTTGACAACGGGCTGACGCGGTTCGTTGAACAGAGGGAGGTCGACCTCGAGCAGGTCGATGAGTTCGACCTCGAAGGTACCCTCTGCGCTGGCGATGTCGTAAAACCATTTGGCGATAGCGGGACCGACGCGACCGGGGCGGGTGCTACCAATGATGACCTGTAAGACGGGCTTGGCCACGATTTTCCTTTTAGTGGGCTTAAGAGACCTTAATCGAGGGTGGGTTGGACTTGATCAGTCGGCGCACGCTGACCAACGTTGGTCTCTGCAAGGAAAAGCGGCGACGCTCGCGAGCAGGATGCCGATGATGCCCCACAGCATTATTGCGGCGTAGACGCGAAATTTGCCACTCAGCGTATGGAGTGACGCAGACAATCGTCGTGTCGAAGATCGGAATGATAGTTCCCCACATCACAACAAGGCCGGATTTAGCCAGCGCAAACTAATGTCGACCTTCGCCGCTCAACTTGCACTCCTTTGAGGTGGACCAATGTCTCCATTTGCGAACTAGTCGTCCAGACAGAGCACTCAGTTCGCGTCGTTGAAGGTATTTCTAAACATCAGAGTCATATTTTCTGTCGCATCTGTGAACCGCCGCATTAAAGTTGTGAGGATGGCGAAGCAAAGCAGATCAATACCAGTAATGCAAGCAGTGCTCGATGAAGTCTGTGCACAGTTGATGAACACTGATGAGTCATTGATTCGCATCCCCGAGGTGTGCAAAGCCACCGGCGTGAATTACGGCTCGGTGTACCATCATTTCGGATCACGCGAAGGTGTGATCGACGCCGCTTACAATATGCTCTTTTCCAAACTGGCCGAAGAGGACATCCAGTTGTTGCGCGAGGCGAATGACACCGCGACGACGCTCGACGAGTACATAAGTGCGCTGGCTCCTCTGGTCGAACGTTTCTCCTCGGGCCCTGATCGTATTAAGAGGCGCGCGATTCGCGTGCGTATCGTGGCCGCTTCAATTACACGGCCAGATTTGCAGGTCCTCATCGGGCTCACGCAGTCGCGTCTCACCGACGAATTGGTTCGTCTGGTCGAATACGGCCAAGCAAGAGGCTGGCTGCGTCGTGACGTTTCGGCGCGGTCGATGGCCGTCGCCGTCCAGGTCTTGATTTTTGGTCGAATTCTCGACGATATCTCGCTCAACCCGATTGATACGACCGAGTGGGAATTCGCGATGGGAGTCTTTTTCGCGAGCGTTTTCAACCAGCCCTAGTACGAATCCCGGTTGGCCAGCAGTGTGATGGACTGAGGGCGTGAGGCCTGTTCGAATCCTTCTTTCGTTGGGGTTGGTGGGGCTGTTGGTCGCCGCCATCAGCGGCGCGAGCCAGACCTCGACGACGGCCTTCGCTCCTTCGAAGTGCTCGGTGGCGGCGCTTAGTGCGCCCTTCACCGGCGCGCTACGCGTGAGCGGGGTCGCGAGTTTTGCCTGCGAGGGTGGTTGGGCCTATCTCTGGGCGACGATCGGCAGCGGCGAGCACGCGGTGGGCGTTACCGAAGTTTTGCACTTCGATTCGGCGTCGTCCGAGTGGGTGGTGTCATCAAAGTTGAAGGTCTGCAAACCCGACGTCATGCCGCAATTCATCTACCGCCAAGGGTGTTTTTCGAATTAGGTGTTGCGATGCTTCTTCGGTGGACGCGGAACGAATGAACTCGTCGTCGTGACGTACTCCTGGTAACCGGCGCGCGTTTTGGTGAGTTTCTTTTCGAGCATTGGCTTTCCCGAGAGCGAGGTCAGTAACCACCACATGGTGAGAGGCGACAGAATCGTGACGAACCCCCACGGCGAACTGCACGCGATCACGTAGAAGCCCGCCCACACGAGTGCGTCACCGAAGTAGTTGGGGTGACGCGTGTAGCGCCACAGGCCCTGGTTCATCGTGGTGCCCCGGTTCACGGGGTTGGCCACGAAGCGGCGAAGTTGTTCATCGCCCACGCCCTCGAAGAAGACGCCCACCAGACCCAAGACGAGACCGGGCACGACCAGCCAATCCAGCTGCGAGCTGAAGGCGGTCCACTGCAGGGGCATCGAAACGAACCAGAGCAGCAGGCCCTGGAGACCGTAGATCATCTTGAAGGCGTAGAAGGTCTCGTGACGACCCTTGGCCCCGGCCATGATCGCGACGTAGCGTGAATCCTCGCTCGCCCCTCGTTGGCGAAAAGCGAGGTGGATCGAGAGTCGCAGACTCCACACGCCCACCAGCGCGAGAACCACATAACGAAGCGCCGAGGGCTGGGGGTGCTCGCGCGACGAGGCGACCAAGCATTCGAGAAGAACGGCCAGGAAGCCAGCGCCCCAGAATACGTCAATGGTGGCGTGGCGGTGCACTCTGCGTCCGACCGCGGCGGCGATCAGCACCCAGATCAAGGCGACGAGCAAGCTGAACGGTAGGTTCTCGAAGAAGGAAGCGATGCGCACGATGATGGTTTAGCAGGAGCGAGTGAAACCGTATTCGTCGCCACCGCTGAGCATCCCCTACGCTCTACACGTGCGTCGTCGTGGATTTGCCTCTCTGGCCCGGGCCGCGGCACAGGACCTCTTCGACCAAAAGACGGCCTTTGGCCGCCTCGCTCTCGTGCACGTGATCATGATGGCGGGCGACACCATGGTGACCGTCTCGCTCGCGGGTTCGTTGTTCTTCTCGGTGTCGCCCGACGAAGCCAAGAGCAAGGTGCTTCTCTACTTGCTGCTCACCATCGCGCCTTTCGCGGTCGTCTCGCCATTGCTGGGGCCGCTCATTGACAAGTCCGCCAACGGACGAAGGATTCTCGTGGCGTTATCAGCGGGCCTGCGAGTCGTGATGTGCTGGTCAATGAGCCAGCACCTGAATTCGCTGTGGCTCTTTCCCGAGGCGTTCCTCGTGCTCGTCTCTTCAAAGTTGTACGTCGTCACCCGAGGCGCCCTAGTCCCCGAGATGGCGCGTACCGACCAGTTCCGCGAACACGCGGCACGGGTGGGCGAGTCGGGCTGGCCCGAACACGATGTACCCGAAGAAAAGGGCTTCGCGGGCTTTAACGCGCAACTGACGTTGCTCGGTACGCTCTCGGGCCTCGTCGCCGGTTCGATCGGTGCGGGGCTCTTAAAGGGTATAGGTGCGCCGAGCGTACTCATCGCGGCGTCGTTCGTCTTCGTCGCCGCGACCGTGGCGAGTTTGCGCCTGCAACGTCCCGCACGTTCCGTGCGCGAGCAGGTGACCTCGATCACCCAGATGGAGCGGGATCGTCAGACCCTCAATCCAATGGGCGACGTCGAGGTCTCCTGGGGGCTCAGCGCTTCGGCGATCATGCGTTTCAGCGTTGGTTTCTCGACTTTCCTACTCGCCTTCGGTCTTCGACGTGAGCAGGCGGGGCTCAAGTGGTTCGCCTTCGCACTCATGATGTCCGCGCTCGGCTCACTGATTGGGCTCGCTGTGGTGACCCGGGTTCGAAGCAAGGTGCCCGAATCAGCCCTGCTCACCGCGTCGTTACTCTTGACCGGTTTGGGCTCCGCGCTCGCCTCCCTGCACCCGTCGCTCGTCGTCCAGGTGTCCCTCGCGGGCTGGATGGGAGCGACCGCGGCGATTGCGCAACCCAGTTTCGACGCCATCACCCAGCGCCACGTGCCCAGCGGCGCCCAAGGTCGGACCTTCGCGCGCTTCGCGGTGCGTCAACAACTCCTCTGGGTCGTGGGGGCCTTGATACCGGTTGCGATCACGCTGCACTTCAAAGTCGGCGACGTCGTGCTTGCGGTGCTCACGTTGAGCGCGGGTCTCATCTACGGAATCGGACGCCGATTTAGCCATCGATGATATGAATTGAAGCATCGTCAACTATGCTTGGTAGAGATATGGCGATGTCTCCCGACCCGGCCCCGGAGTTCCCAGATTTCTCGCATCTGCCTCACGTCGTCGTGATCGGCGGCGGCTTCGCCGGCATCGCCACCGCGCGCGGTCTGGCCAATAAGAACGTGCGGGTCACCATCGTGGACAAGCACAACTTTCATACGTTCCTGCCCCTCTTGTACCAGGTGGCGACCGCCATGCTCGAGCCCGCCGAAGTCGCCTACCCCATCCGCACCATTTTCGGCAAGGCCAAGAACGTGGGCTTTCGTCACGCGACCGTGCGCGAGGTCGACCACGTGCGAAGTGTCGTGATCCTCGAAGGCGGATCCGAGATTGCCTTTGACCACCTCGTCGTCGCCACCGGTGCGACGGCTTCGTACTTCGGAATTCCCGGAGCGTCCCAGTACGCGATGCCGCTCTATTCCCTCGCCGACGCACGCAGGTTGCGTAACCGGCTGTTGAGCTCACTCGAAGAGGCGGACGCCGCCGCTGACGAGGCGCCGGTATCACTCAACTTCGTGATCGTGGGCGGCGGACCGACCGGCGTGGAGACCTCGGGCGCGCTCTCTGAGTTGATCCGTACCGTCATCAAACGCGACGGACTGCGGATCGATCCTTCGAGGGTGCGCGTACTGCTCGTGGACATGGCCCCGCGCCTGCTCACGCCGTTTCCCGAGAAGGCGAGTAAGTACGCGCAAAAGGAACTCGAACGCATGGGGGTCGAGATCGAGTTCGGCCGTTCCGTGGTCGAGGTCGAAGAGCGTGCGATCCGTTTCGCCGACGGCGAACGGCTCAAAGTCGCCGCAGTGATATGGGCGGCGGGTGTCACCGCGAGTGGGACACTGGCTCACGACCTTCAGGCGAGTCCCGGCCCGGGCGGGCGCGTTCGCGTCACGCCGGACCTTCGTCTGCTTGAGAGCTCTAACGTGTGGGCGGTCGGTGACGCCGCCGCGGTGCCCCTCGACGATAAGACGTTCTGTCCCCAGTTGGCGCCAGTTGCCATGCAGTCTGGTCGTCACTGCGCCCAACAAATTCTGTTGGTCCTCGAGGGTGCGCCGACTAAGCCCTTTAAGTACCGCAACAAGGGGATCATGGCGACCATTGGCCGGCACGCCGCGGTCGCCCAACTTCCGGGTGGTTCGGTCATCAAGGGCACGTCGGGCTGGCTCGCGTGGCTCGGACTGCACCTGTGGTACCTCATTGGCTTTCGCAACCGACTTCGAGTCATGATCAACTGGACGTGGCGCTACTTCGACTGGCCATCGGGCCCGCGGCTCATCGTCGCTGACGCCGAGACCGCCGAATAGTTCAACCGAGGCGCTGCTCGAGTTCCTCGACCTCTTGGCGAAGCTTGGCGGGCAGACGATCGCCGAACTGGGCGAAGTGCTTCTTGATGAGGGGCACTTCGGCTCGCCATTCGTCGGCGTGCACGGTGAGCAATTCCTTCATGTCACCGGGCGTCACGTCGACCCCACGCACGTCGATCGACGTAGGCGTGGGTACGAAACCAATGGGTGTGACCTCAGCCTCGGCGCGTCCCGCCACTCGTTCGAAGACCCACTCGAGCACACGACTGTTCTCGCCGTAGCCCGGCCAGAGCCAGCGGCCGTCCTCGCCCTTGCGAAACCAGTTGACGTAGAAGATCTTGGGGAGGTTCTTCTCGTCAAAGCGCTGGGAGAACGTCAGCCAGTGGGCGAAGTAGTCCGCCATGTTGTACCCGCAGAAGGGCAGCATGGCAAAGGGGTCGCGACGAAGGTTGCCCACCTGGCCAACGGCCGCCGCCGTGGTCTCAGAGGACACGATCGAGCCGAGGAACACGCCGTGGTCCCAGTCGCGCGATTGGAAGATGAGCGGCACCGTGTTCGCACGGCGACCACCGAAGAGGATCGCGTCGATCGGTACGCCCGCGGGGTCTTCCCACTCCGAGGCGATCGCCGGGTCCTGACGGGCGGGCGCGGTGAAGCGCGAGTTCGGGTGCGCGGCTGGCGTGCCGAGGTCCTTGCTCCACTTCTTGCCCTTCCAGTCCGTGAGGCCTTCGGGCGGTTCACCCATGCCTTCCCACCAGACGTCATTGTCTTTCGTGAGAGCGACGTTGGTAAAGATGGTGTTCGCTTCGATCGAGTACATGGCGTTGGCGTTGGTCTCCATGTTCGTACCCGGCGCGACCCCGAAGAATCCCGCCTCGGGGTTGATGGCGTAGAGGCGGCCGTCGGGTCCTGGCTTCATCCAGCAGATGTCGTCACCGACGGTTTCGACCTTCCAACCAGGAAGAGTGGGCACCAGCATCGCGAGGTTGGTCTTGCCGCACGCGCTCGGGAACGCGCCCGTCACGTAACGCGACTCACCGCGCGGATTGGTTAGCTTCAAGATGAGCATGTGCTCGGCGA
>PKZO01000002.1:21244-23762 GCA_003133125.1 Acidimicrobiaceae bacterium | reverse complement strand
TTCTGGCGAAGGCGCCAATGCGTGGTTGCAGAACTGTTGCGTCGGGCCCCCGACACCAGTCAGGCTTCAGATGACCTGAGTGGTTCTTCGACCTTGCTCGGTGCGTGGGCAAGGAGTGTGAAAGAAAGTGGGATTCGTGGGTGTCCCTCGGGTACGACGAGCTGGCCTGACGTATTCTCGACAAGCCAGGGGAACTGTTGGAAGAGCGTCCAGTCGTGTTCGATCAGTGAATCAATCACGAGATCACGCCCGATCAACGCAGCAACGATCTCGCCAATCGAGTGGTTCCACTCATAGATTCTCGTGGCGCTGATTCGCTCGCCGTCCGTGTACGTCAAAGTACTGTCAGAGGAGAACGGACTATCGGGCTCTTCGAAGTAGCCGTAGATGACCCGCTCTCCGCCATCGTCCAAACATGAAGCAAACGGGTGACCGTCGTGGAGATACAGCCTGCCCCCCGGGGCGAGAAGGTCCGCCACGACCCCACCCCACGCAGTCACGTCTGGCAGCCAGCAAAGCGCACCGAGACTTACGTAGACGACGTCGAACCGCTTACCCGAAAGCGCTTGAGGTGCGTCGTAGATATTGGCACACACGAAAGAAGCACGCTCGGACAGCCCGGCACGCTCCGCGAGTGAAATGGCTTCGTCAATGGAGGCCGGCGAGAAGTCGAGACCGGTGACGGTGGCGCCGGCTCTGGCCCATTGCATCGTGTCCATCCCGAAATGACACTGCAGGTGTACGAGCGTCTTTCCTTCCAGGTCCCCTAGCGCCTCGATCTCTCTGGACGGCGGTCCCGGTGTGCGAAGAAGCCAACCTTCAACGTCGTAGAAGCGAGACTCGACGTGGACTCTGACGCGACTGTTCCAGTTGACGAGATTGGCTTCGAGTCGTGGTTCCATCCGCTAAGAGTACTTTCAGGAGCTGAGGCTCCGGCTACGAAATCGTTCGCCTTTCTTTCAAGGCGGAATCAAGCCGCCAGTGAAGGGTTGCAGAACTGTTGCGTCGGGCCTCCGACACCAACTAAATCTCATCTGGTTCGAGCCGACGGAGCGAGGGTGCACTTATGTTCGATCGGTCCTCTGACACGAAAGCTGGAGTCTGAACCTGCAAGACAGGATGTGAGCGTCAGCCGGCGAACCGGTTAGTAATCCAGCGTGTGTGCAACGAAGTCCCTGAGACTCAAACGGATGTCGCTGTGGCTCATGCCTTCTCCTTTGACCAGGTGGCCAAGGAGGTCGGCCCTAATGTTCGCTAGGAGTGAATGGGCGATCCAACTCGCTCGGCTCTTTTCGAATTCGCTTGCGACGAGGTCACGCAAGAGACCATGGACGGCTACGTAATCGGGTGACTCGTGGAGGTCATTCGTCGGTCCGCTGCCTTCTTCGAGGACCAACATGAGATGGGCATTATCGAGTTTGAAGACAGCGATTGCATCGATAATTGCTGAGACGCGTTCCCGGGGCGGGGTGTCAGGCCCGAGCGGCGGCGGCCCTGACTCGATCTGCTCTCGAAGTGGCGCCAGCCGAACGGCAAAGACCTGTTGGATCAGGTTGCGCCGGTCACCGAAGCGCCGAAAAAGCGTGCCTTTGCCTACCCCCGCGGCGCGGGCAATGTCGTCCATGGACACCTCGCTAGGACTGTCCGAGGTCGCGAAGAGGTCATCGGCGGCCTCCAGGATCGCCTTGCGGTTCCGTGCTGCATCGGCTCGTTCTTCTTGCATGACGTGCCCGCGTCTCCTCTTGACAATCGGACCATCGGTCCGTATTCTGAACACTAACCGGACCACTGGTCCGAATACTATCGACAGTCTCAACTTGACGACAAGTTTCTTGTCATCACACTCGAAAGGTGACGGGCCCATGACCGACGACGAAGGTATTCGACTTGAGACCCTCACCTTGATGCAGCAGTACCAAAGACTTCTGACCGAGGCGCGCTTCAGCGAGTGGATCGAACTGTGGGCTGATGACGGAGTCTGCGAGTTTCCCTTTGCGAGTCTTGGACGCCCGAGACTTCTTCAGGGCAAAGAGCAAATACTCGCCTACATGACGGCCTATCCCTCTCGCATCTTCATTGAAGGGGTGGACAAACTACGCGTCCATCCCGCTCTTAACCCCAACGTCGTGGTCGTCGAGATGACAATCAAGGGACGGGCCGTCGAGACGGACAAGCCCTACAACCAGCAATACGTCATAGTGGCCGAGACGCGTGACGGCAAACTGACCCATTACCGGGAATATTGGAATCCGCTCGTGTTGGCCGAGGCCCTGTCGTGATGGGGAGGGTTCTGGTCACCGGGGCTACCGGCAAGACCGGGCGCCGGCTCTTGACGCTTCTTGATCAGCGCAGCGTTCCCGTTATCGCCGCTTCCCGTGAGCCGCCGAACGGTGGGATCCGTTTCGACTGGACGGATCGCACGACCTGGGACGCCGCGCTGGACGGAGTCAGTGCGATCTATCTGGTTGCGCCAATGGGGGCGGGCGATGCGGTGCGCCTCATGACCGAGTTCATCGAA
>PKZO01000002.1:0-21206 GCA_003133125.1 Acidimicrobiaceae bacterium | reverse complement strand
CGCGCCATCTACTCCGCAACCGCACACGGACGAGTCCCCTTCATCAGTGCCCACGACATCGCTGCTGCTGCAGCAACCGCGCTGACCGCACCCGTTCCTCCTCACGCAGACTACGTGCTGACCGGGCCTGAGTTGCTCAGCTATGACGAGGTTGCCCAGCGCATCAGCGCTGTCATCGGTGAGACCATCACCCACTATTCGCTCACCTTCGACGAGCTCGTGGCTCGCCAAGTCGCGAATCGGTTGAGTGAGCCACACGCTCAGACGCTTGCCTTCATGGATCTCATCATCGCCGATGGCGCCGAGGATCGAATAACAGACGGATTGGCGCAGCTCGTTGATGAACCACCCGTGACGTTCCTTCAGTTCGTGTCGCACAATGCGTCCGTCTGGAATCGACCATAATTCTTATCCGGGGGTGCGTGCTCAAGCCTCCAGTGCAAGTTTGCATTCCTGTTGCGTCGGGCCTCCGACACCAGTGGCTCTGACCCCTTTGCTGGAAATCCGACTCAGAGCAAAGAGCGCATTCGTTCGATTTCTACCGCGGTCATGTTGCTGTCGTTGCACTTCCACTCCACGACACTTTTCAGCGCTAAAGACGGGTCTGTCTCTCGGAACGAGCCGAGAAAAGACCTTAAGAGTATTCCGCGCCCAAGCTTTGCCTTCGCTGATTGAAGCCGAACACCTGGGACATTGGCGGAGGCCAGCAATACCCAAGTTGCAGCGACGTCGACCCTCGGATCTCCGCGTGCTGCATTTGTCCAGTCAATGACGACTGGACCTTTCTCCGAAAGTAAGACGTTCAGAGGGTGCAAGTCCATATGAAGGACACGTTCTCCAGGACCGCACGGCGCGCTTTGCATCCAATCTGGGGCCGACAAGAGGTGCAAGGACTCGTGCAACTCAGCCAAGTTCCGACCAAAACTTCTTAGTTTCCATGGTTGGGATGAGGCTGCCTCAATCATCGTCGGGCCCGTAATCCATTCCATGATCAAGTCGATTCCGTCATCGCTCACTTCGATGACCTCTTAGACGGGGTAGCCCTTGGAGCGAACGAAATCCATGGCTCTGGCTACGATCAATTGAGAGTGGCCATTACGTGAACGCCGCAGGACAGCTCCCTTTCCATATTCGAAAATGTCTGCATCACGGCCCGCTGCGATCATGGGACCTGGAGCGTTCATTGCAGCAGACTACTTTCGCTGGAACCGGGTGTAGCGCCCGTAGGCGCAAACTTCGCAAAACAATGAGTCAAAATAATTGAAGCCGCCGGTGTGAGGGCGCAGAACCGCTGAACCGAGTTCACGGCAGAAAGAGGGCCATCGAACTGACGTCCTTCTTGCCAGTTCGAACTGACGTATCGACACTCGTGCCGGAGAAAAGTCATGACAGTTAACCAGCCACGACCCAAGCGATAGGCCAACTTCTTGTTCGCTGATACCATCCGCCTAAGGGAGTTCATCGAGTACCGTATGAGCCAAAAGCGGTCTCGCCTCTCCGTCGGAGGATTGGGTACGTTTGAGAAGCAGTAGTTGCGGCCCGCGTCGGTGTTCCAAGCGAGTGATCAACTCGAGCGTGGTACTGCTGTTTGTAATCATGAATGTCAGCGTCGTAATGGCGTGGACTCTTGACGCGCGGGCGTCGTCGCTGCCCCATTCGAGTACGCCGTCAATGGGCGTTGTCTTGCCAGGCACGATCTGTTCCGTGTTTCCTCGTGACAACGTTTGGAATACGCCAATAACGGACTTACCAATCAATTCGAATAGCGCGACATGGCTAGCAGCGATGGACGCTTCAACCACTTCACTTCACCCAGACTACGGGCCGTCGGGTAATCCTGCGGCGCCTTACGGTATCCCGTGGAACATCGTGACACCCCGTACCGCATTTACGAAAATAATCTTCCAGTACGCCACCCAAAGCAGCCCTGGCCCATATCCGTTGACCCACACGACACTTATCGAGCGGGGTTCGGACCGTCACGCGTTGATGGTTGATCCGACGGCCTCGGCGACGTCACACGCATGCACGTTATTCGAGACCTACGACACGACCTATCGGGCCAACGGACGTTCAGTCGCCGGCTCGGGCGCGATTTGGAATCTGAACTCCAACGCCCTTCGACCCATCGGTTTCACGTCGGCCGACGCAGCAGGCTTGCCGATTCTTCCCGGACTCGTGAATTATAACGAGGTGGCGTCTGGATCCATGAATCACGCACTTCGCTTTACCGCTCAATGCACCCAACAATCGTTCGTGTGGCCCGCGCGTCACGAGGCCGGTCAAGCCAACGTTCAGTGTCCTCCCATGGGAGCGCGGTTTCGCCTGAACGCGTCGTTCACATTGCCAGAGTCGAGTTGTAGCAACTTTTGCCAGACGGTTGTGACGACTATGAAGACGTACGGTCTGATCCTGGCGGATAACGGAAGTAATTGGTACTTCCAGGGTACTGCGGATCGACACTGGACCTACAATGAAGTGGACCAACTCAAGCAAATCCCTGCATCTCAGTTCGTCGCTGTCGACGAATCATGTCTGATGGTGAACGCGAACTCTGGCCAGGCTCTCCAACCTGGAAGCGCCGCCTTCGCCAAGCAGTGTGGATGACGGAAAAACTGAAGAGTTGGAACAAGCGACCTTAGGCAATTCATCTTAAGTTCACGAGTATTTCCTATCATCGCGAATTTCGACATATTTATAACTGTTATGATGGCCGACTTCTCTCTGAGTTGCCTGGCACTGCTCACTTCAACTTGGTTTCACGCCGGTCAAAGATCGTTGGCGTCAACGCACGGATGCGAACTCGCAATGTTTAACCGAGGCGCCAGTGCGAGGTGGCATTTTCGTGAAGCCATGCTTCCGACACCAGCTCGAAACCATCTACTACAAACCGCCAGTGCGGCGTGATCTTTCCTTGAAGTCGACCCTCAGATCTTTGACGGGAAACCGGTGCTGAGAATCGGCGACTGAGCTGACAAAAAACTTCCATCTGAGAAGGAAGACACCACAAGTTTCACTACTCTGCAATCATGGGACTGGGTTCATTCATTCGCCTTTATCGCCCCCCTTGCCTGGATCCGTTTGTCGATGCATGTGTCTTTGTCTACATTGATGGAATCAATGTTGGCGAACTGTGGAATCGACAAGTACTGCTATTTGGAGTAAGTCCGGGAACGCACCGAGTCCGACTTCGATCACCGTACAGTTTCCCGGTTGGAGGGCGGTCCTACTCGATTGCATCTGG
This sequence comes from Acidimicrobiaceae bacterium, assembly GCA_003133125.1. Taxonomy (GTDB): domain Bacteria; phylum Actinomycetota; class Acidimicrobiia; order Acidimicrobiales; family RAAP-2; genus RAAP-2. Next base: position 17,962 of record PKZO01000002.1, on the reverse strand, counting down.
CGAGACGCTGGAGCTGGCATCTTGGTCACCGTGGACTGGGGGCTTTAGTTATTTCATGCATCCGGTTACACCTCGAGAAAAGCGGCAGATGGCAAAGTTGCAGACACCGACATTTCCACCTCGAAACCTCGGGGCTTCGGAACTTTAGACCATACAAATTCGGGTGACCGGCGAAAGACTGCGTGTGTGTCGGGTCTGAGCAGGGTTAGAACCAACGCGATCTATCTAAGTCGCCAATGTGAAGGTGCACTTCCGTTCAGCCGGGCCACCGCCGCTAACTATTCAATTTGCAATGAGCCGTCCGCTAGATGTCCCAATACAGGATTTCAATGAAGGCATTTGGTGACCGCTTCTTTCCTTTTCGCGGAAGTGACTCGCCTAGTCACTCTTCACAATCAGACAGAAGGGGTGACCTACAGGGTCCAGGAACACTCTGAAGGTCTCCCCGGGTTGGTAATCGGCTTTTCGAGCACCGATGCTAAGGACGTGACGTTCTCCCTCGTCAAGATCATCAACTTCAAAGTCAAGATGCATCTGTTTCGGCGTGTTGCCATCAGGCCAGGTGGGCGCCACATAATTCTCGACTCTCTGAAAACTCAAAGCCGGAAGGGAATCATGCTCCAAGTCGATGTCTGACATATCTTCCGGGGCGTAACCCGGCCACGTCTCTACCGCAATGCCAGTTAAGGCCGAGTAAAATTTGGCGAGCTCAAAGGGGTCGGGACAGTCAAGCAAGACAAGGTGCAGTCGTGGAAATTTCATACTGCCACGTTATATGGCACTTCGATTGGCCTACCAACCGCCGAGTCTCCACTCGGAGAATGTGCAGGCCGTCCCTCCGAGACTTGACGACGGCACCTTACGGTCGCATCGAAATGGACGCCCTTAATTCAATATGGAAGATTGAGCGACTGATTTGGGAGATCCCGCTGAAAAGGAGCATCCGAAGTAAGCGTTCACGATTTTGTAGAAACGTTCTAAAAGTCGGAGTCCCTGGTTCTGCGCTTTTGCTAGTAGGAAATCTATGGCTCCGTCTTGCGTTCTTTATCGAGGTGATTGGCGTGATAGTGGCTATTCCGTATGGTCGCGGAGCGGTCATGCCGTGGGCTATCGGGCTTTTCGGCCTTACATTTTATATCTTCTGGATTCTCCGATTGAGATGCGCCTCCAAAATTTTGAAGACGTTACGGTAAGTCTTCTGAGCCACTTCCACATCTTGAGCCTCCACTTGGAGTTTGTGTAGGTCGGCCCTCCGATACCAATGTGATGTCTCAGTACGTGCGCCGGTCCTGTTGGGCCTCCTCGCCTACCTCCTCATAGTTATGGTGGTGGTGTGAAGAATGCCTCAGTCGTTCGAGTGTGTTCGCTGCTCACGGTATCCCTCGTGACCCTCACTTCTTTCGTCGTTTCTCCGAGCGCTGACGCCTTAACACCGTCGAGACAGACGCCGGTTCTCTTGGTTCGAGCGGGATCGTCGAAGGACTTCTATGTGGTGACCACGAGAGGCTGCAACGCGCCGGCGTGCCTACGGATGTACCGAACCAACAGTGACGCGACGATATTCACGCGCGTATCGCCACCGCCGGTGACTCGTGAGCAAGGTGGGGTGGCTGGTACGACGTTGGACAACGTCGTCTTCGCTAATGCGAAAGACGGCTACGCCACTGTAGGTAATGACTCGCCGTCGGCCCTCTATGTGACAATCAACGGCGCGCGGACGTGGAAACGGGTTATGCACGCGAAGGACCTCTCGATCTCGGTAGTCGTGACCGGCGGAGAGATCTTCGTGACTTCGGTCACCTGTCAGCCGCGAAGCATTTCATGTGGGCAGTTCACGACGCTCCGCGCGTCGCTCGCGGCCAAAGACTGGGTGACACTGCCGCAACTTTGGAAAACAGGGGCGAGCCCGAAGGAGACGTACTACGGACCATCGCTGGCTGCCTTCGACCGAACGGTGTGGGAACTCCAGACGGGACCCGAGACGTACTTGTGGACCTCGCACAACAATGGGCGCACGTTTTCGCGCGCAGAAGAGAAGTTTCCTGAACTCGTGAGCGTGAGTGGCTGCACAATCACGCCGATGAGCCCGATCTCGCTGTGGGCGCAGTGCCCGACCGGCATGCAGGAGTCATTTTGGCACTCCACGAACGGCGGTGCCACCTGGTCATTGGCGAGTCCTGCCAAGTACCAGTTCTTTGGCACCGGTGGCGGTTCATTCGATCCCATCACGTCGAGTGTGGCCGTCCTGGACTACGGGGCCGCGGCGACTCCTCCTGACCTCTATCGAATCAGTGAGGGGGGCGTAGGTTTCTCGCCAATCGATGAAGTGCGCTGTTCAGGGGAATCGATGCTCTTCACGAACGTCTCCGACGGACTGATGGTCTGTCGTCTCAACTCCACGGCGTTGGTACGTCGCACGAACAATGGAGGAGCAACCTGGGAGGACGTCTCGCTCCCGCGATCGTGATCGCCCGTTTTTGGTTCGCTCCCAACTAATCGAAGGAGTAGAGGTAAGTCTCAGCCGCCTTCTCGGCAAGGGAGCCCGATCGGACGCTTCAGTTCGATGTTGACTCAGGAGCTCCAAAACCTAAGGCGCCAGTCAGAGACTGCGCACGTCGACGTTCCGACACCAATTTGTTAACGGTAACCCCGAGTCGCCAGCGTGAGATGGCATTTCCGTCAAGCCGGGCCTCCGATACTTGGCCTGGTCGACCCATTGTTCCTGTTTCACGAGCCCGCTCTTAGGGTGGTCGTATGTCCTTCGACAACTTCGAAAAGGAGACCTCCATGCCTGAATTTCCAACAATCGCCCATTTGGCCGTGACGGTACGCGACCTTGAAGAGAGCGCTCCGTGGTACGAGCGCCTCTTTGACTCGAGGCCCGTCCTTGATGAAGACACCGGTCCCTTTCGCCACGTTGCGTGGCACTTGGGCGGTCAGATCCTCTTTGCTCTCAACCAGTTCCCTAATCCCGTCAAGGGTTCAAAATTTGATGAACGGCAGGTTGGCCTGGACCACGTCGCATTCGCGTGCGCTGATCGCACTGCGATTGAACAGTGGCGAGATTGGATAGACAATTTAGGAATTGAGAACGGGGGAATTATCGACGCAGGCTATGGATTCGTTCTGCCCTTCCGGGATCCGGACAACATTGCGTTGGAGTTCTTCGCACCGCATTCGTGATATTTCGCAAAGTTCGAGAATCCAAGGGAATGGCTTTCTACGATCCCACACGGTTGGTTCTAAACGCCAGTGCACAGTTGCAGAAGTGTTACATCGGGTCTCCGACACCAACAATCTTCGACTTTGGGAAAAGACGCTTACGTGCCCTGCGAAAACGGAGCATGGCGCGAAGGTTGCGAAATCGCAGTGACGGCCGCGGTGGCGGCGTGCTCGGCTGCCAGCTTGGCGTCCTTGGCCAAGCGGGCTAATGCCGGCAATCGTCCCGGGTGCTTCACGAAGAAGGCACCGATCAACTTGAAGTTGAAGATACCGTCCTGGTTGATTAGATGGATCACCTCGTCATCAAGGCTGACCTCACTCGCTCGATCACTTACAGCTCGAAACACCGACCAGGGGATTTTGTGGCGTTGACAGATCTCAGCGATGATGGCGGTCTCCATGTCCAACGCAATCACGCCGTTGGCCCGCAAGCGGGCGATGACATCGAGGTCCTTGATGAGCTCGTCGGACGTCCACATCTTGCCCGTCGGATTTCCCCCGCCGAGTTGTCTTGGCCGGTACTCGACGCCGGTGGTGCCATTGACGACCACCGCTGGCAGAATGAGTGTGCCGATTGGAGTTTCGTTGTCGACGGCCCCGGTAATGCCGACCACGACGACTTGCTCGATTTCGATCGCTTCTACGAGGCGTTCGACTCCCTCAGCGGCGAGCTCGCTGCCGATACCCGTGACGATTGCCACGACTGGGCGATCACCGAGCGAACCGGCGTAGAACTCGAGCGATCCGATGACGGTCTTGTTGAGCGACAGTCTCCGTTTGAGCGGGATGATCTCCATCGTCATTGCGCAAACGAAGGCGACGTGTTTCAACACAAGAGACCGGTCATTTATACCAACCATGCTGGGCTGCTCGTCCCCCACGAACCGCAGTGAATTTCAGTATGGGTTCGTGCTTTTCCAAACTAAGTTTCTCCTAACTCAGTTTCACGGTAGTTCAATCGACCGCGACTCAGTCGCGCGATGTCAACGGACCACGAAAACACAGGCCGCGATGCGGGCGGGGGTTCAAGTCGCCAGTGCAAGTTGCAGAACTGTCGCGTCGGGCTGCCGACACCGAGATGGTCTAAACGAAAGGTACTGCGAAGTCGCAGTAGGGAGCGTTCGTCTTGGTGCCCGGCTCGCTTGCGAGGTAGGTAATCCGCACTCCGAGCTCCTCAGGAGAGAAGGAAAGACTCCCTGGACCAATACTGTGCTTTTCCGCCCAAGCGCGCAACGCCTCAGACGCGAGTTGGACCTGCACTCCACCATCATCACCCGCACCATCCGGCAACGCAACATATGCCTCTCGATGCGCGGGTTCGGTTCGCAGGTTTAGTTCAGGACATAGCAATGCAAGCGCGCTGGCGTCCTTCTCCGGAACTGGCCGGCACCATTCAACAGGACCGTCGCTATCGGCACTCACCTCACTCCAGTAGATACTGAACATTGCGCCTTCTCGCCCACCGAGCTTCGGCAGCGATCGCTCGCGCAGGATTGCAACGAACTTCTTGCCGAGTGCCCACGCGCCTGGCGGATCAACGTTTCGCTTCAGGCAGAGCAAACTCCGCTCGGGCACTTCTCGGGTGGCTACTTCGTACATGATGGACCTCTCTCCTCGTAGTTGATTGACGAGGTATGTAGCGAGATCGCGCCGAGATTCATGTGCGGCTTCAGTTTGCTGCCATTCCTCGGCGATACGATCTGCGGCGTCGACCGGACTGCACGCGAGCAACTCCTTGATGGTCGCAAGAGGAAACTCGAGTTGACGAAGCATCGCAACAAGACGTGCATCCGCAAGTTGATCCAGGTCATAGAAGCGATAACCCGAAGCATCGTCAACGCGCGCAGGTTTCAGCACGCCGAGCTCGTCGTAGAGGCGAAGCGCCTTCACTGACAAAAGGGACCGTCGTGCGAATTCGCCAATGCTGACTTCTTCCACGCCTCTTACTCCTTCGTCGTCGTGCGCAACAGCACGACTCTTTAGGTATGTGGCCTCCTCCCAGGTTAGAGTCAAGCCTTTTTGTAACAAGACCACAAGGACTTACAGCCCTCGTCGTGCGTTTCACCGACTCAAGCCGTCACGAGGTCGTCGCTGATGACCACAAACTGCGGGCCAGAACCTTTCGTATCTCGCCATGAAAACTTCCAATGCGAAGTTCATGAAGAGCTCGTGCCTTTTTTCGCTTCGTTACCCGTTGAGCGATGCCCGCGGGTCGCGTCCCATGAGGGCGGCAAGGCGCTCCCAGTCGTCGGCGTCAGAAGGTGGCGGGACCTCGGCCCCAAAGGGCGAACCCTTCGCCACCATATCGCGGTACTCGGGTTTGATCATGGCTCGCGCCCCGTCGAGCGCCGACACTGCTAGAGATTGGTCGAGCTTGTCGAGCTGCCCGGTGGCCATCGCCAGGTCCCAGGCATGCGCCGCCAACTCGGCGAGATACATATTCACCAATGTCGCACCCGAGTACTCCTCACCCCAGGGCATGGTGAACGACGAAGACAACCGCGAATCGTCCTCCCATGCTTGCGCCGCCTGCTCAGCAGCGCGGCGAAGCTGGGCGGGCGCGTCAACCAGTTCGACGTGGGGCGAGTCGTCTCCGGACGGAGGGGTTTGGCCCCGACCGAGCGCGGCTGCCCGGAAGGCGGCTTCGACCAGGTGGTCGATCAGACCCGCCACGTCATAATCGGGGCAGGGAGTGCGGAGCGTGACTTGCCCTGAGGTGATCCCCGACACGATCACGGCGGCGTTCTCGTACGAGTCCAGTAACGCAGTACGACGGTCAGGATAGGCCATAGGTTATTCCTTCCAGCGACCACAAGTAGTTGCCACAGTATTGCGCGCAGGCACGGACTCCTGGCAAAACGTTTTTCGGACTTGTCACCAAGCACTGGGCGGCCGTCGGCGAAATTCCGGTCAACCCATGAGAGGATCGCGCTAAAGGCCCCAAGCCATTCGAAACAGACCATTAGAACTCAAGAAATCGTCTCTGATGTTCGCCGTGGCGGACGCGTCGAGGACTTTGCGTTGATCGATGAGTCAGCCACGACGTGGTCGAACAACGCCTTTTTGCGAAGGGAACCTGAGGCCTAGCGCCGAAATGAAATTCGCTCCGAGTTCATGAAGGTGGCGAGGAACGAATGTGGTTATGCAAGTGTCTCAATGGCTGGGTCGTTGCCTGCCCCGTCGCCTCTCAGTTGTCCGTTGGCGGTTTTCGCCCAAAACGAGACGCTGAGCCCGCCAGATGATCCGCTGAAAACGATTCAGGTGGCGAGGTTTCGGTGGAAGGAACCTATAGCTAAGCCGCTTCAGGATTCGCTGTCTACGTGAGAGCGGGAAATCATAGGTTCTCGACGAATATCCTCTCGGTCCACGTTCCATTGGTCTGAACCTAGTTGACGGGCCAGTATCTGGCCACGTCCTTCACCCACAACCACTAACCAAGGCGCCGGTGCAAGGTGACATCTCAATAAAGCCGGGCCGATCGAACAACAGTGGCCCAGTTGCGAAATCACACCGCCTCTTGGTCGGTAACGCCCAGTCCGCCTACCCGTTAAAGGTCTTCGTGGCCTGAGCGAAACCCACCGCGCTTGAGGCGAACATGATCACGCCCGCAACCACACCTATGACTGAACCAATTGACCATGAAGTGACCGAATAGCCGACTTGTGAAACTGCATTGGCTGAAGAAATTGAACGAAGTGCCAGAACTACCACCAAGGCCAGAGTCACCCCAGCCAGAATCAGCCGCACCAGCTGAACTGAGCGCACTGGCCAACGCATCGTCGCCAACGAGAAAAGAATTACGCCAATCGCCGGAAAAAGGATGAAATCGGTGAGAGAGCCGCCAGAAAACCTGATGGTGACATTATGTGCTTCACCTCTGAATGTCGCCCATGGCATCCAAGCAGCCGCCGCTGCAAGAGTTGTCGAAGCAATTACCGCCGTGGCAGATGCCGGAAGGTTCGTGATTCCATTCCAATCTGGCCAAGCGCCCACGGCAAACCTCCGACTGAAGGCTAATGCCCTGCCGTTCAGCGGGCTCGTATAGGAATAGTTGAAATGCCAGTGCAAGGCGATAGACGTATCACGTCGCGCCGTCGATATTGAACCGGTACTCCGTTTCTGTTCGTCGGCTACTGGCACGATTGAATGTCACTTCTTGTTTTCATGGCTTAAGACCATCACACCCGTCAGGTAGGGCAATGATGACTTATATGTGATGAACTACTTCTGCATTTCGCTTTTGTCAATGATTGGGATCTAATGAACGAGATGCACCTGAAAATGTGTTCGAGCGCCGAGTGGGCCGAGGCTATTGAGCGGTGGATCATCCCATGGGTACTAGAGTCCGTCGAACTCGGCGATGACGTAATCGAGGTCGGGCCCGGTCCGGGACTCACCACCGAAGTGCTACGTTCCCAGGTCCAGCGATTGACCGCGGTTGAACTAGATGACGACCTCGCCGCCGCGCTTGCGCAGCGATACGCAGGCACAAACGTCGATGTTGTCCATGGTGATGCGACATGTACATCTTTGGAAGACGATCGCTTCAGTGGCGCCGTGTGTCTGACCATGTTGCACCATCTACCGAGTGTTGAACGGCAAGATGCCCTGTTCGCGGAACTTTGCCGAGTCCTCCAACCCGGCGGGGTACTGGTCGGTCAAGACAGCCTCGCCAGCGATGAACTGCGTGCGCTGCATATCGGCGACACCTACGTGCCCGTCGATCCTACTAATCTGCTTCGTCGCCTAGAGGAAGTTGGATACACGAACATCGCAATCGACACCAATGAATTCGCTGTTAGGTTCCAAGCGGTGAAGCCAATCGCGCTCACTGCTCAACGCGAAGTTAGATAGAAGTGCGTCTCCGAAACCAAACGCAACTCGCCATTGTTACGTTTCGAATGAAGGGTTCCGGGTCTCTTGCGGCGGCCTCAGTCGCAAACTGGGTGACCCCTGATTGAATCCGCTAAAGAAAGTGCTCCGATCCTTCGCTTCTCCTTACGTCATTCAAATTCCTGTGCAACAATTGTCTAGTGAACGGCCCAACCCTTTCCGTACTCGGAACTGCGACTCCGTTCCCAACGCCAGGTAATCCATGCTCCGGCTACTTATTACTTTTAGGAAACGACAGCCTGTGTATTGACGCAGGTACCGGGACATTCGCTGAACTGCAGCGATATGTCGCCTTGGAAGAACTAAGTGCAATATGGATAAGTCATCTGCATGCGGATCATTTTAGTGACATGCCAATCGTCTTCTACGCCTACGCCTTTGGTTCCATCACTCGTAATCGGAAACTTCCAGTGGCCGGGCCACCTGGGTGGCCACAACGAGTTTCGTCATTCGTGGCCAGCAATGAAATTCACACCATGAGTGATTTTTTTGATGTGCACGAGATAGGTATCAATGACATTGACCGTGTTGGCGAAATCACCCTTCGCAGTCAACTTCTTCAGCACAACATTGACTCGTATGGATTGCGAGTTGAAGCGGCGAATCGTTCAATGGCGTACTCGGGCGACACGGGACCATGTCAGGAATTAGTAGAACTAGCGGACGGAGTAGATCTCTTGCTGTGCGAGGTCGGTAGCGACGAACTGGCGGATAGAAAAGGGACGATTCACTGCGCTCCCGAGGAAGCCGGTCAAATGGCCACCGCGGCGCACGTTCAGCGTTTGATGCTCACCCACATTTCACGATCCCTCGAACCGCAACATGCCATAGAGCGGGCGGCCGAGTTCTTCAGTGGTCCCATCACGGTCGCGATACCCGGAAGCACTTTTACTATCTAGCAACCGTGGCAGTCAGAGAGTAATCATTCGTGGGAAGGTTGGTGCTCCGTTCGATGGAACAGATGCGAGAACGTATACCCCCTTCTTTTGGTGTCGCAACCAACAAAGTCGGTCCGTCTCGGTAATTGCTGACTTTTGCGAAGTGATATTTTCACTGCATGACAGTCCAACTCGAAACGACCATGAGCACAGCCCTAGAGCACTACCAGTTGCTCAACCATCCCTTCTATCGACGCTGGGAAGCGGGAGAGCTGAGCCGGGACGAATTGACGCACTACGCCGAGCAGTATCGCTTCTTCGAGACAATGCTGCCGACGTTCCTCGAGACCCTGAGCGAGAAATTGCCCGAGGGGCCAATTCGTAACTCCGTAATGGCGAACCTTGAGGACGAGGTGTCGCCCCCGAGCCACTTGGAACTCTTCGAGGAGTTCGCTTACTCCTATGACGCCTCTAATCCGGAAATCTCGCCGGCCACGCGACACCTAGTGGATTCGTATTCCCAACTGTTGGAGCGTGGTTCTGCATCATCACTCGCGGGTCTGTGGGCCTACGAAAGTCAGGGCGCGGCAATCGCGGACTCGAAAGCCGTGAGCCTCATCCAGCACTACAACGCTGGCAGCGAGGCGGTTGCCTTCTGGTCGGTACACGGGTCAGTCGAGGGTGACCATGCGCGGTGGACTCTTGAAGCCCTCGAGGCACTAAATCCGGATGTCGAAGAAGTCGAGACGGCCGCGACTCTCATTGGTGGCGCTTGGTGGTCGTTCCTAGATGAGCGCGAGTCATTCGCGGCGTAGAGCCAAGTCTTTGAAACTCCCCGATCGGACAAAAGGACGGTGGGAATGACTGTCTCGCCAAACCACGATTGTGAACCGACACCTGCAAATTAAGTCGCCGGCGCACGGTGGAATATACGTCAATTAAGGCTTGCGTTCTGAAGCACCCGAGAACGCCATCGAGGGACTCGCAGTGCCGCCAGCCAGAGAATCTCGGATAGCACCGTGTCGTACAATCACTTCATGATGAGAAATACTGCGTCTGGGAGCTCACGCGATGGCAACGTAAAGCGTCTGCCCCAGCACGTGGGCATTATTCCTGACGGCAACCGACGTTGGGCTCAAGGTCAAGGTTTTGAAAAACAAGAGGGCTATCACTTCGGACTTCAGCCGGGTCTGGAGATGTACAACGAGTGCCTGGCGTTGGGTATCCCAGAAATCACCTTCTACGGATTTACCGTTGACAATACGAAACGTCCCGGTGCTCAGATTGAAGCTTTTCGCAACGCCTGTGTGAAGGCCGTGGCCGAATTGGAAAAGAGAGACGCGGATCTGCTCGTGGTGGGTAACACCCAGTCAGCACTCTTTCCCGAAGAACTCAAGCGATTCACGCAACGAACACGATTCGGTGAAGGTCGCATCAAAGTTAATTTCCTCGTGAACTACGGCTGGAACTGGGATCTTAACCACGCTCTCAAGAACGGCGACGCAAGTAAACGCGACAACGTCGCCGACGGTATCGCGTCCGCCGATATCTCGAGGATCGATCTCATCGTGCGTTGGGGCGGCGGGCGGCGACTCAGCGGCTTCTTGCCCATCCAATCTGTCTACGCAGACTTTTACGTGGTCGACGAACTCTGGCCGGACTTCACACTTGACCAGTTCCACAAAGCATTGGCGTGGTACCAGGATCAAGACGTCACGCTTGGCGGCTAAAGCGTGGGACGCGGCTGACCCTTCGACGCGTGATTGGTGGATGTGGGCCACGGTCCGAACCAACAAGACCTAACAGAGCCGACACTGCAAGGTGGCATTTCCGTCATGCCGGCCGCCGCGAGCGCAACCGCTCCCGCCAGCACAATTACCACGACGTGTGTTTTCCTACTCACATTTCGAGCGTACAATCGATCGTCCGCAGTCCGAATTGACTAACCGGGTAGGTTCTTTACCTATCTCCCAGAGCAAGGTTTCGTTGCATTCTCGTTGGTCCTCTGATGCAGACAATTTCGATCCTAGAAGCCAATGAACTTCAACTGAATGGCGATCACGGTAGCGCTTGCCGTTGAGACGAACCCTCTAGGTTGGAAGCAACGGGCGCGCAGCGGCGCCGAAAAGGAGACGACATGGAGATCATCCGAAATCCCGACGGAAGCCTGGTGGTACCTATTCCTGAGGGCCGACATCACGATAGCGACGACGCAGTCGAAGCCCCGGCCGGTGACGGCGCTGCAGCGGCCGCTGAACCGACGACTCGCCTATTGCATCCCGGTGAAGGTGGCTACAGCGAGGCCCTCGCGGAATGGGATCTTCAACAGAATCCTGATCGCGCCCCCGCCGTCTCGACTGCGAGTGGACGAGAGGAAGCGATGAAGGTCGTACACGCGGTCGCTGAGTCACCCAACCACGACGTGGTGGGCGCGCTGAAACACGTGAGCGACTCTCAAGCGAGCGGCGAGGCGCTGAGACTGGTGTTGATCGGCGGGACTCACGCGGTCGAAGCATTCTCTGATGAAGTGGCGAAGGCCGAAGGGGGCGAGCCACTCCCCGCGCACAAGATGACCAAGATTATCGGTGAAGTGTTGGCTGAATTGGACAAATAGCCAGTCAACTTTCACAAGATCTCGATCCCACTGAGTTATCCGCCAGTCGGAGAATGTGTAGGTCGGTCAATTGACTTCACACGTGTTAGGGGCCCGGCGGAGTAGAACCTTTGACAATGGGTGTGAGTCCAAACTCGAAACCGGCGAAGCATTCATTTATCGCTCCACCAAATCCATCCGACCCACTCCTAAAAGCGACTCTGAATTTTCGGGCAGGAGCGATTCGGGGCAGTTGAATCGTGACGTAGTTCATCGAACAACGCTTACCTTGTCCGTATTGCTGATCTCGACCGTCCACATACGAGATGCCGAAAGAGGCCGTACCCTTCGGTGCCAAGACAACGGTTCTGACTGGAGCAGCAACGTAGATCAGTGAACGAGGTCTGCGTACAAAAGAGACCGGGCGGGGACTCGCCGACTCGGTATGTGCGACCGCTGATGGGTAGCCAGCCAACGTGCACGCTGACGACCCATTGTTGGTTATTGCGACGGGCGTGCCTTCGTTTCCCGCCGACGCCTGAGAGAAGCCGACCTTCAGTGATAGCACTCCGGATGAACAGTCAGCCACTGTCGCAGATCCAGCGATTGAGGACCCGACAAAGATGCCCGCTGATGAGCATGAGAAAGCGACCACGCCCACGGCTATTGCCAAAATGCGCGTGAACTTGGATACACAATTCAACCGAAGCCTCCTATAATCCCAATTTTAGGTCTACTTTCCACCGAACTAGTCGCCAGTCGGAGATTGTTGACGTCCCCGTCGAGAACCCTCACGATGTATCCAAATTAAATGTGCGAGGCCCCACTGCTTGCGAAACGGCCTCCGCGCTGTGACCCGGTACTACCACCGTGTTTAGGAAATGCAGTTTGTCAGTCAACGGCTGACAATGGGCTCCCGCTGCCATAGCCTGAAGACGTGATACAGCCAACGCAAGCTCCTTCTTTTCGTGGGCGTCCGAGGTCAAGGGGCCACTCACTTTCAATCGCGCGTCGTCATGGTTTCCGCGCAGCGGCAACCGCCAGTGTCATTATTGCCGCCATCTGTGTCGTATCGACGACCGGCGCTGCGCTCCCGTTGCGCCGCGATCCAGTGAAAGTCGAACCACAAGCTTTGGCTGCGAACATTGCAAATGGGCTTGAGACATACCAGATCAACGGTCGCAAGTTTGGTGTGTCAACGGCGGTCCACGTCCTCGCCTTCAGTGCGGCCCAATACGCCGTTCAAGTTGGACTGGCCCATCACGCCATCGACGGGGGTGAGCAAACTCCCAGCACCATGTGCCGAACCGCACCGGGTTGCGTGGCGGCGGTCAACGGTGACTTCTTTGACTTGCTTCCAACGGGACAGCCCGACCCTGGCGACGAAGTTGGTGCGATCATTCAAAACTGCGTCCTGCTTCATACCCCTGAAGTTGCACATCAACAGGTCGATCTCGACGCGCAAACCGTCAGCGAAGGACTCAATTGGAGTAGCACCGTCAACGTCAACGGAGTCAACGTTCCGATCACGGCGATCAACCAGGAATTGCCCATGTCCTACGCTAATGTCCACCTCCCGCTTTCTGGGACACTTCTCTTTACCTCTCCCTACGCACTACCAACACCGTCGGCTTCGGGTTGGGTCACGTATGAGTTCACTCAAGTGAGTGGCGCAACGAGCCCCACGACCATCAACACGACGACCTCACTCGAATTCTCGGGCGAGACGACAACGCCGGTGAGGGTCACCGCCGGAACCGTCGATATCTCCACACCCAGCGGTTCGGCGCTCGCAGCCTTGCTGGTGGGCAACACCGTAACTTTGACGACGACCTCCACCGCGGGGTGCGACAACATCGGAGGACATCCGATCCTGCTTGACCACGGCGTGGTCGCACCAATAGATCCGGCTGATATCTACATGGTGAGGCCGTACGCGCGCACCGTCATTGGCTGGACCGCGTCGGGTGAAACCGTCATCATGACCGTTGACGGCAAGGATGGCGTGTCGGGCGCCACGGCGCACCAATTGGTCGCTCTGCTTCAGTCGATCAGCGTCGTGACCGCCCTCGACCTCGACGGGGGGAATTCGACGACGCTCTTTGTCAATGGGCGCACGCTCAACCACCCTTCTCACAAGAGCGAGCGACCCGTATCGACGAGCCTGCTCGTCGTGACGAACCCTTAAAGCCACCGACGAACGCCAACGCAGCGAGCTTCATCTCGGCAGTCCCAGCGTTCATACTGGTCCTGTGGCGACCCAGGTCAACCAAATACCACTTTCAATTCGGATCCACTCCACTTCGGTCTGGCTTCAACCGGTCCTGACGAACCCTGCATTTGGAGTTCGTGACTGGAGTTCTTCTTTCCCAGTGCGACCTTCGCGGGACCCATACTCAGGTCCCGAAAGGTAACCGTACGAAAATTGGCCAGCTTGGCGAGCGTGTTCTTCTTCAAGTTGAGTGTCGGATCCTCGACGATCCACTCGGTGGTGGCGACCGTGCCGTGGTACGAGTAATTCATCTTCTTCACCTGGTCGCTCCCGGAAGTGACGTCTTGGACTTGGCAGAACCAGTTACTGCCCTGACGGTAGACCGACTCTGAGACCCAGTCGCCCGGTTCGACGTAGTCCTCTTCGAAGCTCGAGTGGCTGCACCAGGTGAAGTTGAACTGAGTCCCGTGAATGCAGTCCATGTTTATGCCGGCCTGTGGAAACGGCCAGGTCGAACCACTGCCGAATCCCCCCACGCCCACCCAAGCGCTCGAGCGCGCGTTCGGGGTCGCGTGGCAATTGAGATGAGGCACCGTCACGCTGGCGGACACGAACTGCACCGCTTTAGCGTTCGGCCACACGTAACCGGCCCAATTCGGACTGGACGGGGCCTTCGACGATGAGCTGAAAGTGTTCCAGACGTTCAAGAGCACGACGCAGGCCACGATGGCGACGACGAGCCAGGTCGTGGACCGCGACGTCAACATCCCCCTTGATCCACTCAGCGAGGGCTGCTCGTCATCGGTCACCGCGAAACCTCATCGCTCGAGAAACTTGCGTGGCGAATCACCAGGCACATTCAGCCCTCTTTCCATTACCCAGAGTCGACATGGTTCACCACGTTCTACGCCACCGCGGACGTCCACCCGATTCAAGCAGGGTTTCGCGTTGCTCACACGATTGCTGACGACAATCGTCGAGTCGAAGCCGTCGTCCAGAGTAGTGGCGTGTGAGGGCTTCGCAATGTCGAAACCACTTGCGGGTCGGGCAAGTGGTTCACCAAACTCGCTTTTGATGATCTGCTTCCGCGCTGACGTAGAGACGCCGGGAAACCTAGAGGTGCTGAGCGACCGCACAGGGTGCGGATTCGCATCGACCGACGGGTCTCAGATGTCCAACGGTAGGGTTGAGTTGACTCTAAGTCGAGGACTCAAAGAACGTATCTTCCTAAAGAGAGAAGTGAAGCAATGGCCGCAACGTTGAAACTGACGCACAAATCAATCGGAGTTGAGGTTCGACGAGGCGCGTACGACATCGTCGTTGACGGTCAGCAAGCCGGATCGCTCGAAATGAACGACACGATCGAGATTCCAATCGAAGTTGGACATCACACTCTGCAAGTACGCAATGGTCGAAACTCCAGCCGAACTAAGACCTTCGACGCTGCCGAGAGCCAAACCGTTGCCTTCCGATGCACCGGAAAGAGTTTTCTGCCGATCTTCCTCGCGTCCTTTTTTGTGCCTAGCCTGGCCCTCCAACTCCGACGAACGGCCGATGATCGGTCCCTGTAACAAGAACATTCGTCGTTGACCCAAGAAAGCCAACCCTTTGCCTAGAAGATGTATGGCACGAGCATCTTGGTGGAGCGTCTGTACTCCGGATATGCAACGGGGAATTGCTCAGTCAGGTTGCGCTCTTCGACGGTCGCGCTGTAGACGAAGTAGACCTCGACTAGCGCCACGGCGATCAGCCACGTCCAACTCAACGTCACCGCGGTACCGACACCGGCGAGTAGGAAGCCGAAGTAGATAGGATGACGAACCAACCGGTAAGGGCCGCTCGTCACCAACTCAGGTTCATCCTTCTTCGACATCGGGGTGCCCCAGTTGTGGCCGATATGAAGGCGCGCCCAGATTGCAAATCCCAGACCAAGTGCAAAAAGGACGAGCCCAACGCCAGCGCGCAACGCATTTGAGTTGAGGTTGCCGCCTCGAAATGCTCCTGTACGGATCAAGAGAATCACCAAGACGATGATCACTGCCCGAATACGGAGTTCACGGGACCAAGGGACGTTACCCCTCTTCATGGAGAAAGCCGCTACGAGCCAGTAGATCCAGAACACGGCCCAACCAATGGCGAAAACGAGTTCAACCGCGTGCATGTCAGCCATGCTTACACGTACACCAGGCGGAAGGTAGCGAAGAGCAAGGAAGTACAATTATTCACAACGAGTGAAGCGGGCCCATGTCTTGTAGTTCCCCACGACGTGTCCTCGATGAAAAGGGTTTCTCTTTGATCTCACTTCTCTTGGTAGTGATGATTCTGGGCATCATGATGGCCCTCACTCTCGAGAGCTTGAACGGCACAGGCCTAACTAGTTCTGGGACCGGTGGTTCATCCACCACGTTGTCGATCCCAAAGGGCGCTGGCGATGTCGTTGCGCAGGCGCAGATCTCAGCCTGCGAAGCCGATTTCTCATCAGTGGAAACAGCGATCGTAACGTATTACTCGGATAACGGAAAGCCACCTGGAGCGGGTACCACGTGGGCCACGCACAACCCATACGGCTCGCCCATCATGCAGTCGTGGCCCTCGGGAGCGCCCTACTTCACTCTCACCTGGAATGGCACCGTGCTCAGCGTGACTCCTCGATTCGGGCCCGCGTCATCGGACTCGATCGGCACGAAGTCGCCACGGACGGGTTGTTACGCTGCGTAAAGGTTTTGCTTCGCCTACCCAAACCTCGAAGATCCAGGTGCTCGAATCAAAATCGAGTTGCTGAAGGCGTTGCTTTATGGGTGAGCTTCAGGATCAGCGACACGAGACTCCGGCGTTGATATTCAGCCACGCTATGAAAAGCGTGGGGGTCTGATTGCTACTTGCTCACCGAACCCCTTGCATGTCGTGCAAGAGGTTCCTCTAGAAGTTCCCCGAATCTCAGAGAACGCGAAGTTTGCTTGGAGTGTTCCAGTTTGGAGAACTAAGTCGAAGCGACGCGTGCTGGCGAGCGCTTCAAAGTCGCTTTTGAGATGAGAAACGAGGGCCCACTTCTCTCGGGCCACGGCGGCGCGAAGCAGTTTCCTCGCAGCCAGCGGACTTGGTCGCGATCGACGCCCCTCGGACAATGAGCCAGCGCAAGTGGTGAAGCTACCTATCATCACGTGCTTCACCAGAGACGTTCATTCGCACCTGGCCGCAAACCGCCAGGTCGCGGTCGGGTGAGACGGTAAAGTCGCTCCGTGACCGATCAAGGGAGATACCTGCTCGACAACCAGCAAGTTGAGGCCGGAGTTCGCTTTGAGGCACTCGCAGAACTATTCAATCCTTCGACGTTCCGCCACATGATCGATTGCGGGCTCGCTGATGGCTGGAAGGTATGGGAGGTGGGCGCTGGCGGTCCCAGCATCGCTTCTTGGCTCATCGAAAGAGTTGGTCCAACGGGCACGGTCCTCGCAACCGACATCGATACGTCGTGGCTGGGCAAAACTAAAGACTCAAGATTCGAGGTTCTTTGTCACGACGTCGCCACGCAAGAACCTCCGGACACCAACTTCGATCTCGTTCATGCCCGTCTCGTCCTGGTGCACGTCCTCGAAAGGAACCAAGCCATTGCCCACATGGTGGAGGCCCTGCGCCCAGGTGGATGGCTCATCTTGGAAGAAGCTGACCCCGAACTTCAGAGTCTGGCGTGCCTTGATGAATTCGGTCCTGAACAGGAACTTGCCAATAGGTTAAAGAGGGCCTTTCGTACACTCATGACCGAGCGCGGCGTGGACCTCTCGTTCGGCAGGACCTTGACTCGGCGATTAAGGGACGCGGGACTTAGCGACGTCCGATCCGACGCTTACTTCCCCGTTGGGGGACCCGCGTGTAACGAACTCGAGAAGGCAACGATTGAACAGATTCGACGCAACCTCGTCGACGCTGGACTTGCCACCATTCAGGAGATCGACCAACATCTTTCCAATATCTCTTCTGGGAAGCTTGATCTGGTGACGTCACCCTTGATTACGGCATGGGCGAGAAAAGTGTCACCTTGCCCTTAACGCGTTGACGATGAGGACCTAGCGCGCCTCATCACCGAGTCGCCAAGTCACGAGATGGTGCGAAATTCCGAGCGCTACACCGAGGCAATCTCCGAGGACGGCTCATGGGGCCTCGTCG
>PKZO01000004.1 GCA_003133125.1 Acidimicrobiaceae bacterium | reverse complement strand
CGCCTTAAGAGCGGTCTCGAGGTAATTCTTGACGGTCTGCGCACGCAGGAGACTCAAGGGTCCATTTATTCCAGGAATTCCAACGAAGCTCGCGTAACCAGTAATAACAACGTGCGTCGTGTGGTCGGCAACTATCTCTGCGGCTAGTGCATTCAGCAAACCCTTGTAGTGGTTCGTCAGGACCGCGGACCAGTTCGCAAAGTAGACATGAAGTCCAAGAAGACGAGGCGTGGGCTTTGGCTTCTTGCGAAGCGTCGTTGTCGTAGTGGCAATCGTCGTGGTCGTAGTGGCGATCGTCGTGGTCGTGGTCGAGGAGGTCGTTGTCGTTGCACCGCCGCCGCCGTTGTTGTTACTCGGCGGAGGAGGGCAAACCGTATTGCCAATCCCGTAACTAAAGTTGCCGTTCTGGTCGTAGCCGTAGCCAAAGCCCGAGCCAGTACCAGGAGTACCTGTCGAACTGTAGCCAAAGGTGCACCCGATGTAGTAGTCCGCTTGGGCACCCTGGGTAACAACGATGCTCGTTATCAGACCTGCCAGCAAGGACACTGAAAGAACGGCGGGAATAACTTTTCTTCGATGAAGGGAAAGGAAACTCTTAGCTTGATTAACCATGACGCAACCTTCCAGACGGCATCAAATACGCCACTCCCAACCGTACCACCGGAGACATAGACGCTCAAGTTACATCCAGAAAGCCCGTGGCGTCTGGGGCATCATTGATTCTTCATGGAGGACTTTTCGCCAGTAACGCTCTAGATATCCCAAATTGCACGGTGCCACTACGCCTGGAGGGATTGTCAATAACATTCCGCTTCCGACCATTTGGCGAAGAATGGTCACAACTTCATTCCAGCGTCTTTATCAGGATCGCCCCTTTTCATACGTCGCCTGTTCTCCAACGGAAATCCAGCTATGACCAGGGCCGAAAAGAGTACGAAGGTTGAGGCTGAAAGTATGTAGCCAAGTCGCACGAGCCTCCAAGGCGTGAATTGAAGCAGGCCACCACTTGCTCCGACTCGCACCAAGAGTGTTCCCTCGGCACTCTTAATTGCGGGCTGTCCATTTAGGATCCAACCGTGTTGGAAAGGCGCGTCTACCGATACCCAGCCGGGATTTCCAGCGGCAATTCGGTATGCCACGGGTGAAAGTTCCTGAACGGTTGGGGGGCTCGACGAAGACCCGACGTCTACTTGGTTCGACTGCGAAGAATCGGCGTTTGGCGGACCTGCGTCCCCAGACCTAATGACCAGAGCCCTCCCCACGAGGCCGTCAGCCTTGGCGAGGGTGAGCAGACCGTCCGCGCCGGTGACTGACGTCAACTTTGGCGCCCGCCAACCAATGCCTGCGTAATCCTTGTTTCGCCATACCTCCAGTGATGGTGTATCGATAATCACTGTGAGATCTCTTTGATCACTAAGCCAGGAGTAGCTAGCCCAGTCAACAGTTTTTGCCAGCACCAGGTATTGCACACCCAGGGGTGCTACGAGTGCGCCAAACTCACGAACGGCGGGCCCTTCGCTGAAGAGTTTCTGTAGGTACGCCGAACGTGGCGACGTAGATTGGCTCTCGACGCCTCCCGCTTGCACATCGTCACCAGAAATTACGGTTCGTCGGAACTCACCTGCGCCAATGTTCGCAACGACCCGATTGCTAGTGAATGGATAGGACATATACAAGTGCCAGGGGAGGTAAAGAATATTCCCTGATCCCGTACCCATCAACGCGTCCGCTTGTTGATAGGAAGAGGGCACCGAACTTTGGGTGATTTGTCCACCCAATCCATCAAAGATATTCGCCGAGTACCCAAGCGGTAAGGCGACGCCAACGACGGCCACCACCGTAAAGTTTCCAATTTTCGACTTGAAAAGGTTCAATTTCGAGACGTACTCAATTCCCCACCCAAAGAAGACTGCGTACGCCAAGGCAAGGAGCATCAAGAATTTCTCAGGCTCGCGCATCAACGCGAAAAATGGCACGTGATTGTAAGCCCATAGGAATAACCAACCAGTCGGTCCCTCGTCACCGAGCGCGAGAAAGTAACCCCCAACGCCAAGAAACAAGATCAGGAACGCGAAATATCGTGTGCCAAGGTCCCACACAAAATCATTGCGGTCATCGACGCGTGGCGACGAAACTTCTGACGGCCGGATGCCAGACCCACCAACTTTACTTGGGTGATACTCACCAAGGGAATTGGTCTCGCACAAATTCCTCCGGCGCACCAGGCTGACGCCTACGCCCACAACCAATAATATGGCCAACGCCAAAAAGGGCCAGCCGCTGATTATTTCTTTAGGTAGCACTGGGCCCGGACCCAAACGCCAGAAACCGTAAAGCGCTAGCACGTTGGCAAAAAGCCCCAGGTGTGCGTCACCAGTGGTGCGATAAAGGTCGAGACTGACTCGGCCCACCTGAGTAGGTAAGTTCGTCACCGAATGCGGCAAGAAGATGTAACTGCTCATTAACGCGAAAAGGCTCACCGAAACAGCGAACCAACCCGCAACACGTTGGAACGAGCACTGTTTCGTAAACAGAGTAACGAGGGCAACGCCAAGAATCACGAGACCGAAAATCCACGCAAAGTGTGGACTTATGGCTGTCAGCCCAGCCCACCAAAGTGCGGGTAGAGGCCATCGATGCAGCGATGACGAGACGGACTTTATGATGGCCTTCGTCGCGTAGGGCATAAGTGCGTAGGCAAGTAGCAACGGTAAGTGGCCGGCGTAAATTCGATTAAATACAAAAGGATTCACGGCGTAAAGAACGCCCGCCGAAATGCGCGTCCAGTGCGAACGTCCAGCGAGCCGCCCAGCACCGACCGTAGCGATCGGAAAGAAGATGAGAATAGGTATCCAAGTCACGGCACTTCCAAGAAAGCCGTTCAAGAAGGACGTAACGACAGACGAGACAACGCCACTGGTGAGGCCACCATTTAGACCCAAGGCTGTCGGGTTCGCGACCGCGCCATAAGGTCCGATAGACCAGTCAAGGAGAAAAACCCGGCCTCCGTCGAGCAAAGGGGCACAGACTCCTAGCCCTATAAGAATCCCGATTGCGAGCGTCGCAAAATCGGGACTTCGGATGAGACCTAAGAGGTGTTGGTGGACCTCTTTTTGGCCCGCGGAACCTCGAGAAGTATGGGAACCCGAACCCATCGGTTCTCGTTTCAACCCCGATATCTTCATTGGACTCCAATACTGACACTCCCGCAATATCCGCGTGAGAACTACCCCAACTGCGAAGGGACGGACGGCGCCATCGAGCCGTCGGGAGATGAACTAGCTCTCAATTTTGGTCCATGTGCGTCGATGGCCACAAACTTTCGCGCTAATGACAAATCAATGTTGAAATTCGCAATCCGGGGGATGATTATGATTTTGGGCAATTAGTCCAACGCCGGGTCTTACGTTCCGCATTATCGAAGGGAGTAATGTGGCAAGCCGGTTAAAACATGCTCCGCCAAGAATGTTGACCGAGATGTGGTCTCGGCTCACTACTGGCATCCTCGGACGCGGCGCGGTGTCGTTCCTGGTCGCGAGTGCAGGCGTCAACGTATCAAACTTCTTCTTTCACATCGTCATCAGTCGCTTGTTGGGTCCGGCACACTACGGAGCTGTGGGTTCAATACTCAGCCTCCTCAGCTTGATAGCCGTGCCAATTGGTGCCGCACAGTTGGCCGTCACACAGGCAGTTATCGGCAACGTTAATAGTGGTCAGTCCTTTTCCCTAAGCAAACTGATTTGGCGAGCACTGCTAGTCGGAATATTCGCCATGTTTGCATTCGCCGCTGTGACCCCGACAATCGACGGATTCTTGCATCTCACTTCACCACTGCCGCTTTATTTAGTTGGCGCCTGGATTCCTCTAGCAATCGTTGGTGCAGTTTTGCAGGGAGCCCTCATTGGCGAGTATCGCTTTCGCGCGGTGGCCTTCGCAACATTTGCGGGTGGTGGCCCGATTCGACTGTTGTTCGGTGCGGGAATGGTCGCAGTTGGTCTAGGCGTGACGGGCGCCATCGTTGCCACTATTTTCGCCCAAGCTTTCACCACGGGTTCGCTTCTCTACTCGGCTCGTCAAACAGTACGCAGCCAACCTCAAGGATCAGTCGTACGCACTGCCAAGCGTGACATGATGTTGTCGATCGCCTCCATTGGTAGTTACACCGCTTTCATCGGGGCCGACACCTTCCTAGCCCGCCATTTCTTCACTGCCACAATTGCTGGCCAGTACGCTGCGGGCGCGATTGCAGCCCATATTGCGCTCTTCCTGCCGGGTGCGATTGTCGCCGTTGCATTTCCGCACTGGGTAAGCGGAGAGGGCGCCACCCTCTCAAGTCGCAGGGCCTTCATGCAGGCATTAAAGATCACGACTCTATTTGGCCTTATCACAGCGATCGTCCTAACGGTGCTGGCAAGTTTCGTCGTCCACGTGCTCTTTGGTTCGAAATACGCCGGTGCCGTTGTGGTCGTCGGTTTGTTGGCTTTTGCGTCGGCCGTGATCGGAATCTTGAGCCTCTTTATCTATCTCCATCTGGCCCGCCGTTCGCTCGTCGCGCTGACCCCTTGGCTCGGCGTCGCCCTCGCGATTGTCCTGATCTCGCTGCGCCACCAATCCATGACATCCGTCGCAGCGATAATGTTGATCGTTAGCCTGCTGACGTTGCTTCTTACAGGGATTCCAGCACTCTTGGCGCTGGCTGTGGCGGGGGCCCGCGATGCCGCAGACAACGTTTCCCTGATTGAGTTTCCGCCGGCTGAACTCGACTTCACCTTGGTTGTTCCGTTTTATAATCCCGGTTCCCGCCTTGGTAAGCACGTCGTTGAGATTGTTGACGTGCTTTCTTCATCCAATCTTTCATTCGAAATTCTCGCGGTGTCTGACGGTAGTACCGATCACAGCGAAGAACAGTTAGCTGCCATTCATTCCGACAGTCTCACACTCGTGCGTCTTGATGAGAATCAAGGAAAAGGAGCAGCACTGCGCGCGGGTCTTTCGAAGGGCCGAGGCGAATACCTTGGTTTCATCGATGGTGACGGTGACCTACCGGCCAATTTGCTTTCCGACCTTCTTGGAATCATCGATCGGGAGCACCCCGACTTAATCTTTGGAAGTAAGCGCCACCCTCGGTCTGAGGTTGTCTACCCGCCGCTTCGACGTATCTACTCTTGGAGTTACCAACAGCTGAATCGAGTTTTGTTCCATCTTCCGATTCGAGACACTCAGACGGGCATCAAAGTTTTCCGGCGAGATGTCTTGGCCGCCGTACTACCGCGAATGGTGGAGAAGCGTTTCGCTTTCGACCTGGAGCTCTTTGTCGTCGCTCGTCAACAAGGATTCCGGAATTTCGTTGAGATGCCCGTGAACATCGGCGAGCGCTTCAGCAGCACTGTCTCACTTCGTTCGGCGCGAAATACGCTCGTTGACACTTTTGCGATTTTCTATCGACTGCGGATTCTCCACTTCTATGAACGTGACCTTCGAGGAAAACTCGAAGCAACACTTCTGACGCCGCTGTCGATCCCCTCATTGAACTCCGATTCGAATAATGTTTCGCCTATTACAAGCTCCACTGGCGAACGCAAGCTTCGTATCCTCATTCTGAACTGGCGAGACGTCACTCATCAACACGCTGGTGGTGCAGAGGTGTACACCCACAATGTGGCCAGCGAGTGGATCAGCGAAGGCCACAGCGTAACGCTCTTCTGCGCAGCCACCGATAGAAGGCCAGCGACCGAGAACTTCGAAGGCATCCATATCATCAGACGCGGCTCCCGTCACGGTGTCTATCGTGAGGCGAAACGCTTCTACCGCCGTGAAGGCCGAGGTAACTTCGACCTCGTTATTGATGAAGTCAACACTCGTCCCTTCGGTGCTCCAAAGTGGGTCGACGACGTGCCAGTTATTGCGCTCATCCACCAAGTCTGTCGCGAAATCTGGTCTTACGAGACGCTTCTTCCGGTTGCCCTTATTGGTAGGTACGTGATGGAACCGCTTTGGCTACGCAGATACCGCGATGTTCCCACGGTGACAGTGTCAGAGTCCAGCAAGAATTCGCTTGAGCGCTACGGTTTGACCAAGGTGGTCGTCGTGCCGGAAGGACTCCATTTTGTGGACGAGCGTCCGGCCAAGCCGCGCGAGACCAGACCAACCATTGTCTTCGTTGGACGACTCGCTCCGAATAAACGGCCAGATGACGCCATCCGGGCCTTTGGCTTGCTCAGAGATACGATGCCCGCTGCGGTGCTATGGGTGATCGGAACGGGACCGATGGAAGACAAACTTCGCATGCTAGCTCCGGAAGGCGTTCAATTTCTCGGCAAGATCTCGCCATCCGAAAAAATTGAACGCCTCGCCCGAGCACACGTACTGATTGCTACGTCAGTAAGAGAAGGTTGGGGACTTGTAGTAAGCGAAGCCGCTGCAGTGGGTACACCCACTATTGCGTACAACGTTGCCGGCCTCAGCGATTCGGTTAAAGCCTCCAACGGCGTACTCAGCGCACCCGACCCGAAGAATCTAAGTTCCGTCCTGCATGAATTCCTTGCCACTTGGTTGAGCGAGGGGCTTCCGGATATCTCTCCTAACGGAGTTATACCTTGGAGCCAAGTTGCCGCAAGGATTCTTGCCATCGCGGCAAATTTCAATCCCACCCTCAAGTCCTTCGAACCATCGAACGTCCAGAAAGAAGTCTTGTAACTAGGCGTCTCAGAACAGGTCCACAAACTTAAAGTTTTCAGGATTTGACGCCATGTATTCCAAGTCCATTTCAGAAGACTTTTGGCAGCGCCGGGTTAGACGGACTGTAACCCCTGGACCCAATATGGGAACAGGAAGCCTTGAGCAGCTCCACCACGGCAGGCTCATGCTCTACAGACATCGCTATCTTGGCTATGAGATAGATTCCTGAGCGACTTAAAGATAGTTAGTTCCAACCTGACTGGAGTGACTGTGCTCTCTCCAATTCGCCTTACGCCACTACATCAACTTGTCGCGACTAAAGTGCCGCGTCGGTGATCTTCATTCCAGAGGTCCAAAACTTTAGGAATCAATTGCCGATCCAGTATTGACCATGAGTTCGGGGGCACCGTAATTACAAGATGTGCGGAGTGCAACCTCTCGAGGCATTATTCAGCGATTCAAGAAGCTCGACCGCGAGATTAATCCGCTACCGATAGGGACTGCCGCGATGTCAAGTTGCCACACTGTGCCGTGCTCCGGCGAGATTGTCGAACCAAATACGTCAAAGATGCGGAAGTCTCGATCGTCAAGCCATTTGAAAATATCTGACAATATTGCTCCACCTTCAAACAACTCTTGAAGACAAACCTCCGCAATGATCATGTCCGTTTTGTTAAGTATCCCTTCAGAACCCTGAAGGACACTCATTTCTGCTCCTTGCACGTCAATCTTCAAAAGGTAACTCGGTTCAGTTTGAAGGTCAAGACATAGTTGATCGACTCTCACCACTGGCACCCTCCTTACTGCCACTGGTTCGCGATCGGGAATCAATTCTCGAAGCGATGATGATGAGCCTAGATCTGCCTGGATATTGATGTGAGCAAAGCCATCAGCGTCACCTGCCATCGCCCAGACAAAATCAACTCGCCGATTTCTCATCAACCTTTGTAAATGAGCGTCCCATTCTTTGATGGGTTCAATGAGTACAAATCTCGATTTGGGAAACGAATTGTAAAGTTCGCTTGTTCCGTAGGCCACGCCGACGTCAACCACCGTCGAAGGGTTCAATCCAAGACCAATACTCACGTCCAAGGAGGTCTGCATGCTGCGAGCAATAGAGCCCCTTACAGCGACTTCGTAACCTGCCAAGTTAGCCAGAGATTTGATCGTTCGGCGAACATATGACTTGAATTTTGTTTTCCGGCGCATACTTTTGACGGAGTCCGAAGGAGGGTACGAGTCCGAAGGGATCACTGACTACCCTCACAATCACTTTCACAGGCCACAACCTTTTGCGAGACTAGCAGTTGATTACCCGACGAAGAGAAGACCTTTTGTTTTAAGGGGCGCAAAAAGTCAAGTGTTTCATGCCAGTTTGCTGTGAAGACAACACGGTGCACCTCCTCGAAATTGTCGGAATAGAGCGGCGCCATGAACGCAGCAGGTACGGAGAGACGCTTAACAAACTCTGGCGACGCCTTTAGTAAAACGACGAACTTCGGCCATAGAATTCGCCTGGGATGCGGTAATCCCTAAACACAGAGGTAGGCGATCAGGGTGCCCATAAATTACGAGAATTATTTCCGCTCACATTATGGGAGCACTTTCTCTAAGCGTGACATCAACAACTATCGCAAATGGTTCACTACTCAATGGCGATTCATTCAGCGTGAATCTCCTATAAGTCCAGGGGCACGAGTACTTGAAATAGGATCAGGACCCGGGGGATTCTTTGGTATTCTTAATCAAAGCGCAGCGATTGTTTACTCTGGAATTGAAATGGACTCTGACGCATGTTCATTTGCAAATGATTATTTTTGTACAACTGTCTTCCAAAACATTTCGCTTCGGGACATCCCAGCAGGCGAATCATACGATTTTATCTACGCTTTTGAGGTACTGGAACATCTCGACAATCCATCTGAGGCAGTCGAAAAGATCTATTCGATACTCAGGCCCGGCGGGACATTCTGCGGGACAACGCCATTCCCATTTAAGAAGAACGTGCTAGCAGATGACACACATCTTTCGGTGCTGCATCCAAGCAACTGGTTACGCCTATTCGAAATGGCCCATTTTGATTCCGCACAGACTCATGCTCTTTCATTTGTGCCCTTTCTATGGCGACTCGCACCAAGGCTGAACTTTAGAGTTCCGATTTATATTCCCTTTAGCTACGTCATTTCGACGTGTTTGATTACTGCTCGAAAGGCAGAGGGCAGATGATCGACGAGTCACAGACATGTAAGGCGGCCAGGTCAAGTGGCTCAGTTCAGGGGGATCTTTCCAAAAGTTCTACCCAATGTTCGTAGAGGGACTGAATTTTCTACGTAGAATCATTCTTCATGCTGCATCCTGGGACTTTCGGGGTCTCATTGGAATTTGACTATCTCAACGGGATCTTCACAAACTCACCAACGCAAAAGGTATGCCTTGAGCATCCGAATCGCAGCAGAGGAACTGAATGGCACAGTGGACGTCGCCAAGAACTCTAGGGAGACCGGTTTCACCGACCTGAACTCCGATCTCGAACGATTAATGATTGGGCGTAAATGCCAAAGCAAGGCGCGTACAATTCCCGCAGCATTCCTTGGTTTTCCATTGAGTACAAAGGCTACAGAAACACCCAAACAACAAACGACGTGGACAGGCAGCACGCGAAGCTTCAAACGTCTGTCACCATTCTTTCGGATGGTGGTAATGCGGTTTCGAAAAGAGAGAAAATCAATATAGTTCGACGGAAAAATGGAACCGGTAGTTCGACCCGTATCGTGAACTGCGAACGCATTTTCAACATGCTCGACGACATATCCCATCGACAAGAGGCGCCAACATAGGTCCGATTCTTCAAAATATGCAAAATAGGAAGCATCAAAACCACCGGCTCCAAGAAACAATTCGGTCCAGACTAGTAAGCAAGCGCCATTCAAAGAAAAGCGAAAGGAGCCAAAGCGATTCGACGCAAGGTCATGGTCCGTCACATGATGCAAGAAGCCTGTCTTTGTGAACATAGAGCCTGCACTGTCGAACCCTCCCTCTGTTTTCATCATCGTTGGTTGGCATGCAGCAACTTTGGAATTTGCTTGAAGTGCATCAACCAAAGTCGACAACGTCGTGGGCATTAGCCGCGCATCGTTATTCAGAAACAGTAAGAGATCGCCGGTCGCAGCCTCAGCTCCCTGATTTGCTGGCCCCGCGAAACCAAGGTTTTTGCTGTTAAGTACGATCCTTACTTGCGGAAATAATTCTCGAACCATGGATACGGAATGATCTGTTGACCCGTTGTCGACAACAACGATTTCGGGTACAGGTTCTTGTGCGAGCACGGAGCCAATACATGAAGAAATGAACTCTTCGCCATTGAAGTTCACGATAACGACCGAAACGCTCGGAACTCCCCCCGATGCACTCTTCGCAAAGTTCTGGCTCATGATTCTTCGCCTCGAGACAAGTCCGATGCTTCAAGCTCCTTGCGGATCCGCCTACGCCATTTTTCAACGATGAACCCGACGACCAGAATGTCGAACGCTGAAACTGAGATTACCAAACCGAAATCATCGAGTCCTGAATACGAGTTTGCAAATAATATCGTCACGGATCCTCGATTTAATGAAGGCAGGACAAATCCATTTGCGAACCCATACTCCATGCGGTGCTGCAATGGAATAGTTCGACCGTCCTCGATCAATTCAGCGCTCCACTGAGAAGAATACGGAACACGTAGAGCCACAAAACAAGTACCAGCGACAATGTGACCCGTTACGGAAGCAGACACCTCGGGGGTGGCGTGAACACTGCTGCCACCTACAACTCTTGGACAATTCATTTGCAGCGGACCCAGATATTCTCCAGACGCAACTCGGCTGATGCCATCGGAGGAACTAGAAAAAGAACTCTCCCTGTCAATCGATATCACCGAAGTCGTGTCGCCTCCATTTAGTCGCAAAAGACGGTATCTGCCCACCTTTGCCACATCCACTGCATTAAGGTCACGCTCCACCAAGTAGGAAAAAGATAACGCTGCTGCTGCCGAAGGTTCAGCATCCACGGACTGAAAATCAACTTGATGAACGACTGACAGATCTGAAAGAATCCAACGAACTCCTAACATTTCGGCAACGCGACCAAAAGCTTTCGCTTTGCCTGAAGTTACGGAATCTTGAACATTGGTTTGAAGGTTAGGAGAGGTCGAGCTTCCGAAAGACGAGACACCGGTATAGTTCGACACCGCATCAAGAAAATAGAGCGGAGGAATGCCAATGTATGTTTCCAAAGCGCCATTCGACTCCTGTCCGATGAGGTAAGTCCAGCCTGGCTGCAGGAGTGGCAAAGAAAGCGTCGGTGCGCCCCCCGAACTTTCAATGCGAGACACCATAGCGGTGTAGCCGGCAGGCAATGCTGACACCACACGATTCGCAGGCGAAGCGTAGAAGTACGCGCTGCGGTACGAATCGCCCAGAAATAATGGCGCACCGTAGATCGAGAGCAGAACTATCAGGACCAGTCCCGCAGAGATTGCGATCGATCTGCGAACAAGCGAAGCGAGAATGTAGAATCCAGTTGCCGTCGCGAGCGCTACGACCAGAACGTAAGGAATGATAAAAGTTCCGTAGAAGTTCTTCACCGCCACCCAGCCAGGAAGGTGGTAAGTCAAGAAATCAAACAACTCGCGCGCTCCTGGTGGGAAAGTGAGCGAGATGAAGCCGAGCATAAGCATTGATACGAGAAACAGTCCCAAGATTGGAACCCTCCTGAACTTCTGACTATCTCGGCTAAATAGCGTGACGAATAATCCGCTGAAAGTAATCGTGAATGGCAAGTATCCGATTAATGACAAGCGCTGGTACCAGGAAGAAAAGGACAGCGAAGTCCAATAGAAAGTCTTCATCATTAATTCCGATATTCGAAGCTGAAGCACATTTGATAACTGTTGATAGGGAACCAATGCAGCGACTAGCGCCAATGTTGCTTGTTGCCCAGTCCCTGATGTGGCGTAAGCTGCTTGCGATTGGCCCGCTACCAACCCAACTGCAAATGGCAAAATCCAGTATGCGTTTGACGCAACTACCACTGCCAAAAAACTCAAGAGTCGCCGCGCGCTAATCCACTTTTCCGTAAAATAGTGGGGAACCAAGACAATAAGTAAGAGAACGATGAGGACAAATGCTGGCAACGATCCCGGGATATCCGCGATTCCCGCTGAGGCTGCAATTGTCATAACCGCACCGGCCCACAAATACTTCCGACGGCCGGTACGGACAAACTGAATGATCACGTACAAGAGCCATGGTACGAGCGGAAAAAGATAAAGGCGTGCTTCCCAGTCTCCAAAGTCGGACTGAGTGAGTGGCGCAAGAACTGCGACCGAACCGCCAACCGCAGCCGAAACGCGAGAA
>PKZO01000029.1:7814-32112 GCA_003133125.1 Acidimicrobiaceae bacterium | reverse complement strand
TGGGCCTCGGGCGCTGCTTCGACGACCGGGGCGCTCGCGACGGGCGCACTTTCAACGACCGGAGTCGGCGCCACCTCGGGTTCGACGTGGGCCTCGGGCTCTGCCACCGCAGGTTCGCTCTGGGCCTCGGGCGCTGCTTCGACGACCGGGGCGCTCGCGACGGGCGCACTTTCGACGACCGGGGCGGGCGCCACGAACGGCGTCGTTTCGGGGACTGGCGTGATCGCGCTGGCGTTCTTTACGATCGTCGGACGATTCGCGCGGATGAAGCGACCTTCGGTCACGGCGTCAGCGATCAAACGACAGAGCAGGGCCCCAGAACGAATGGCGTCGTCGTTACCCGGGATCACGTAGTCAATCACGTCGGGGTCACAGTTCGTGTCCACGACCGCCACCACCGGCAGGCCGAGCTTTCGAGCCTCGGTCACCGCGATGTGCTCCTTCTTCGTGTCAATCACGAAAATGGCGTCGGGGACCCGGTCGAGCTTGGCGATACCGCTCAAGTTGCGATCCAGCTTCTCGAGTTCGCGACTGTGGCGCAGCGCCTCGCGCTTGGGCATGTTCTCGAAGTCACCGGCTCGCTCCATGCCGCGTAGTTCCACCATGCGCTTGACGCGCCCAGCGACGGTGGCGAAGTTAGTCAGCATGCCGCCCAGCCAACGCTGGTTCACGAAGGGCATTCCGCACGCCTGGGCGTAGTCGGCGATGGGCCCCTGGGTCTGCTTCTTGGTGCCCACGAACAAGATGATCCCGCCGTCAGCGACCAGGTCGCGAACGTAGGCGTAACTCGACTCGATGCCCGCGAGGGTCTTACGAAGGTCAATGAGGTAGATGCCGTTGCGCTCGCCCAGGATGAAACGACGCATCTTTGGATTCCATCGGCGGGTCTGGTGCCCGAAGTGCACGCCCGAGTCGAGGAGCTCCTGCAAAGTGACTAAGGCCACGTTATTTCCTTCCGTTCGGTTACTAGGCCCTGCGGTGCACCCGAAGGCGACCGTACGAAACCGCAGGGACATCTCAAGCCCGCCCACTGTGGGAGGGCCAAACCATGATAGTCGTTGGATTCAGGCCCTCGGATGGGTCTGGTGGTGCACCTTTTGGAGTCGGGACTTGGAGACGTGGGTGTAGATCTGGGTCGTCGTGAGACTCTCGTGACCCAGGAGCTCCTGGACCACGCGCAGGTCCGCCCCGCCCTCTAAGAGGTGCGTGGCGTACGTGTGGCGCAGGGCGTGGGGATGCACGTGGCCGCGCGCCACCCGGTTATCGAGGATGCGCCGCACGTCTCGCGTGCCCAGGCGCGATCCGCGCCGGTTAAAGAACAGCGCCGCGCGAGGCGAGTCACTCGTCATCACGTCCTCTCGCGCGTCTTCGATCCAGAGCCGAACCGACTCGAGGCCGCGCCGGTGCAGGGGCACGATGCGCTCTTTTTGGCCCTTGCCCATCACGCGCAACAAGCCCTCCTCGAAGTCGACGCTCTCCAGGTCGAGCCCGCAGAGTTCGCTCACGCGAAGGCCCGCCCCGTAGAGGACCTCACAGACCGCGCGATCGAGCGTCGCCCATTCATCCTCGCCCCAGTCCTCGTCAAGCAGGTGATCGAGCTGCTCGCGCACGACGATCTTGGGTAACGCACTTCGGGCCTTGGGTGCCGACAGTCGCTGCGCGGGGCTCTCGGTGAGTTGACCCCGCTCGACGAGCCAGAGGAAGTAACTGCGCAACGACGCGCGCCGGCGCACGATCGAGGTGCGTTGATCGCCCTTTTCGGTCATGTAGGTGAGATAGCGGCGAAGCACCTTGGTATCGACCTCACCAGGCCCGCCGATGCCCTGGGCGCGAGCCCAGGCGACGAAGCGCTCGAGGTCGCCGCTGTAGGCGCGCACCGTCGAGAGGCTCTGATTCTGCGCGCGTAGCGTCGAGGCGAAGCCCTCGCGAAACCACGCCTCACCAGCCCCGACCGGCTCGTTGGGTTGCATGGCTTAAGGCTACTGAGGCCCCGGGCCGCGCGGCGACCTCACTAGTCTTAGTCATGATTTCAAAGGAGACCTCGTGGCCCGAATACTGATCGTTGAAGATGACGACCACATTCGCTCGGCGCTTCGCCTCATGTTTGAAGGCGAGGGATTTGACGTTGACGACGCCCCCACCGGTGAGGTGGGCGTGGCGCTGTTCGCGCGCATGGCGGCTGACGTCGCAATCGTGGACGTCATGCTGCCCGGGATGTCGGGCTTTGAGACCTGTCAACAGCTGCGTAACGCGAGCGACCTACCCATTGTCATCGTGTCCGCGCGCGACGAGACCGTTGACGTCGTGCTCGGCCTGGAGTCGGGCGCCGACGACTACGTGACCAAGCCTTTCGTGCCCGAGGAACTCCTCGCGCGCGTAAAGGCCCACTTGCGTCGACGACCCGACAAGAGCGCCAAAGCCTTCCAGATGGGCGACCTGCACGTCATCCCCGACGAGGGCGTCGTGCGCCACAGTGACGGCGCCGAACTGCACCTCACTTCGACCGAGTTCCGCCTGCTCACCGACCTCGCGTCGATGAACGGCAAGGTCCTCAGTCGCGAGGACCTCCTCGAAAGGGTGTGGGGCTACGACTACTTCGGCGACAGCCGTCTCGTGGACGTGCACATTCGCCGACTGCGCACCAAGATCGAACCCGACCCCGCCAACCCCACCTATCTCGTGACCGTACGAGGCGCCGGATACAAGTTGGTTCTTTAATGCGCCGACGAAGTCTTCGACTTCGACTGATGATCACCTTTGGTCTCGGTGCCTTCCTCTTGAGTTCGATCTTCGCGTCGCTCACGTACCTCGGCGTTCGACACGTCCTCGTTAACGACCAACAACACACCGACCTGGGCCAGAGTTACGAAAACGCCGCGCTCATCCGAAGCACGCTCTACACCTCGCCGCCCGAACTGCCCAGCCTCCTCAACTCGATCCAGAGCGCGACCGCGTCCAACGTGCTCGTCCAGACCCATCACCAGTGGTTGTCCAAGAGCTCAGACGCGGCGACGGCGGACGTGTCGAACACCATCATCGCCAGCGTGGAGGCGGGCCACGCCACCGACCAGACGATCGAAGTCAACAACAAGATCATCTTCGTCGTCGGCCTGCCGGTACCCGCCGTGGAGACCCAGGTCTACGAGGTCTTCCAGTTGACGAACCTCGAACACACCCTTCGCGTGCTGCTGCTCTACATGGGCGCGGGGGCGATCCTGACGACCCTGATCGGAATGGGTGGCGGCCTTTGGGTGACCCGGCGCGCGATTCGGCCCCTGCTCGAAGTCTCCGAAGCCGCGGCGTTGATCGCCCAGGGCGAACTCTCGACTCGTCTGGTGGTGACGCGCGCCGACGAGGAAGTCCAGCAGCTCACCGAATCGTTCAACCTCATGGTGAGCCGCCTGGTCGAACGACTCGAACGCGACGCCCGGTTCGCCAGTGACGTCAGTCACGAGTTGCGCTCGCCGCTCACCACCCTCGCCACCACCGCCTCGGTCCTCCAACAGCACCGTGAAGAACTCTCGAGCGCCGGACAGGAGAGCCTCAACCTTCTCCTCGCGGACCTCTCGATCTTCCAGGCCCTCGTCGAGGACCTGCTCGAGATGGCCCGCAGTGACGCGGGCGCCGTGCCCCTCGCCATCGAGACCGTCAAGTCCGTAGAACTCGTGCGTCAGTCAGTTCGCTCGGCGGCGACTCGCCACGGCATCGCCGAACCGCCCGTGCAGGTCGACCCCGACACCGGCGACCCGCTGGTCCAGGTCGACCGGCGCCGTTTCGAGCGCGTGATGACCAACCTGATCGACAACGCGCACCGCTACGCCAACGGCGCGGTCGCGGTGCGCCTCTCCCTTGAGGGTAATGCGCTCGCCATCAACGTCGACGACAACGGAGCGGGCATCGCGCTCGAGGAACGCGAACAGGTCTTTGAACGGTTCTTTCGAGGGCGCGCCGCCCACGACCGGGGCATCGCGCGCGGCACCGGCCTCGGGCTCGCCCTCGTACGCGACCACGTGCTCGCCATCGGCGGGACCATCCAGATCCTCGAGAGTCCCGAGGGCGGCGCTCGCTTCCAGATTCTGCTCCCCGTCGTCCAGGACGCTCACGCGTGAGACGGGCGCGCGTCATTCTCTTGGTGTTCTGTGGAGCACTGGTGCTCGCGGGTTGCACGCTCGTGCCCACGACCAACACCCCCTCGACGATCGCCAAGCCCGGCTTCCAACTGCTCAGTCCGACCATTCCGGGCACCAACAAGGGCAAGGTCACCTTCGTCAACCAACCCGTGTACTTCATCGACGCGACCGGCCACCTCTCGCCGTCGAGCCGCATCGTCGCCACGCCAGTGAGCCTCGATGCCGTGCTGAGCGAACTCCTGCTCGGCCCGACGTCAATCGAGCGCTTCGCGGGCTACTCGAGTGACCTGCCCAAGGGCTTCGTGCTCGTGGGCGCCACCCTGCGCAACAAGCTCGGCATCATCGACATCGCCACGCCGCTCTCGTCGCTCTCCGCCAAGCATCAGGTGCTCGCCCTGGGTCAACTGGTGCTGAGCGCCTACGACGCGGGGGCGACCGCCGGCGTCGAGATCACCGTCGCGGGCTCGCCGCGCGATTCGCTCCTGCCCAACGGCACGCGCCAGCTCGTCGTGACCCACGCCGACTTCGCGTCCTTCTTGTACCCCTAACGCTGGCGTTCGGGTCGGAACGCCGGAGCGCTACTCCAAAGGTGCTCGAGGTCGTAGTACTCGCGGGTATCTTCGTCGAACACGTGCACGATCACGTCGCCGTAGTCGAGCGCGATCCACTGGGCGCTGTCCCAGCCCTCGACGTGTACCGGTGAAACACCGAGGTCTTGGGCGATGACCCGTTGCACCTCTTCGGCGATGGCGCGCACCTGGCGGTCGTTGCGCCCCGAGGCGAGCACCAGCGCGTCAAAGGAGTCGACGAACTCGCGTAGGTCGAGCACCACGGTGTCGAGACTCAACTTCTCGCCAGCTCCCGTGAGCGTGGCATCGAGCAAGGTGGCGACGAATGCACTGAAGGGGCCGCGAGAAACCTCGCCGCTCATCACGACTTCACTCAGCGGGCCACCCCGAGCACAAAGAGCGCCGCCACGAAGGGTAACGTCACACAGACCAGGCCGAGCACGGCGTAGCGATGTTTGCTGCGTCGCAGGTCTCGACGCCGATGAGGCGCCGGCTCCAAGACCGTGAGTCGAGTCGACTCGGTTTCGGTGACTTCGAAGATGCGAACTGCCATTGACTTAGAACTCTATCCCTGGAAACTTTTGTAGAGCGGAATGACCGATTCGGGCACGAATTTCCGTAGGTTCTCTGGGTTGTCGGCGATCTCGCGGATGAAACTGCTCGAAAGGTCCACCGGTTCCATAGCGATGTCGTAGGCCTGCCAACCCTTTGACGCGCGGCCCGATCCGCCCGGTCGCGGCACCACGCCCACGCACACCAGTTGGCGCAGGATCTCGGCCTCGTGCCAGGAATCGATCTGTTCAACGAGGTCAGCCCCGACTATGACGTCGACCTCGTCGTAGGTTTCGAGTAGCTCGCGCACCGTGTCGACGGTATAGGAGGGCCCTTCGCGTCTGATCTCACGGTCCGAGACCTCGACGAGTTCGAGCTCGTCAAAGGCCGCCTGGGCCATGGCGAGACGAAGCGACGCTGGACGCACGAGGCCCGAGGCGATCTTCTGGTAGGGGTTGCCCGCGACCGTGACTTCGATGATCTCAAAGCGAGCGGTAGCGGCCGCCGCGCGCAAGGCCGCTACGTGTCCGAAATGAGGCGGATCGAAGGTGCCCCCGAAGAGACCTAGGCGCCTGACCGTCACCCCACGAGACTACGCCTTGATTGCTTGGGCCTGTTGGGAACACCTAACCTTGGTGGATGGTGTTGGCGCAAAACGAGTGGAGTCTCAGTACGTGGCGATCACGCCCGATCGCCCAGAGTCCCACCTGGCCCGACACTGCGCACCTCGAACGCGTCGAAGCCCAGCTCGCCACCAAACCGCCACTCGTCTTTGCCGGCGAGGCCCGGCGACTGCTCGACCACCTCGCACTCGTCGCTGACGGCAAGGCCTTCCTGCTCCAGGCGGGCGACTGCGCCGAATCGTTCCAGGAGGGTTCTGCGGACGCGATCCGTGACAAGTTGAAGGTCGTCCTGCAGATGGCCGTCGCACTGACCTACGCGTCGGGCGTACCGGTCATCAAGGTGGGGCGCATCGCGGGACAATTCGCCAAACCCCGTTCCGAGGAGTTCGAAGAGGTCGACGGGGTGCGCCTGGACATCTTTCGCGGGCACATCGTCAATGACGAGAAGCCCGACGCCGCGTCGCGCCGTCCCGACCCCGAGCGACTGCTCGCCGCCTACCACCAGAGCGTCGCGACGTTGAACCTGCTGCGAGCCTTCACGACCGGCGGTTTCGCCGCTCTATCTCGGGTGCACCAGTGGAACCAGGAGTTCGTCGCCAACTCACTCGAGGGCAAGCGCTACGAAGTGATCGCCGACGACATCGAGCGCGCCCTACGTTTCATGAGGGCCTGTGGCATCGACTTACAGGATGACAATTCACTCCAGGCAGTCGAGTTCTACACGAGCCACGAGGCCCTCATCCTGCCCTACGAGCAAGCCCTCACCCGGCGCGACTCGCTCACGGGTCTCTGGTACGACTGCTCGGCGCACATGCTCTGGATTGGCGACCGCACGCGTCAGCTCGAGGGCGCCCACGTTGAATTCGCGCGCGGCGTGTCGAACCCGCTCGGTCTAAAGGTCGGGCCGAGCGTCTCGCGCGACGAGCTGCTGCGCTTGGTTGACGCGCTCAATCCCGAGAACATCCCCGGACGGCTCACGCTCATTTCGCGCATGGGACACGACAAGGTGAACGACCTACTCGGACCCCTGGTCGAGTCAATGCGTGACGAAGGGCGCCGAGTGCTGTGGACCTGTGACCCGATGCACGGCAACACCTTCAAGGCGTCCGGCGGCCAAAAGACCCGACGCTTCGACGACATCTTGTCCGAGGTCGCGTCGTTCTTCCAGGTCCACCAGACCCTCGGCACCTGGCCGGGCGGCCTGCACATCGAACTGACCGGCGACAACGTCACCGAATGCCTGGGCGGGGGCTCGCGCCTGCTCGAGGGCGACCTCGCGACCAACTACACCTCGATCTGTGACCCTCGGCTCAACGCCACCCAGAGCCTCGACATGGCCTTTCACGTGGCCGAGTTCCTGCAGGCTTACTCCGCGGCGAGGGGCGCGCGGTCGTTGTAACGCAGTAATCGCAGTCGTTGGACCTCGAACTCGATCTCGGTCATCGACGCGTTCTCGGTGCGCAGACGCAG
Source organism: Acidimicrobiaceae bacterium (assembly GCA_003133125.1). Taxonomy (GTDB): domain Bacteria; phylum Actinomycetota; class Acidimicrobiia; order Acidimicrobiales; family RAAP-2; genus RAAP-2. The sequence continues at coordinate 24,768 of PKZO01000029.1, read as the reverse complement.
CCGGTCCCCAGGCGAACGTCCCAGGACCATCTTCATGGCCTGTTCGATGACCCCGCCGTGCACGACGAGCACGACGAGCTCGCCCGCGTGCGAAGCGGCGATGCGCATAAGGGCATTCGCGCAGCGCTCGTAGAACTCAATCCACGATTCGCCCCCGGGCGCGAAGGACTGGGCGGGATCCTTGTCCCAATCGGGCGCGCCGAAACGGTCGATCATCTCTTGCCAGGTGAGCCCGTCGGCCTCACCGGGATGCAGTTCGCATAGTTCACAATCCTCGATCGGTGCGCGCGCGGGCAGGCCGGGTCCCAAAATCGCCGCGGTCTCGATCGCGCGCGGTAGCACCGAGGTATAGATCGCCGCCGCGTGCGCGAGCTCGCCCGAGAACACGAGACGATCTCGCAGGGCCACGCACTGGCGACGCCCCAGGTCGGTGAGTCCCCCGCACCCCAGTGGGCCCCCCACGACGCCCCTCGCGTTGCAGTGCGCCTCGCCGTGTCGAATGAGCAGGAGCCGGGTTCCGCTCGGTTTATCCCCGAGGGTGCGAAAGCCCGGTGGTGGCTCGACCGAGCTCACGCCAACTCGCCCACGAAGGCTTCGAGTTGGCGCAACGTTCGACACTCGACGATGCGCTCGCAGTAGGGCGCGTACTGGCTCACGATCGAATCGCCACTGTTCCAGTAGCTCGTGGGCTCGGGGTTCAGCCAGTACACGGCCTTGCATCGATACTTGAGGTCCGCGATCACCTCGGCGTGAGCCTGGTGGTAGTTGTTGCGCGCGTCGCCCAGGATCAGGATCGTCGAACGCTTGGTGAGCTGGTCCGCGAATCGCTCGTGAAACGTGAGAAAGGCCCGGCCGTAGTCGGAGTGTCCGTCAAAAGCGATGACGTCGGCTTCGGCGTTGATGCGCGCCACCGCTTCGGCGGGATCGTCGACGCCCTCAAAGAGCTGGCTCACCTCGTCGAGCCCGTCGACGAACACGAAACTGCGGACCTTGGAGAACTGCGAGCTGATCGCGTGCACCAGGTGCAGCGTGAAACGCGCGAAGGACGCGACCGAACCCGAGATGTCGGCGATCACGATGATCTCGGGCTTGGCCGGGCGCGGAGGTTTGAAGCGCAGATCGATCGGCACCCCGCCCGTCGAGAGGCTACGGCGCACCGTATGGCGCAGGTCCACGGGCCCTCGTCGACGCCGCCGACGACGACGCGCCAGGCGTACGGCGAGTTTGCGACTGAGCGGACGCAGGGCGCGCTCGAGTTGGGCCATCTCCTCACGGTTGGCGTGCATCACGTCGATGTCCTCGGGCAGCGGTTTTCGCACGGACTTGGCGAGCGCCGCGGCGCCGCGGTCCTCGACCAAGCGCTCGCGGATCTCGCGTTCGATCTCTGCCTTTAACTGTTCGATGCGCGCGTGCGCCTCGTCACGACTCAAGCGCTCGGCGAGGTCGTCGCTCGTGTTCTGATCAGCGAGGGCGGCTTGGGCGAGGCGTTGTTCGAGCGCGTCGAGTTCGAGATTGCGCAGCGTGCGGTACAAGTAGTACGTCCCTCCCACCGGGCGACCCGGCTCTACGCCGGCGTAACGGGTGACCGCCTCGCGCGCCGCTCGACGCAGGTCCTCTCGATTGCCCTCGCGAAGCGCCCGATAGAGCAGGTCGGCGAGTTCCGCGGCGGACATCGTCGAAGAGGCCCCGCCACCCTCGCCGCGAGCCTCGCCCGGGCCAGAGCCGGCGCCCTCGGGCGACGGCGCCTCGAGGTCATCGAACAACTCTGCGACCGAATTGAACGATCGATTGGCGAAAAAGACCTCGAAGGCCGTCACGAAGACGGGCATGTGATCGCCGTCCTTGACGAGCGTGGCGGCGAGCGAGTTCTTCATGAGCGCACGGTCCGAGAGGTCGATCACCTGGACCGCGCGTGCGGCGTCCACGTGCTCGCTCATCGAAACCGGAATACCCGCGGCGCGCAGCTCGGCGATGAAGTCGCCGAGAAGATTAAGCAACGGGCTTCGAGCGACCGAGGAGTTCTTTGGTCGCTCGCTCGATATCAGACTGATACTTCAACAAGATGTGCAACGTCTCGGCGGCGTCCTTCTCACCAATCTCCTCGCGACCGAGCACGACGAGCGTGCGCGCCCAGTCGAGGGTCTCAGCGACCGAGGGCGCCTTCTTCAAGTCGAGCGAGCGCAACGATCGCACGACTTGGGCGATCTGCTCGGCGAGCACNNCGTCGCTTGAGCGCTTCGGAGAGTTCGCGGGTGTTGTTCGAGGTGAGAAACACCATGGGGATCTGCTTGGCGCGAACGGTGCCCAGTTCGGGGATCGAGACCTGGTACTCAGAGAGGATCTCTAAGAGCAGCGCCTCGGTCTCGAGCTCGACCCGGTCCACCTCGTCAATGAGCAGGACGACCGGATCGGTCGCGGTGATCGCTTCGAGTAGTGGGCGCGTGAGCAGGAACTCCTCGGCGAAGATGTCCTCTTCGAGGTGAGCCCACTCTTCGCTCGAACCCTCAGAGCGGCCCGCCTGGATGCGCAGCAACTGCTTGCGATAGTTCCATTCGTAGAGCGCCTTGCTCTCGTCGAGTCCTTCGTAGCACTGCAGACGGATGAGTCGCGCGCCGATCGAGTCCGCGACCGCTTGGGCGAGGGCAGTCTTGCCGGTGCCCGCGGGACCTTCGACGAGCACGGGCTTGGCGAGCCGGTCCGCGAGAAACGTGACCGACGCGATCGCGTCGTCACTCAGGTAGTCGTTCTCGGCGAGCAGCTTTTGGATCTCGTGGGGCGAGTCAAATCGCACCGGGGGCACTTGTAAGAGTCCGAGGCGCTTGGCGAGTTCCTCGCGGGGATCAAGGGCGCTCATCGGACCTGTCCTTCGCCGCGCACGACCCACTTGAGACACGTCAGTTCGCGAAGCCCCATGGGCCCGCGCGCGTGCAGTTTCTGGGTCGAGATGCCGACCTCGCCGCCCAGTCCGAGCTCACCCCCGTCGATGAAGCGCGTCGACGCGTTCACGAGCACCGCCGCCGCGTCCACGCGGCGAATCCACTCCTCGCCTCGCGCGAGGTCCTCAGTGACGATGGCTTCGGAGTGACCGGTGCCGTAGCGCGAGACGTGCGCGACCGCCTCGTCGAGGGAGTTCACGACCTTGACCGCCATGATCAGGTCGAGGAACTCGTCTTCGAAGTCCGACTCGACGGCCCGCGTGGCGTTAGGAAGTATCCACTTCGCGCGCTCGTCGACGCGCAACTGCACCTCGGGCATCGCCAACGCCAGCGCCGGTAAGAATGCCGACGCGACGCTCTCGTGCACGATCAAAGTCTCGGCGGCGTTGCAGACGCCCGGGCGCGAGGTCTTCGCGTTCACGACAATGGCGAGGGCCTCGTTGAGGTCGGCGAATTCGTCGACGTAGACGTGACAGTTGCCGTCACCGTCGAGCACGTAGGGCACGCGCGCGTGCTCGCGCATGGCCTTGATCAAACTCGGGCCCCCGCGCGGTATCAGACAGTCGAGCACGTCGGTCATCTGCATGAACGCGACCGCCACTTCGTGGCTCGGATCCTCGACGAGCGCGACCGCGTGCTCGGGCAGACCTTCTTTGGCGAGGGCCTCGTTCCAGAGCCCGACGATCATCTTGTTCGTACGCATCGCCGAGGACGAGCCGCGCAGGTACGCGGCGTTACCGCTACGAATGCACAGTCCCGCGACGTCGCTCGTCACGTTCGGGCGATTCTCGTAGACGACACCGATCACCCCGAGCGGCACGCGCAGGCGTTCGACGCGAAGCCCGTTCGGACGCACGTTGCGGTCCACGACCTCAAAGAGCGGGTCGGGCGCGGCGGCGATCTCGCGCAACGCCGACGCCATGGCTTGGACGCGTCCCTTGGTGAGCGTGAGACGGTCGCGCCCCGGTCCGGACTCCTCGTAGGTCGCCACCTCGGCGGCGTTGACGGCGAGGAGATCGCCCTGGACTTCTTCGAGCAGGTCCGCGACCCGCTCTAACACCGCGCAACGTTGCGCGTTCGTCGCCTGGGCGAGGGACTTGGAGGCTTCGCGCACGGCACGTCCCTGCCTCGTGAGATCTTCCATAGTCATGTCCCAAGCGTAATTGAGCACCTAGACCCGACGGAGCAGGACCATGTCGTCGCGGTGCACGGCCACGTCGTCGCCCTCGTCAAAGCCCTCGGCGCCAGTTCGCGCGAGTCCCTTGGCGACGATCTGTCCCTCGGGACCGCGCACGTCCACCGCGTCGCCCTCGACGAAGTCCCCCTCGTGGGATTCGACGCCCACGCGCAACAGACTTCGTCCGTCGTTCTCCAACGCTTCGAGCGCGCCCTGGTTTATTCGAAGCGTCCCCCGGCTCGCGACCGCAAAGGCGATCCAGGACTTTCGCGCCGACAGACGCTCGGCTCGTGGGTGGAACGTCGTGCCGAACCCGGTTCTCGCGCTCAGGGCCTTTTGTAACGGGGTCCGTGCCCTCGCGGGGGCGATGACCGTCGTGATGCCCGACCAGGTCGCCATGCGCGCCGCGGCCAACTTCGAGGCCATGCCCCCGCTGCCCACGCTGGTGCCACTCGAACCCGCCACCTCCACCAGGTCCGCGTCGATGGCGTTCACCTCTTCGATCAACGTCGCCGAGGGATCGAGTCGCGGGTCGGCGGTGAGCAGGCCGTCGGTGTCGGTGAGTAGCACTAGGTGCGTCGCGCCCACCAGGTTCGCCACCAACGCCGCGAGCCGGTCGTTGTCCCCGAAACGGATCTCCTCGTCGGCGACCGCGTCGTTCTCATTGACGATGGGCACCACCCCGAGCGCCTCGAGTGACTCGAGTGTTCCTCGCGCGTGCAGGTACTGGCCCCGGTGACTGAAGTCGAGGGGCGCGAGCAACACCTGGCCAACGGCCGTGCTGACCTCGCCAAAGGCGTTGCGCCACGCGTGCATCAACAGGGGCTGGCCCACCGCAGAGACCGCCTGCAGGGTCGCCGCGTCGTGCGGACGCTCTTTTCCTGCGCCCACTTCGGCCCACCCGGCGGTGATCGCTCCCGAAGTGACCACCACCACGTTCCAACCCTGTTGACGCAGCTGGACCACGTCCGCGGCGATGTTGACCAGCACGTCGTAGTCGACCCCGCCCGAGGCGTCGGTCACCGACGAGGTGCCGAGCTTGACGACGACGCTCTTACTCATCGTCGTCGAGGTTCAGTCGTCCGTGCCGGGCCAGACGCTCGCGTCGCGTCGCTCGGTGGTGATCGCCGCGGTCCAGACCCGCACCGACCTCGTCGCGCCACCATTCAAAAGAGAGCGGACCGATGGTCACGACGTCCCCGTCGAGCACGCCCGCGCGCGCGAGTAAGCGGTCCACGCCCAGGGCGCGCAGACGCCGCACGATCTCGGCGAGCGCTTCGTCGTCGGTGAGGTCCTGGAATCGAACCGCGCGCAGCGCGGGGCGCCCGCTCACGAGCCACGAGTTCGGCGCCGCTCGCGTAACCGAGATCTCGTCGGGCAACGGCTTGTGCACGACGACCTCGTGATCGAGGTTCTTCGCCTCCTCGGCGCGAACCTCGAGCACGAGTTGAGCGAGACGCGCCACCAACTCCTCGATCCCCACGCCCGTGAGCGAGGAGATCGTCATCACACCCTCGATCTCGTAGGCGGCGACGTCGTCCTTAGAGCCCACGACCACCCGGGGCCGCTCGAGCAGGTCGGCCTGGTAGTCGCCTAGCTCGCCCAGGAGAACCGCCAACTGTTCTTCGGGCGGGCACGGCGCCGATTCGGAAAGGTCGAGCAAGACACAAAGGACCCGGGCGCGTTCGACGTGTCGCAAGAAGTCGTGGCCGAGACCGCGGCCCTCGGCCGCCCCCTCGATCAGACCGGGGATGTCGGCCATGACGAACTCGGTGGCGTCACCGCGACGCGAGTTGCGCTGACCCACGCGCACCACGCCGAGATTGGGAACGAGGGTCGTGAAGGGATAGTCGGCGATCTTGGGTCGCGCGGCGGAAACGCGCGCGATGAGCGTGGACTTGCCGACGTTGGGAAACCCAATGAGCGCCACGTCCGCCTCGAGTTTGAGTTCGAGGTTGTACCAGTGCTCCTCGCCCACCTCGCCCTGTTCAGCGAACGCCGGAGCGCGCCGGTGGTTAGAGAGGAATCGCGCGTTTCCCTGACCGCCGAGCCCGCCCGCGGCGGCGAGCCAACGATCACCGGGTCCCTTCAGGTCAACCAGCATCTCGCCATCCTGGGAGAAAACCATCGTGCCCAAAGGCACTGTGACCAGGATTTCCTTTCCGCGCGAACCGTGCTGTCGCTTGGAAGTGCCGTGCTGTCCGTCGCTCGCTCGCCGAAACGGGTGATCACGGAACCCGAGCAGTGAGGCCTGATTGGTGTCGGCGACGAGCCAGACGTCCCCGCCCTTTCCTCCGTCCCCACCATCGGGTCCGCCCTTGGCCACGTGGGCTTCGCGACGAAAACTGACGCAACCCGCCCCGCCGTCGCCCGCTTTGGCGTGCAATTGGGCCGAATCGACGAAGTTGGACACGGACCCATCCTAGGGCCGCCCCCTACGGACTCTTAGGCGCACAACTCATCAAGCGCCTCGTTAAACAACACGCCGTGACGCGCAACCTGCGCNNCGGTTCACGCAGTAGAGGTGCAGGTACTGCTCAAGGAGCGCGTCGGCGCTCTGGAACGAGGCCCCGCCGCTCGTGGGCGCGGGACTGGCGAAACGGTACTCGGCGCGAGCGCCCAACTGGGTCACCGACCACGCGAGAGCGTGCTCGGCGATCGCCTCGCGCACGTCAGAGGCGAAAACGGTGGCGAGTTCTTCCATTGGTCCAAAGGAGTCGTCGGTGAGTACCTCTGCGAGCACGGCGCGCATCGCTGCAAGGCTTAGGGCGTTTCCCGCCAACGTGCCACCGACCCCGCCTACGTCCACGATGTCCGCTCCCTTGGCGCTGGCGACACTTACGCGTCGGGCCAAGTCCTCGCTCAACCCGAAGGCGCCACAGGCCACGCCCCCGCCCAGCGACTTGCCAATGGTGAGCGCGTCGGGCGCGAGGCCCCAGCGACGAGTTGCCCCGCCCGGTCCGGCCGAGAACGTGTGGGTCTCGTCAAGGATCAACAGGGTGCCCGTCGCGTCACAGAGCGAGCGCACTCCCTCGAAGAAACCGGGTTCGGGCAAGACAATGCCGATGTTGGTGAGGGCTGGCTCGCTCAGCACCGCGGCGACGTCGCCGTGGGCCAGTTCGCGGGCGAGCCCTTCGAGATCGTTGAACTCCACCACGCGCGTCGTCGTGCTCGGGTCGAGCGCGGGCGCCACGTTACCGCGACGGCTCTTAGCAACGCCGTGTTCGTCGAGCACCACGAAGGTCTCGTCGACCGAGCCGTGATACGAGTAGGAGAACACCAATATCTTTGGCCGACCGGTGGCGAGGCGTACCAATCGCAACAACCAGCGATTCGCGTCAGTCGCCGAAAGGCTGAAGGACCACTTGGCGAGCCCAAAGCGCCTCGAGAGTTCCGCCGCGACCCATTCGGCGTCTTCGTTGGGCATCATGGTCGTCACGCCCCCGTCGATACCAATGCGCCGAGCCACCGCCTCGACGAGCGCGGGTGGCGAATGTCCCGCGAAGGCGCCAGTGTCGCCGAGGGCGAAGTCCACCAACTCGTTGCCGTCGAGGTCTTCGACGAGCGCACCGTGCGCGCGGCGAAAACCGAGTGGAAAGTCGCCCGGCCACTTGTTCATCCACGTCATGGGCACGCGAGTGAAGAGATGTTCGGCTTTTTCATGCAGTTCGAAGGATCGCGGGTGCTCACTGCGGTAGCGACGCCGCTCATTGGCCGCCAGGGTCGCCAAATGGTCCCGATTTAAGTAATCCATGGCCTTATCGTAGGCTTTTGGCGCAAAATCAGCATTTTCCAAGAAAATTCAAATGAGCCCCCCAACAGGGATTTCGCTAAGACCACCGCCCCGCGCACCGCGAATCGTGGCCAGAAATCCCCATTTTTCAACACTTTTGCGATAAAGATGGCTCCGGTTGCTGGGAACACTCCCAGTCCGTTTCAACGAAGAGTAAGGAGTCGACCGGTGAACAAGGCCGAGTTAGTAGATGCAATTGTTGCCGAGAGTGGCGCAGCCAAGAACACGGTAGCGGAGGTCCTCAAGGCCTTTGAAGAAGTGGTCGTAAAAGGTGTAACGGGTGGGGAGAAGATCGTACTTTCGGGCTTTTTGTCTTTCGAGCGTGTCGAGCGCAAAGCTCGCACCGCCCGCAACCCACAGACCGGCGAAGCCATTCAGGTCCAGGCGTCACGTGCGCCCAAGGTGTCCATTGGTTCTACGTTCAAAAAGGCAGTCAAGAGCGCAATGTAGGCCATCGCCTCAACGAAAAACCCCCGGGCGAGCCCGGGGGTTTTTCGTTTTAGGAGGAAAGCTCAGTCGACGAGAACGTCAACGAGCTTTCGGCCGCCTCGGTAACCAAACTTCACGGTTCCTTCAGCGAGCGCGAATAGGGTGTCATCTTTGCCAATCCCCACGTTCTTACCCGGGTGAAACAGGGTACCCCGTTGGCGGATGATGATGCTCCCAGTCTTTACGGCCGTGCCGTCGAATGTCTTGACGCCCAGGCGTTGGGCGTTCGAGTCGCGACCGTTTCGAGTAGAACCGCCGCCTTTGGTCTTTGACATCTCAGCTCCTTGGCCTATTTAGGCGAAATCTTGGTGATCTCGACCGTCGAATACTTCTGGCGGTGACCCCAACGCTTACGCTGGATCGCCTTGGGCTTATACGTAAGGGCGCGGATCTTGGGGCCCTTTTCGCCACCGATGATCTTCGCGCTGACGCTCGCTCCCTTGAGGGCGGGTCCGGCCACGACCGTGTCGCCGTCCACGAGCAACACGGGCTCAAAAGCAATGGATTCACCCACCTGCTCGCGGCGAAGGTCCACGCGGACCACTTGGCCCTCGGTGACGCGTTCTTGGGACGTTCCTACTCGGATCACGGCGTACATAAGGTTTCCATACTAGCAAGTGGCGAGCGGGTCAGAGTCCCGTGGCGACCACGAAACCGCGTCCGTCACAGACCGCGCACACCGAGGAGACCGACTCCAAAAGGCCCTCGTTGACGCGCTTTCGCGTCATCTCCACGAGCCCCAGTTCGGAGATGTCAAAGACCTGGGTGCGGGTCTTGTCGCGCGAGAGGGCCTGGCGAAGTGCCGAGGCGACAGCCTCGCGATTGCCTTTGGCCTCCATGTCAATGAAGTCGATCACGATGATCCCGCCAATGTCGCGCAGGCGCAATTGGCGAGCCACTTCCTCGGCCGCTTCAAGATTATTGCGAAAGACCGTCTCTTCGAGGTTCGTGGTTCCGACGTTCTTGCCGGTGTTGACGTCAATGACCGTCAGAGCCTCGGTGCGCTCGATGATGAGCGACCCGCCCGAAGGTAGGAACACCTTGCGATCCAGAGCCCGGTGGAGTTGCTCGTGCACGAAATAGCGCTCGAACAGCGGCAGTTCCTCACTCTGGCGGTCGTAGTACTCAATGCGGTCCGCGAGCTCGGGATTGACCGCGAGCACGTATTCGCGCACTTTCTCAAAAAGCTCGAGGTCGTCAATGATGACCCCGCGATAGTCCTCGTTGAGTTCCTCGCGCAGCACTCGAACCGCGAGGTCCAGGTCCCGGTAGACGAGGCGCGGTTGGTTCGATTTCGCTACTTCGGCTTCGATTGCGGCCCACTTTTCAGCGAGCGAAGTGACGTCGCGCGCGAGGTCTTCGGCGGTGACCCCCTCGGCGGCGGTACGGATGATGATCCCGTGTCGTTCGGGCTTGACGTCATCGATGATCTTGCGCAGTCGGCGCCGTTCCCCGTCGGGCAGACGCTTGGAGATGCCGATCGTGGACGAATTGGGTACCAGCACCGCGAAGCGTCCCGGGATCGAGACCTCCTGGGTAAGACGCGCACCCTTGGCCCCGATGGCGTTCTTGGTGACCTGGCAAACAACGGTCTGGCCGGCACGAATCATCTCTTCGATTCGACGACCGTTCTGGGTCGGACCCTCGACGTCCTCGTCGTCAAAGGAGATGTCGCCGCGATACAGTACAGCGTTCTTGGGGATACCAATGTCCACGAAGGCGAGTTCCATTCCCGGCAGCACGTTCTGGATTCGACCCACGTAGATGTTGCCGTCGATCTGGTTGGTCTCGTCGGCGGCCTTGGCGACCGTGTACTCGACCATCGAACGGCCCTCGAGGGTGGCGATGTGCGTCGCCTCTTTGGTGGCGTGCACGCACATCAAGTAGCGACCCTGGGCCCGGGTGCGCCGTTCACCGCCGCGACGGCGTCGGCCCTTGGCGCGTCCCGCTCCATTCTCCAAGGTTCCCGCCTCGGGGGCGGACGCCTCTACGGGCGCGTCNNTCGCCAATACGAGGGCTAGCGGATGAGACTGACTGACGTGGATTGCTGGTTTCGTCGCTCACGACGGGTACTCCTTGAGTTCTTGAGGGTGGGTCGGTGCGAAGCACCGATGCTGAGGGTTGTGGCGCGGATGAGTGGCTGCGCGCCGATTGGGTAAGGGGAAGGGTCGAACGCGGACGCCAAGAGAAGGACCACTAACCAGATAAGTAGGGTCACTTCACTGTCGTGTACCACGGTGTCCTCAATGCTTGCGGGGACGGGGTAGGGACCGCGTCCTTGCTACGTTCTCATCGCGCACCGTACATTTTGCACAACTGCGCCCAACAGGACCAAGGCTACTCGGCTTTCACCTCAACCGGTCGTATTGGACGTCGTGGTCGTGGTAGCAGTCTTGGTGGCGTTCTTGGCAGCGGGCAGTTTGAGCTGTGCTTTTAAGACGACGGGACCCACTGGGTGTGCCACGAGGTAGTTGAAGGCCTCTGCGACGACTGGCGCCGCGGCGTCGGCGCCGTAGCCACCTTCGGCGACGACGCACAGCACCACGTACTGGGGATGGGTGGCGGGCCCGAAGCCCACGAACCATGAGTTCGGCTCCTCACCCGGTGCGTTACTCGCGGTGCCAGTCTTGCCGGCGATCGGGTAGCTCGCGAGCGAGAAGTTGACGATGTGCGCGAATGTGCCGTTCGCGGTACCGCGAGAACTTTCGACGACGCCTTCGAGTCCTTGAAGGATTGGATCGCGGATGCTCGCGGGCAGGTTCACGTGACCGAGCACGTGCGGCTGATAGCGCACGACGACCTTGTTGTGGGCGTTGATGATCGCGGCGGCGACCTCTGGCTCGTAGCGGGTGCCGCCGTTGGCGAAGGTGGCGTAGGCGTTGGCCATCTCGATGGGCGTGACGGCTGTCGTGCCCTGGCCGAAGGCCATCTCGATGTTGTCACCGGTGTACCAGGCGACGTTGGGAAAATTCGTCGGCGATTCGGCGTGCAAGATCCTTCGCACCGCCGGCGAGTCGACGCGTCCCTCGGTCTCATTGGGCAAATCGACGTTCGTGTACTGGTCGAGTCCGTAGCGGTGCGCGACGTTCTGGATCGGCGTCTGTCCGTACTTCGTTTGATTCGCCCAGAACAGGTAGCCGAGGTTATAGAAGTAGTAGTCCGAGGAAACCGTCAGAGCGAGGGGGAGGTCCACGAAGCCCGCACCCTGATTGTCGTCGTCGTGGAACACACAACCATGACCACCCTGGAGACAACCCGGGACCTTGTAGGTACCGGTGTCGTCGATGAGCTTGTCGGCGGGAAAGATTCCGGTTTGGAGTGCGGCGGTCGCCGTGACCAACTTGAACGTACTACCCGGCGTGTAGAGACCCTGGATGGCGTAGTTGTTGAACGCGCCCTCAGTGATCAACTGCTTGAACGCAGCGTTCGACAAGCCGTTCACGAAGGAGTCGAGGTTAAAGGACGGATAACTCGACATCGCGAGTACTGCACCGGTGTTGACGTTCATCACAATGGCCGCACCGTTGGGCGCCTGGGGGTGCTTCTTGGTGGTGGGGTCCACAGAGTCTCTCACCGCGAGGATGTCGTTCGCGAGGTATCCGTCGAGCGCCTTCTGCAAGCCGGTGTCGATATTGAGCACCACCGAATCGCCCACCGTTGGATTCGTGGTCTTCACCGAGCCGAGAATGTCGCCGTAGGCGTTCACCTCGAGGTTGCTCGTGCCGTCGTGACCACGCAGGTACTGCTCGTAGTACGCCTCGATGCCGGTCTTGCCGATCACCGAGTCGGTTTGGTAACCCGCATTGGGATTGGCCTTGATTTCCGCGCCCGTGATGGGCCCGACGTAGCCCAGTACCTGGGCCCCGAGCGAGCCACCATTGGGATAGGTTCGCGTCGCCACGTTGAGCACGGAGACACCCGGAAACTCCTTGGGGTGCAGTTTGATGAACTCCACCTCGCTCGCTGGAGCGTCGGCGAGAATGGGCGCGGGTTGATACGGGTCGTACTGAGGGTTCGAAAGGTCCGCGTTGATCTGCTTGACACTGAGGCCCGTGAGCGACGCGAGTGCGCCCTTGATCGGAGGATAAAGCGCCGCCTCGGCGCGCGAGAGTCGAATTTCGACCGTGGTGACGTTGGCGACGAGCGGCTGTCCGTTGCGCGCGAGGATCAGCCCCCTGGTCGCGGGAATCGTGGTCACGCGAAGTGAGTTCTCGTTCACGGTCGCCACGGAACTGTTGTGGTCCACGACCTGGAGGATGAAGAGTCGCGCCAAGATGATGATGAGCAGCACCAAGAAAAACCCACCAATGAGCCGCCAACGCAGTGCGGGTCGGCTGCGCACCTCGTCTGGTCCCGCGACGAGGTCGCGGATTCCCACTGACTTGGGCTCGTTGATGACCCTTCCGCGCCCGCGAAAGGGATTGAGGGTAACCCACGGGCGCCATAACCGAGAAAACCAGGTGCCCGTCGGTCGGTCGCGCCAGTTGTTCTTCAACGCCGTGCCCGTTCACCCACCGACGCGACGCCACGCGCCACGCGCGTAATCGGGCGCGCGAGCACCAAGAAGGCCAGGGCGTTGACGACCATCATCGCGACGAGACTGCCCCGCCACAGTTCGAAGCTAAAGGCGAACGCGCCACCGAAGGTGTAGATCACCGGGGCGGCGAAGCCCGCGAGTGCCGCCAGCGCCGGCGTCACCCAGTAGGCGGCCGAATCGAGGTCACCAACGCCTTCACGTCCGAGCAGGGACGCACTGTAAGCGAGGACCAGTGCGACGATCGCGGTGAGTCCAAAGGGGGTCGTGGCGTGGGTGTCGACGAGGACCCCACCCAGTAGCGCCACGTACAGAGCAAGATTCGTGAAACCCGCCAGACCCACCGCCACGGGCCACAGCCACACGAGCATCACGACCGTGCCAGCGAATCGAAGCGACGAGAGAATCTCGAGTTGGATGGCGACCACGAACAACGTGATGATCGTCGCGGGCAGTACCGTCCTTCTCACGTCGTCGGCTCCCACAGCACGACGTCGACGTAACTGAGATGGCGAAGGTCGGCCGTGGGTCGAAGCGTGAGGTTGTAGGTCGCGGCCCCCGGGGTAAGAGAGATCGTCCTGACCTTCGCGACGGGTAGACCCGGTGGAAAGAGCCCTCCCTGAAGCCCGTCGGTGGCGAGCAGTGTCCCCGGACCGACCGACGTCGACAGGGGAATCGACGTGGCGGCGAGGCCGTTGTTGACTCCTCGCCCACTCACCAGGATGTTCGCCGTGCCCTTGCCAAAGGTGACCCCGATCACCGAACTGGTGTCGCTGATGAGCCGCACGGTGGCCCCGTTGGGCGTGGTCGAAAGCACACTTCCCACCAGACCTCCGTTGGCGACAACCGGCATCCCCACGAGCAGCCCCTGATTGCGCCCCTTGTCAATGTCCACGGTCGCCGCGAAGTTGGTTGGTGACAGTGTCGTGACTTGGGCCGCGACCGTCGGCAGCGAGCCCACGAAGGGGACGTCGAGCTGGGTCGTGACCTGCTCGAGTTGGCGCTCGAAGGACCACGTCTCGCTTTCTCGTTGTTGGGCCTTACCGAGCTCGTAACGAAGTTTTTGGTTCTGCGCGACGACGTCGCCGTAGTTGATCGCACCGGCGAGGAAGTGCCCGACCGGGCGAGCCACTTCGTTGACGCTCCAGTTAAAGGGGCTCACCACGGTGTTCGCCGCGCTTCGCAGTCCCGAGAAGACGCCACCCGTCGCGTAGAGCACTACGACCACCACGGTGAGTGCGGCGCCGAGGATCAATACCCTACGTCGCGAGCGAACGGTGGCCATGGTTTACGGCTTAGCGCGTGGGCGTGGTCTTCAACAAACGCGCAAAGGTATCAAGTTCCTCAAGGCACATTCCGCTACCCAGAGCCACGCAGTTAAGCGGGTCGTCGGCGACGATGAAGGGCATGTTGCACTCGGATTCCAGGCGAACGGCGAGGCCGTTCAGCAACGCACCGCCGCCCGTGAGCACGACACCTTGTTCCATGAGGTCCGAGGAGAGTTCGGGAGGGGTGCGGTCGAGGGTGACCTTCACCGCGTCGATGATCGCCTGGAGGGGCTCTTCAATCGCGGCACGGATCTGCTCGGTGGAGATGACCACGGTCTTCGGTAGTCCCGTCACGAGGTCACGACCGCGGATCTCGGCGCGCAGCTCCTGCTCAAGCGGGAACGCCGAACCCAACTGGATCTTGATCTCCTCTGCGGTACGTTCACCGAGGGCGAGCTGAAACTCCTTCTTCACGAACGCTACGAGGGCCTCGTCCAATTCGTCGCCGCCTACGCGGATCGACTGGCTCGTAACGATGCCGCCGAGCGAGATCACCGCGACCTCGGTCGTGCCACCGCCGATGTCCACGACCATGTTGCCGGTCGGCTCGTGGATTGGCAGGCCGGCGCCGATGGCGGCGGCCATCGGCTCTTCGATGATGTAGGCCTTGCGGGCCCCGGCGAACTCGGCCGCTTCCATTACCGCGCGTTGCTCTACCCCGGTGATGCCCGAAGGGACGCAAATGATCATGCGGGGCTTGGCGAAACGACGTTGGTGGACGCGGTGTATGAAGTAGCGAAGCATCTTCTCGCAGATTTCGAAGTCCGCGATAACCCCGTCCTTCAGCGGCCTGATCGCTTGGATGTTGCTCGGAGTTCGTCCGATCATGCGCTTGGCTTCGGCGCCCACGGCGAGTGGCTTGCCGTCCTTCACGTCAACGGCGACCACCGAAGGCTCGTTCAAGATGATGCCGCGACCACGCACGTAGACCAGTGTGTTGGCCGTGCCGAGGTCGACCGCCATGTCACGACCGAGCAACGAGAATCGATTATCTGCCATAAAACCCTTTAACGAGAGCCCGACGCACGCCCTCTATTCACCCTCAAGGCTAGGGCAAGACCAGCGAGACCACCCGCAATTCTTACTTACGTCAAATCTGGGAAGAAAATCTCTATTTCGCGCTGAGCCGACTCGGCGGAATCCGAGCCATGGATCAGGTTTTCGGCCATATTAAAGGCCAGGTCCCCACGAATCGTGCCCGGAGCGGCCTGCTTGGGGTCGGTGGCCCCCATGAGGTTGCGCACCACCTTCCAGGTGTCGCTGGAGCCCTCGACCACGCACACCAACGCCGGGCCACGCGTGATGAACGCGACGAGGTCCGCGTAGAAGGGCTTTCCCTCGTGTTCGGCGTAGTGGCGCTGCGCGGTGGGAACGTCGATGCTACGAAGTTCGCACGAGGTCACGTGAAGTTGCTTGGCTTCGAGTCGCGAAAGAATGACCCCGATGAGCCCGCGCTCGACGCCGTCAGGCTTGACGATGACGAGCGTACGTTCCACAAAGTAAAAATCTAACAGTCCTAGCTGAGGTGGCGCGACGCGACGTGAATGACCTCGCCGCGCACCTCGGCGACGAGGTAGAGACTGCCCGCGACCACGATGAGGTCCTCGTCGGTGGAACGCTCACGAGCGTGCGCCAAGGCGGCGGTGCCACTGGGGTGTTCGAAGGCGATCCCACCGTGTCGACGAACGGCGTCGGCCACTTGCGAGGCGGGGACCGCCCTCGGCGAGTGAGGGGCACAACAGTGGAACTCCGTGAAACCGAGTGCCACCAGGGGTGCGACCATGTCGTCGATATCGCGACCGCTCAACATGCCGAGCACGCAACGCCGCTCGCCCTGTACGAAGAACGCACCGTCCAGCGTGGCGCACAAGGCGCGCACTCCCGCGGGGTTGTGCGCACCATCAACGACGATCATGGGTTTACGCGAAATCAACTCCATACGCCCGGGCATTCGCGCGACCCTTAACGTCGAGGCCACCACATCTTGACCGAGCGCGCGCCCGAGGAATGCCTCGGCGGCGACGATGGCGGTCGCGGCGTTGACGCCCTGGTGAATGCCGTGCAGCGAAACGAGCACGTCCTCGTAGCGTTCGAAGGGCGTGCGCACGGTGATCGCTCGCCCACCAAGTGCCAGTTCATTGCGCTCGAGTACAAAGGAGTCGTCGAGTAACCAAAGTTCGGCCGCGAGTTCGTTCGCCTGACGTTGGGCGATCTCGACCACGATGGCGTCGTTGGTGGCGACGATCGCGATGGCTTCGCGGCGAAAAATGCCCACCTTATCGTTGGCAATCGCGCTGATGGTCGGACCGAGCACCGCGGTGTGGTCGAGGTCGACGTTGGTGAGCACGGCGACTTTGGAGTCAATGACGTTGGTGGAGTCCCACGTACCACCCATCCCGACTTCGATGACCGCCACGTCGACTCCCTCGTCGGAGAAGCGCAACAACGCCGCCACCGTCAACAATTCGAACCTGGTCAGTTCAATCCCGCTCACCGACTCAACGTCGGCGAGCCTCGAAAGCAGGGCAATGAATGCCTCGTCGTCGACCGGATCGGCGTTTACCGCAATCCGCTCGTTGATGGCGTGTAGATCGGGGCTCGTGAAAGTTCCCACCCGCAGCCCCATCGCCCCGAGCAGGGCACTGGTGAGCGTGGTCGTGGTGCCCTTGCCGTTGGTGCCGGTGACGTGGATTGACG
>PKZO01000029.1:3899-7801 GCA_003133125.1 Acidimicrobiaceae bacterium | reverse complement strand
GTTTAGCTGGCGCGACGAGTACGCGTCGCCTTTCGCATTTCGTAGGTGGGCGCGGTCTTCTCTCGAACGCTTTCGGCACTCACGATGCAGCGGTGCACGTCAGAACGTCCCGGCACGTCGTACATTGCTTCTAAGAGCACGCTCTCGAGAATCGAGCGCAGACCCCTCGCACCGGTCTGACGTTCCAGGGCGAGTTCCGCGATCGCTTCAAGTGCGTCAGGTTCGATCACGAGCTCGACGCCATCCATGGCGAGCACCTGCTGGAACTGCTTGACGAGTGAGTTCTTGGGCTCGGTCAACACGCTGATCAGCATGTGCAGATCGAGTTGCTGGACTGCACCCACGATAGGCAGTCGACCGATGAATTCGGGAATAAGACCGAACTTGACCAAGTCCTCCGGTAGGGCGTGACGAAAGAGTTCGACGTCGCCATTACGTTTGGATTCAACGGGCTGATTAAAGCCCATCGACTTCTTGCCGAGACGGCGCTCGATGATCTCCTCGAGGCCGGAGAACGCTCCCCCGCATATGAACAGGATGTTCGAGGTATCGATGGTGATGAATTCCTGGTGTGGGTGCTTGCGCCCCCCCTGGGGCGGAACGCTCGCCACGGTGCCTTCGAGAATCTTGAGCAGGGCCTGCTGGACACCCTCACCCGAAACGTCCCGGGTGATCGACGGGTTCTCGGCCTTTCGAGCGATCTTGTCGATCTCGTCGATGTAGATGATGCCGCGCTCGGCGCGCTTCACGTCAAAGTCTGCCGCAGACAACAGTTTCAAAAGGATGTTCTCGACGTCCTCGCCCACGTAACCCGCCTCGGTCAGGGCCGTGGCGTCCGCAATGGCAAAGGGCACGTTGAGCATGCGCGCGAGCGTCTGGGCGAGGAATGTCTTGCCGCACCCGGTGGGCCCTAGTAGCAACACGTTGGACTTGGCGACTTCAACATCGTCTTCGTGCAGCGGTCCGGTCTGAATTCGTTTGTAATGGTTGTAGACCGCTACTGACAAGATCTTCTTCGCGTCGATTTGTCCTATGACGAAGTCGTCGAGGAACGACGAAATCTCACGCGGAGTGGGAAGGTCCTCCAGGACGAACTCGGGACGGTCGCCGAACTCGTCGGCGATGATGTCGTTGCAGAGATCAATGCACTCGTCGCAGATGTAGACGCTCGGTCCCGCGATGAGCTTCTTGACCTGTTTTTGACCCTTGGCACAAAAACTGCACTTTATGAGGTCGGTACTCTCGCCAAACTTAGCCACGGTCGCCCCCCGCAATGATTTGAGCGCACAGAGCCACGCACTCGTTGCAGATGAAGACTTCGGGCCCGGCGACAATCTTGTTCACGTGCTCTTGGTCTTTTGCGCAGAAACTGCACCGAACCAGGTCGTTTTCTTGCACCAACTGTGACACCACTAACCTCCGACACGACCTCCGCCCGACCATCCTAGGAGCCGTGAACCCGGAAAAACGGTACCTAGATTCGAGCCGAGAGGACATCGTCAATGAGGCCATATTCCACGGCTTCTTGTGCGCCGATGATGTAATCACGGTCGGTGTCCTTGGTGATTCGTTCCACGGTCTGACCAGTGTCAGAGGCGAGCATCGAGTTGAGCATGTCCTTCATGCGAAGGATCTCACGCGCTTGGATCTCGATGTCCGAAGCTTGTCCCCCGACCCCGCCCCAAGGCTGGTGCAGGAGCACGCGCGCGTGGGGCAGCGCGTAGCGCTTGCCCTTGGTGCCCGCCGCGAGTAACACCGCGGCCGCGGAGGCCGCCTGGCCAAAGCAGAACGTCGAAACGTCTGGCTTGATGTACTTCATGGTGTCATAGACAGCGAGCAATCCGGTGATGTCCCCACCGGGTGAGTTGATATAGAGACTGATGTCCTTATCGGGGTCTTCGGACTCGAGGAAGAGCATCTGGGCACAGATCAGGTTCGCAATCGTGTCGTCGATCGGCGTGCCAAGAAAGATGATCCTTTCACGCAACAGACGACTGTAGAGGTCATAGGCGCGTTCGCCGCGGTTCGACGATTCGACCACCGTAGGGACGAGATAGTTCTGGACTCGAAAGTGTTCGTTCACGGCACCAGCCTAGGCGTCGGCGTCCTCGGACTGATCCGAGGGCGTCGTTTCTTCAACAATCTCGGTGCTCTCGGCTTCGCTCTGCTCGGACTGATCCGCGCGCAGGAGTTCGCGGTCTATTTCAACGCCGTCAGGGTCCACGAAAGTGACGTTCTCACTCAGCCACCGCGAAGCCTTCATCTTGGCGACCTCGGCGTGAAAGGACATGACGCGTCCGGAATTACGAAGGTTCTCTCGCAGCACATCCGCTTCGACGTTCATCGCCTTCGCGGTGGTCTCCAGTTCTTCGTCAATCTCTTCTTGACTTGGTTCCAGGTGTTCGGCCCTTACGAGAGCCCGCATCGCCAGGTCGATCCGCACCGCGCGCACGGCGTCTTCACGCAACGTGGCGAGCAATTGGTCGGGTGATTGATTGGTCACTTGAAGGAACATCTCGAGGTTCATCTTCTGCTCGGAGAGTCGGTGTCCGAGGTCGTGCAGTCGCTCGTTGGTCTCAGAATCCACGAGTACCTCAGGCACGAGGTCGGCGCTCACGAGGTCGCCGAGCGCCACAAGCATGGCGTCGCGCTGGGAGAGCTGTGCTTCGACGACCTTTCGCTGACGCATCTGGGTGAGAATCACTTCACGCATCTCCTCAACGCTCTTCCATTCGGTGTTCTCCTCGACCCATTCATCAGTGAGTTCGGGCAGAACGCGCTCCTTCACCTGCTTGAGTTGCATCGTGTACGTCGCGACGATTCCACCACCGAGATTGCCGTTCATCTTCAGTTCTTCGCCAGCCTTCAGTCCGAGGATCAAATCGTCGACGCCACCGGTGATGGTGCCCGAACCGACGGTGTACATGTAATCGCTCATCTCTAGGGGCTCGACGTCGGTCGCGATCTGTTGGACGTGCAAGTCCATCGTGACGAGGTCACCGTTTTGAATCGGCCGCTCGACGTCACGAAGCGTCGCGTCGGTCTCACGGAACCGGTCAATCTGGGTATCCACTTCGCTGTCGAGCACGTTGGGCGATGGAATGGTCACTCGAAGATCGCGCTCGCCTTCGATCGCAATCTCGGGGCGCACTTCGACCTCGGCTTCGAAGGTCAGCGGGCCCTCGCTCTCGCCGGCGGTGATATTGATGTCGGGTTGACCAATCGGGTCGCTCAGGGTGTCGGCGACGGCCCGGGCGTAAAAGTCGGGCATCGACTCACGTATTGCTTCGGAGCGCAGCGCCTCGAGCCCACCCATGTGCGCGATGAGGACGTTCTTGGGGACCTTGCCCTTGCGAAATCCCTTGATACTGACCTGCTTGGCCATGGTCGCCGCGGTCTCGTCGAGGGCGAGGGCCATCTCGGTTTCGTCTACCTCGACGATCAACTTGATTCGATTGTTGTCTAGGAATGTCGGTGTGGCGCGCATAAGAGGATTTAGCCTACCGGCAGTTGCCCGAGGGCTAAATCATGATGCTCAGGTTCTCGGCGAAGGACGCCGCCAGGTCTCGATTCCCGCGGATGTCGGTAGCCGACGCGCCTAAGAACGCTTCGGCGCTGATGCGCCCGGCGCATCGACGCCAGAAGAGCGCCACTGGCGTTGTCACCTCGAGCGTGGCGGGTTGGGCGAGCGAGACGAGGGCACGGGCGCGTCCGTCGCGCAGTTCGAGAAAAATGGCGCGGGCCTGGCGGCCACTCAAGTTCACCTGCAAGGTCGTCCCGTCGGGGCTCTGCATTTTCTTGGCGAGTATGAAGGGAAGCGCCGACTCGAAGCGATTGACCACGATCTCCTCGCCCGCGCCGTGATCGTCCTCGGGTTGCAACAGCGCGTCGCGGATGTCTTG
>PKZO01000029.1:0-3879 GCA_003133125.1 Acidimicrobiaceae bacterium | reverse complement strand
TTGGCGGTGCGCCCGAACGAAAGCCTCATTGATCTCGCCAATGGGGTTACGCACGTGCGTGGGCCACGGTCCGTCGAAGGCCGGTACGGGCGTACCGTGAAGCATCAATTCGAAGCCAAGCAAGTGGCTCAGCACGTCGCGCACGTTCCACCCGGGACATGGCGTCACTAACTCGTAGGCGGACTCGGGCTGTGGGCGCACGAGCCTATCTATTGCGGTCCAGGTCTCATCTAGTGCATCGGTGATCCATTCGTATGCCATAGTCCTCCCGTCACTTCTCGGTTGCAGCCTACGAACGTGGCTGGATCAATAGTGACACCACTGAATATGTGTAACGATGGCACGACGGGAAGTAGCGCAGCTTNNTCGAATCCCGCCTTCCCGACCACATTCCCGACCACCTAGCCTTCACCCCATTTGACGGGACCGGGGCTCGTGAACGCTCGGGTGGTCAACGGTCGGTGGCGACGTGCTCCAATTCGGTGAACGAATCGCTGATCACCTGGCGCAACGAACGCTCCTCGCTCTGACTCACCCAGCTTTCAAAGGCGATGCGAAAGACAGCAATTCCCGCTTCGGCCGCCAGGCTCGCCGTTGGTTCTTTCACGCCACGCTGGCGCAGGGCGTTGGCTATCGCCGCGGCCAGCACTGCCAACTTGATCAATTCGCGCTCTTGCAACTCTGGGTTCGCCGCGATGATCGACTGGCGCTGTTGGACACCCTCACGGCGTTCTTCGAACATGGCGCTGACGCCCTCGAGTGCCTGGGCGACCGCGACCAGGGGAGAGGTCAAAGGCGCGGCGTGCAGGACGCTGTCGACCAGAGAATCCTGCAGCGCTCGCGCCCCCCAAAAGAGGACCTCGCGCTTGTCGGCGAAATGACGGAAAAACGTCCGCTCGGTCAGTCCCGCCTGCTCGGCGATTTCGGCGACCGTCGTGCGTTCGAATCCTTGCTCGAAGTAGAGCTGCATGGCGGCCTGTTGGAGTCGACCACTTGCGTTCGGCTCCCAGCGACCCATCGAGCCATCGTACTTGACGTCAGGAAATGACATGGTCGGTGCGAGAGCGAAATCTACTTGCACGACGTCGAACCCAGCCTGATCGGTATCGCGCGACAAGAATGCGACAAATCTGCTTCAGTAGGCTTCATGCGTGAAGCGAGGAAAAATCACGGTCGACGTCGCGGAGCTGCGTGTCGTGCGTGAGGGAAGCGAGATACTTCACTCGCTGAGCTTTCGCGCGAGCGAGGGAGAACTTATTGGCCTGCTCGGTCCGAGCGGGAGTGGCAAGAGTACTTTGATGCGATCTCTGCTCGGCGTCCAGGTAATCGCCGGTGGCGCACTGCAGATCCTAACCAAACCTGCGGGCGCGCGGTCGTTGCGAGGAAAGCTCGGCTACATGGCACAGGGATCGGCGGTGTACCTCGATCTCAGCGTCGAAGAAAACCTCCACTACTTCGCCGGCGTGCTCAATGAGCCCCGCGAGGAAGTGGCCCGCGTCCTTGAGGTCGTGTCTCTCACCTCCTTCGCCCGACGCGTTGTCTCGTCACTGTCGGGTGGCGAGCGCACCCGCGTTTCGCTCGCCACCGCGCTCCTTGGCTCTCCGCCAATCCTCATCCTGGACGAACCGACGGTCGGACTCGACCCGATCTTGCGCCGCGACCTGTGGGATACCTTCAAGAAGCTCGCAGAGTCGGGCACCACGGTCCTTGTCTCCAGCCACGTAATGGATGAAGCGGCACGCTGCGAACGTCTTCTACTACTGCGAGACGGCCACTTGCTTTTCGACGACTCCCCCACGAATCTTCTCGCCGCGTCGAAGTCGTCGAGCTACGACGACGCATTCGAACGACTCATCGAGCAGCACTCGTGAATCTACGACGAGTGCTGCTCACCACCCGACGTATTCTTCAACAGCTCCGTCACGATCCGAGGACCATTGGCTTGCTGCTGCTCGTCCCGTCAGCTCTCATTGGTCTTCTCGCGTGGACACTCTCGCGACGGCCAAGTTCGTTTGCGTCCATAGGACCACAACTGCTCGGGGTCTTCCCGCTCATCGTGATGTTCTTGGTGACGTCGGTCATCACGTTGCGCGAGCGTACAGTTGGCACGCTCGAGCGTCTCTTCACCCTTCCACTGACCAAGGGAGAATTCATCGCGGGCTACGCCTTCGCGTTCGGTTTGCTCGCCGTTGTCCAAAGTATGCTGGTGGCGACACTTTCCTACACCTGGTTCGGGCTCTCCCACCAGGGCATACCGTGGCGAATAGGCCTCGTGGCGCTGTGTGCAGGTCTGCTCGGGACCGCTCTCGGGTTAGCGCTCAGCGCCGTCGCACACTCAGAGTTTCAAGCCGTTCAGTTCATGCCAGCCTTTATCCTGCCCCAGTTACTGCTGTGCGGACTCTTCGTGCCGGTGGGTCAACTGCCCGCCGCCCTTCGACTCATCGCCGACGTCCTACCCATGACCGCCGCGATTCACGCCATCGCCCCCTGGCAGTCCACGGCGTTCTACACGGGCCAGTTCGCCATCATGGTCGCCTACATCCTGGGCGCCCTCGCCGCGGGGGCGGCCACGATTCGCCGCAAGACGAAATAAGCGCAATCGACGAGAACTGCTCACCAGAGCGCCAGCGGAGTCGATCGACTCCCTGAAAGACTGGAACCATGATTTGGGGCGTGGTCGCCATGGTCTTTCTGGGTGCGGTGATAGTGACACGCGTCCTTGGCCTCAAGCGAATCAGCGCCCAGTGGGCGATTGAAGAAGGCGACACCGCGCGAGCTCGCGCCCTGACACTCGCTGGTCGTCTCGTCGTCGCGGGGTCCGTCATTGCGGTCCTTGGCGGATTGTTGAACGTCGGAGCCATCGTCGGCGTTGGCTTCGCGCTCATCGCA
Organism: Acidimicrobiaceae bacterium; assembly: GCA_003133125.1. Classification (GTDB taxonomy): domain Bacteria; phylum Actinomycetota; class Acidimicrobiia; order Acidimicrobiales; family RAAP-2; genus RAAP-2. The sequence continues at coordinate 990 of PKZO01000029.1, read as the reverse complement.
CTCAGCATCACCCCGCCGCTCTACTACGTAGGACGCAAGCACCGGAGCCGCCAGGGCTGAATGATCTAGGTTGCTCGCGGTGCCGGGGCCGCTCTAGTGCTCCTCGCGCACGACGAGCACCGGACAGTGCGAATAGTGAACGCACTGGGTCGACACCGAACCCATCAAGAGTCCCATGAATCCCCCGACTCCCCTCGAGCCAATCACCAGCAACGTCGCCTCACGACTCGCTTCGATGAGCACTTCGGACGGGTTGCCGGGAGTGGCCAACCACTCGACCACGATTCCTTCGGTCGAAGGAGCCTTGGCGACCAGACCCTGCAAGAACTCTCTCGCATGACCCTCTACTTGATCGTAGTAATCGTTACCCGTGGATCCCGTTAAGCCCGACGCCAGAACCGGATAGGCGTAGGTGACGTGCAACATGGCATCGCGCAGACGAGCTTCTTCGACGGCGAATTCGAGCGCGGTCATCGCCAAGGGCGAGCCGTCAACGCCCACGACAATGAGTGGAACTGCGTGAAGGTCGGTCATGTGTTACCAACTCCTTGATAGAAGATGCGTTCGTTCATTTGAAGCGACGTCACGTCAGTGCGCCTCGGCTTGGGTGCTACCAAGACGCTCGGTCACCAAGGTCGGCGTGTCGCGATTGAGCGTCTGGCCGCGGAAGAAAGCCGGACGGAAGACCTGCATGGTGAACATCAAAATGACACCGATGAGGAGAATTCCGACATCGAGCGTGAACACACCACCGATCTCGCGACCGAAAATCCTTAGGTGCGTGCTGCTGTTTGCCGGATTCCAGTAGTACCAGAACGACCAACCGAGGATGAAGTACAAGATGAGACCGCCAATCAGCGGCATGACGCCCTGGACGAAGAAATTCTTCACGCTCGTGGTCAAGTTACGACGGTAGTACCACACGCAGGAGAATCCGGTGAGACCGTAGTAGAAGGCGATCATCACACCGAGGGCGGAGACCGAGTCGAC
>PKZO01000070.1 GCA_003133125.1 Acidimicrobiaceae bacterium | reverse complement strand
GATGGCATGCAAGGGGTCAGGGTTCGAATCCCCTTACCTCCACCGAGTGTCCTAGACCCCTCCTAGACCCCGTTAACGAGGCCACGCTGATAAAAGTTGGATCTGGTTTTGGGTTAAGAACATGGACATCTTGGGCTACTCGCATCAATTATTGGATTCGCCAACTCAGCCTCCAAATCGCTTCTGCGCTAAGGACGGTGACACGAAGTTTCGTGTCCGCCCCTGTGGGCGAGACCCAAGGACCCCGAATGAGTAAAGACTCCTCAATCTGCAATCCGCCGCTCCAGAAACCCGTCGACTCGACCTGCAGCCGCTTGGGCTGGCTCAATTCTCAGTCGACTTCTTCTCGATTCCGTTGGTCAAAATTGACGAGGCAACGATTCCTGACGAGTGAAGCGCTCTGGTTCATTCGGCGACCATGAAAGGACCACCCGCCGCGAATCAACCCATGACGCAGGGCGCATAAGCGTGTACGGTCGTGGTCATGAGTCAGCGACTAACTCCGCCATTCCGCGCCGATCACGTCGGCAGTCTTCTTCGACCGCCGGACTTGCTAAAGGCCCGCCAATCTTTCGCCGAGGGGCAGATCAGTGCCAATGCACTTGGCGAGATTGAGGACAGAGCTATTCGCGACGTCGTTGCCTTACAGGAAGACCTTGGCCTTCAGGCTGCCACGGACGGCGAGTTTCGCCGCACTTCATGGCACATGGACTTCATCTATCAGCTCGGGGGAATTACCAGTACCGACGAAAAACTTCAGGTCGCCTTCAAGAACAACGAGGGCACGACCTCTTTCACGTCGGCGGCTCTGAAAGTAAACGACCGAGTGCGTCTAGATAAGACGATCTTCGGCGACGCTTTCGAGTTCTTGAAGTCGACAGTCGCGACGTCGGTGCCGAAACTCACCATCCCTTCTCCGAGCATGGTGCACTACCGCGGAGGAGCGGCCGCCATTGATCCCGCGGTCTATCCCGACGTGGAAGAGTTCTGGAGCGACTTGAGCGCTGCTTACGCGGAGGAGATCCGCCGTTTGGGCGAACTGGGCTGTACCTATCTCCAACTCGACGACACTTCGCTCGCCTATCTCAACGATCCTGCACAACGCCAGATGATCGCCGAACGGGGTGACGACGCCGAGCATCAACACTTACGCTACATACGTCAATTGAACGCCGCACTCGCGGCGCGACCCGCCGGCATGGCGATTACAACGCACTCATGCCGAGGGAACTTCCAGTCCTACTGGGCGGCCGAGGGCGGCTACGACTTTGTGGCCGAGGCTCTCTTCGGCGGACTTAATGTAGACGGATTCTTTCTCGAATATGACGACACCCGTTCCGGTGGCTTTGAGCCGCTGCGCTTCGTGCCCAAGAGCAAGATGGTGGTCCTTGGACTCGTCACAACCAAGCGAGGCGCCCTCGAATCAAAGGACCAGCTCAAACGACGCATCGAGGAAGCCAGCCAGTACATCGATCTCGATCAACTTTGCCTTTCCCCCCAATGCGGTTTTTCATCGACGGTCGAAGGCAACAGTCTCACTTTCAGTGATGAGGTCGCCAAGCTTCGCCTCGTCATAGAGACGGCGCACGAAGTATGGGGCTGATCCGCTCGACCAATCTCGTCTAGTCGCGCCAGTTGTCACTTGAGTATGCGCCGATGGAAGTTCGGAACGCATCACAAGATTCCGCGACTCCTCAAGAATCGGCGAGAAAGTCTCGCTAGGGCGTCGACGTTCGTCAAGACGAATGTGAGCCCACGCTCGGCACGAAGTCTTGTTGGCGAACCAGGGCGAACGCGCCGATCGATCCCACCAGAGCGATGATCCCCGCGATCAACACAATTGTGTTGAGACTGGATGAGAAGCCGGCGCGATACGCATTTAGCAAGACCGTTCGAGCCGGGCCGGGCAGCGTTGCCGCCAGGTGGCGAACGTCCCCTCCGAGAACCGCGGCGCGCAGTTGGCCAGCACCACGAGCCGCGATGGCTGTACCAGTGTGTGATACCTGTAGAGCTTGCACGGTCTTTTTCTCAAGCTGGGACTGGAACACCGAACCCAGGCCGGCGATTCCCGTCGCGATACCAACTTGACGAAAGGTGCTGTTGGCGCCCGAGGCCATTCCACTTCGTTCCGGAGGGACGACCGATATGGCTGATGACGCCAGCACGGGGTTGACGGCCCCGATACCGACGCCCGCGAGAATGAAACCGGGAAGCAAAACAGTCCATGTCGAGTTGGCGTGCGTAAATCCCATGGTGAACAAGCCAGCGGCGATGAGCAGCAGACCCCCACCGAGCATGTAACGCGCCTGCACGCGCACCGTCAACTTACCTGCGACTGGCGCAACAATGAACGCAAGAGCAGTGAGGGGGAGGAAACGTACGCCCGAGGCGAGCGCGCCATAGCCCAAGTCATCTTGGATGAAGAGGGTGAGATACAAGAACATGGCAAAGATGGACGCTGAAATGGCGAACGCCGCAAGCGAGACACCGGTCATCGCTGGTCGCTTGAACAGGTGCAAGTCGAGCATGGGATCCGTTTGCTTGAATTCGGCGACGACGAAGATTGCGAGCAGCACGACCGCCGCGACGAGTAGCCCCACGATCAGCGGACTCGACCAGCCGTCATCGTTACCGCGGATGAGCGCGAAGACGGACATGAACCCTGCAGCAGAGAACGTAACGAATCCAATCCAATCCACTCGACGTTTGTTGGCGTCGCGGGACTCTTGAATTTTGGTCAACGTGATGATGATGGCCACGACCCCAATCGGAACGTTGATGAAGAAAATCCACCGCCACCCGATACCGGTAGTAATCGCGCCACCCACCAAGGGACCAACCGCGACGGCGCCGCCGAGTACTGCACCGTAGATACCAAACGCCGTACCGCGTTCTTTCCCACTAAAGGCTGCGGCGATGAGCGCAAGCGACGTGGCGAACATGATGGCGCCGCCCACCCCCTGAGCAGCCCTGGAAAGATTGAGCATCAACGAGGAATTCGACAATCCACAAATCAGTGACGAGACGCTAAACACGCCCAACCCGACGGCGAAGACCTCGCGTCGACCGAACATGTCTCCGAACACACCTGCCGTGAGTAAGAAGGCAGCGAGCGTGAGCGAGTACGCGTCCACGACCCACTGAATGTCGCTGAACGAAGAATGCAGCGCGATCTGGATATTAGGCAGGGCCACGTTCACCACCGTGATGTCCAGTAGGAGCATAAACGTCGCGGTGCAGACGGCTATGAGCGTCCACCACTTTCGGTCAAGCGCGGCCATGAAGTTCTCGTTCCTCGTCGGAGTCGACGCCACGGAATCCGACCGCGTCAACAGAAAGTCTTTGCTAATCGTAAGGGTTTAAACTTCGAATCATGACACCCTCCACCAATGCAAACCTCTAATTGTGTGGCGCCACTGGCCGTCAACTTGGAGGGCGACGTGACGATTGGTCGGCTGGACCCATCAGTGAAGATTACGAAATTCCGCAACATCATTGGGAAGATGAAGTGGTGAAACCGCCGTCCGAGGACCAGTTGAGACGACCCAAGAATCCCGGGTTCGAGGCGTCGCAGTCTGGTCAATGGTCGGTCCCTCTTTGAGTGACCCAATCAACCTGTTAAGCCAGGCTCCACCCGCCAGAAGCATCCCCGCTCGGGTGGACTTCAGGAGAGTTTCATGGTGCCTTCGCGCAAGAAACGCGCGTGCCACGAAAGTGACTCGTCGATTAAGTGCGGCGTGTGCTTGCCCGGAGCCGTTGCGCTCGCTCGGTCGAAGTAGTCCTGGAGCATGGGCTGGTAGTCCGGATGCGCGCAATTGTCGATAATCTTCTGAGCTCGTCGACGCGGCGCCAGTCCCCGCAAGTCGGCAACTCCCTGTTCGGTAATGATTACGTGCACGTCGTGCTCGGTATGGTCCACGTGACTGACCATGGGAACAATCGAAGAAATGGCACCGTTCTTCGCGGTTGACGGCGTAAGGAACATCGCCACGTAGGCATTGCGGGCAAAGTCTCCCGAGCCGCCGATGCCATTCATGATGCTCGATCCCATGACGTGCGTGGAATTCACGTTGCCGTAAATGTCGGCTTCGATGGCACCATTCATCGCGAGGCAGCCGAGTCGGCGTATCACCTCGGGGTGGTTGCTGATCTCCTGAGGACGCAGAATTATTCGGTCGCGGTATTGGGCGATGTTGGCGTGCAGGTCCGCCGCCCCCTCTTCGCTGAGTGAGAATGCCGTCGCAGAGATGGTATCCATTGTGCCCGACTTCAATAAGGCGAGCATGCCATCCTGGATGACTTCGGTGTACGCGGTCAAAGGACGAAAGGGGCCGCCGTCGAGTCCACGCAGGACGGCGTTGGCAATGTTCCCCACGCCCGACTGCAGGGGCAGGAGCGACGCGGGCAGTCGCCCTCCTTTCACCTCAAAGGCGAGGAACTCCAGCAGATTCTCGGCGATCCGCTGGGAGTTATCGTCAACTGGTTTGAAAGCGGTGTTGCGATCAGGGGAGTTCGTTTCTACGACTGCGACGATCTTCTCTGTAGGACAGTGGAAATAGGGCACGCCGATTCGATCGGATGGTCGAATGATCTGGATAGGTTTACGATTCGGCGGTAGCGCGGTGCCGTAGTAGATGTCGTGCATCCCCTCCAATGCCGCTGGCTGCCACGAGTTCACTTCGAGAATCACGCGGTCGGCCACGTCGATCCACGTCTTGTTGTTGCCGACCGACGATGAGGGAATCAGTTCGCCATCCGCAGTGACACCGGCAATCTCTATGACCGCAACGTCAAGGTGGCCGAACGCACCTTCCCAGACCATCTGAGCGACGTGTGAGAGATGCATGTCCAAGTAATCGAGGAGTCCGGCGTTGATTTTGGCGCGGCTCACCGGGTCCGACTGATAGGGCATGCGCATGTCAATTGCGTCAACCGCCGCCAGAGCGCCGTCGAGCTCGGGTGCGGTCGACGCGCCCGTCCAGACACTCACCGCAAAACGCTCACCCTGCTTGGCAGCATCCTCGACACGACGCACCAGGGCCCCGGGTACTTCCTTGGGATAACCGGCTCCGGTAAAACCGCTCATCCCCACGTTGTCGCCCGGGCGTATAAACTCGGCTGCCTCATCGGCTGTCATGACGCGGCTAGCAACGACGTCGTTTTCGATCCGAGACTCGTGAATAGGGGGCACTCGCAGAGCCTAATGCTGTCGGATTTCAGAGCTTCTTCGCTTGAAGGCGGAGCGTACGGAGGGCTGACAGGTGGACTCGACTACGTCCTCTCCTAGGATCGCCGATTGAAGACACGTCACGCGGAAACAAGCATCTAAAACTGCATGACCCCTAAAAGCACGCGAACCGACTAGTCGGACGTCAGGATCGCTTCTCGGACTTTGATCTCTTCCCGTCTTTTTTCTTACGCTTCCCGAGATTCTTGCCCTTATCCTTCTTCCTCGCCTTCACCTCTTCTTTCTTTCGTTGCTTCTTCCGCTTTTTCTTGCCGTGATTCTTGTCCTTGTATTTCCTCTTGATTGGCTCTTCCTCTTCGATGATGCGTGTGCTCTCGTCGAATCGACCTAACACGCTCGAAGTAGGCGCTCGCAGCGGGCTCGGAGCCGCCGATGGTTGGTTGACGTGCACTGGTGCGACGCCGTGACCTTTCGCAGTGACGACGTCGAAGAACACACGTTCGACTACCGACATCTCGTTCTCTCGAACGTTCTTTACAAGCATCGCGCTCGGCGGAGTTCGCTCGACGGTCGACTGGTCGCTGATGAAAAGGTCCCGTAGGAGCGTTATTCGTGCTTGAGCGATGCAGGTCGCTCCATAGAGTTCCAAGAGATCTTCTACGGCCACATCGAGAAACGCCCGCAGCGCCGGAAGACCATCCACCGATAGCCGACGCGAGTCCATTTCGTACGCCGCGTAGGTAGAGCGAGCCACACCAATCAAAGTGGCGGCTTTCCTCTTGTCAATGCCAAGTTCAATTCGCCGCTCGATAAGCGCCTGTCCGAGGGTCGTCTTCTCCACTAGACGCTCACCACAACGTAACGCCAAACCTTGGAAGCTTCTCTTCGACAGTTCAACTCCATCGGTACAGTTTCGCAGCAACCGGCGATCAATTGTGTTCACTACCGCGAACTTCGCTTAAGGATCGCCCTCCGACTCGTCGAGGGTCTTTGAGAATTCCCTACAACGCCTAGGTATTTGGCACAAGCTCTGCCCCGCGTACTGTCTCCTCGCCGTACCCTTTACGGCCGTGACCGAGCAATGGCTCGAGCGCCGACTGCTCCCTCGCCCGGGTCCTGACCTCGATGAAGGACCTGCCAATGGCTCGCTATTTGTAACGCAAGATCGACTCAAGGGAACTGTTTCGTTGTCTACACGAGGTGACTAGGTTTACTTGGAATTCGCGTGACGGCAGAAACACCGCACCGGGAGCTCCACGCCATCACGTCCCAGAACCGAGATTACGAGCACCGCGGGTGGACGAGAGACTACAAAGGAGTTGCGATGAACGACCACTACGAGAAGAATCCCGAGGCAGTCACTCGCCTAAGTACGAGACAGTACGAAGTGACCCAAAAGAGTGCCACGGAACCAGCCTTCGATAACGAATTCTGGGACAAGAAGGATGCCGGCATCTACGTTGACGTCGTCTCAGGCGAACCACTTTTCGCCTCGACCAAGAAGTACGACAGCGGCTGCGGATGGCCGAGCTTCACGGCTCCCCTCGATCCGACGAACGTCGTCGAACACCGCGACCGCGCCTTTGGCATGGTCAGGACCGAGGTCCGCTCGACCCACGCCGATAGCCACCTGGGCCACGTATTCACCGACGGTCCCGTGAGCGAGGGGGGCCTGCGTTACTGCATCAACTCCGCGGCCCTACGCTTTATTCCGTACGAGGAACTCGAGAGCGAAGGTTACGGAGAGTACCGGCAACTGTTTGACGATTCCTCAACGACGAAAGAGGGGACGCGATGAGTCAAGCAACCGAGAAGGCAATCTTGGCTGGTGGCTGTTTCTGGGGCGTACAAGACCTCATCCGCCGCCGTCCGGGCATCATCGCGACGCGCGTGGGTTACAGCGGGGGTGACGTCAAGAATGCGACGTACCGTCACCACGGCAACCACGCCGAGGCGATTGAAATAATCTTTGATCCTTCAATCACGTCCTACCGCGAAATCCTGGAGTTCTTCTTCCAGGTCCACGACCCAACCACGGTGAACCGTCAAGGTAACGACCGAGGCACGAGTTACCGATCGGCGATCTTCTATCTCGACGAAGAGCAACGTCGAGTTGCCGAGGACACCATCGCTGACGTGAATGCGTCGGGACTGTGGCCGGGCGAGGTCGTCACCGAGGTGAGTCCGGCGGGGCCCTTTTGGGAGGCCGAGCCCGAACACCAGGATTACCTCGAGCGCTACCCCAATGGCTACACGTGTCACTTCCCGCGACCTGACTGGGTGCTGCCACGCCGAAGCCAGAGTGCAGGTCACGTCGACGACTAGCCGAGAGGCTCCTCGCTAGAGCAGCGCGTCAATCTGGCCGACGGCCAAGGACATTCCCTCTTGCATTCCCATGGAGAGGAATGTCTCCATTGCCTCGACGGACGGGAACATCGACTCAATCGACATTCGAGTACGTTGGGACGCTTCCTCGCTGAGTGTGACGCGAACGACCATCGCGGGCATGTCGGGGTGTGGTGCCCCCGTTTCGTCGGCGATACCATTCGCAAATTCAATTCGGTAAGGCGCTTCGATGGCGGCGATGTGCCACCAGCCACGTGACAGGTCACCATTGGGCCCGGTCATGTGGTACGAAACGTCCCCACCCACGCTGAAGTCATGCTTGGTCACGGTGGCTGGATACGTTGGCGGCCCCCACCAACGTTCGAGCTGGCGCGGGTTTTCCCAGAGCTGCCAAACCTTGGCCACTGATGCATCGAATTCGGCCACGACGGTCAACGTCATTGCCCTTTTGTCGCTCGTAACCTTCGTCACTGTCATTACTTCGCTCCTTTTGTACGGTCCTCGACGAGGATCTCTTCCATACGGTCAATGCGACTGCGCCACAGTTCCTCGTAACGACGCAGGTACTTCTCAGCTCGACGGATCGCCACGACGTTGCTTCGAACGAACTGTTCCCTACCTTGGCGCCTTTTCGTGACAAGTTCGGCGCGCTCGAGAACGACGACGTGTTTTTGGATGGCCGCGAAGCTCATCGGGTACAGACGCGCCAGCTCAGAGATGGAGTAGTCGCGTTGAAACGTCTTTTCCACAATGCTGCGACGAGTCGCGTCGGCGAGAGCGTGAAAGAGGACGTCGGTTCGACTCTGGAGTCT
>PKZO01000033.1 GCA_003133125.1 Acidimicrobiaceae bacterium | reverse complement strand
CGCGGCGACATCATCTTGTTCATCGACGAGATCCACACCCTGGTCGGTGCGGGCGCCGCTGAAGGCGCCATTGACGCCGCTTCGATCCTCAAGCCAATGCTCGCACGTGGTGAGCTCCAGACCGTCGGCGCGACGACCATCGACGAGTATCGCAAGCACATCGAAAAGGACGCGGCGCTCGAGCGGCGTTTCCAGCCCGTTAAGGTCGAACAGCCATCGGTCGCCATGACCATCGAGATCTTGAAGGGCCTTCGTGAAGTGTACGAGGAGTACCACGCCGTTCGCATCACCGACCAGGCCCTCATCGCCGCAGCGAACCTGGCGGACCGTTACATCGCTGACCGCTTCCTGCCCGACAAGGCGATCGACCTCATCGACGAGGCCGGTAGTCGTCTGCGCATCCGTCGTATGGCGGCGCCGCCCGCGGCGAAGAAGTACGACGAGGACATCCTGCGCGTGCGAGCCGACAAGGAGTCGGCGATGGAGAAGGGTGCACTCGAGCAGGCCAAGGCCCTCGAAGAGCAGGAGCGCGAGCTCATCGCCAAGAAAGACGCCCTGGACGCTTCGGTGAAGGCGGCCGGTGGCGAGACCTTCGACCTCGTGGACGAAGAGACCATCGCCGAGGTTCTGGCGAACTGGACCGGTATTCCGGTCTATCGGCTCACTGAGGAGGAGACCTCGAAGTTGCTCCGTATGGAAGACGAACTGCACAAGCGCATCATTGGCCAAGACGAGGCGATCACGGCGATCAGTCGCGCCATCCGGCGCACGCGCGCGGGTCTGAAAGACCCCAAGCGTCCCGGTGGGTCCTTCATCTTCCTCGGCCCGACGGGTGTGGGCAAGACCGAACTCGCCAAGACCTTGGCGGAGTTCCTCTTCGACGACGAAGATGCGATCATCCAACTCGACATGTCTGAGTACATGGAAAAGCATTCCGTGAGCCGACTCGTGGGTTCGCCTCCGGGTTACGTTGGTTACGACGAGGGTGGTCAGCTGACCGAGGCCGTTCGCCGTAAGCCGTTCTCGGTGGTGCTCTTCGACGAAGTTGAAAAGGCGCACCCCGACGTGTTCAACACGCTGCTGCAGATCCTCGAGGACGGTCGTCTGACCGACTCCCAGGGACGCGCAGTCGACTTCAAGAACACGATTCTGATCATGACCTCGAACCTCGGCACGGCCGACCTTCGCAAGGCCGCCATCGGTTTCGTGAAGGACTCGGATGTGGCGAGCCACGAGCGGATGAAGGAGAAGGTCCACCAGGCCCTCAAGCTGCACTTTCGCCCGGAGTTCCTTAACCGCATCGACGACACGATCGTGTTCCACGAACTCACTAAGGAAGAGGTCATCCTCATCGCGGACCTGTTCATCGCGCGACTGCGCGATCAGTTGACGCTCCAGGGTCTGGGTCTCGAGTTGTCCGCGGGCGCACAGGCGTACCTCGCCGACAAGGGTTACGACCCCGAACTCGGTGCGCGACCGCTTCGTCGTGCGATCCAGACCTACGTCGAGGACGTGCTGAGCGAGAAGATCCTCTTCAAGGACTTCCACGCGGGCCAGACGATCGTCATCGACGTCGCCACGGGTGACGACGGGCCGTACCTGACGTTCGAAGGTGTCGAGGGTCTACCCCAGTCAGTGGACTTCGAAGACCTTTCGACCAACGAGTAGCGTCACAGCCCGCTTCTAGGGTCGTGTCGTGAAGACACACTCCGTGCACGTTTGCAAAGAATGTGGGACCACGTCCCCGCGTTGGGCTGGGCGCTGTGCGGGCTGTGGCGAGTGGAACACGCTCGAAGAAGGCAACGCCCATCGCGTCGCGCGACCGGTGCGCGCAGTGGCGGCGCCACTTCGTGGGGTGCAAACCTCGGAGGGAACCCTGAGGTCCTCGGGCATTGACGAACTCGATCGCGTGCTGGGCGGGGGATTCACGCCCGGCTCGACGACACTGCTCTTCGGCGAACCAGGTGTGGGAAAGTCGACGCTCGCCCTGATGGCGCTGCGTCAACGCGCTCTAGAAGGCGAAGCCGTGCTACTGATCGCGGCCGAGGAGTCCGCGGCCCAGGTCGCCACGCGTGCCCGGCGACTCGGCGAGATCCCCCCGAACCTCTTGTTGTGCGCGACGATGAACGTCGAAGACGCCGAGGACCTGATCAGGTTGCTCAAGCCGGTGCTGTGCGTCGTCGATTCGATCGCGGCGATGAGTGATCCGTCGCTACCAAGTCTGGCGGGCTCGGTGCCCCAGGTGCGTCACGGCGCCGAGCGCTTGTGCGCAGCGGCGAAGTTCGTGGGGGCGTCATTGGTGTTGGTAGGGCACGTCACCAAAGACGGTGAACTCGCGGGTCCGCGCACGCTCGAGCATCTGGTCGACACGGTGCTGCGCATCGAGGGTGACCGCGACGGCTCGCTTCGAATCCTGCGCGCGCTCAAGCATCGCTTCGGGGCGACCAGCGAGGTGGGACTGCTCGAAATGGCGGGAGCGGGCCTACGCGACCTGCCCGAGGCATCTCTCGCGCTTCCCGACGATCTCGAGGTGTCCGGGGTCGCGATGGGTGTCGCCACCGATGGATCGCGCTCACTGCTCGTCGAGATCCAGGCCCTCGTCGCGACCGGTTCGGGCGCCGCGCGGCGTGTCGCACACCAGTTGTCGTCCCAGCGTCTCAGCCTGCTGCTCGCCGTGCTCGAGGTGCGATGTGGCATCGACACCAGCACGAGCGACGTCCTCGCCGCGAGCGCCGGGGGACTGCCCGCCCTCGAGCCAGGCGTGGACGTTGCCCTCGCGCTCGCGATCGCCTCGGCGGCGCGAGGCTTCGCCATCGCTCGTGAGGTCGTTTGCGTGGGCGAGGTGGGGCTGGCGGGAGAGTTGCGTTCGGTCGCGGGTCTCTCGCGTCGGGTCCGTGAGGCCCAGCGCCTCGGTGCGCGCGCCGTCATTGTTCCCGTCGCGGGCGAACTCGACGAGGTCGCGGGGCTTCGAATCAGTCGCTGCCGCACGCTGGGCGAGGCGATCGAGGTCGCCCAACGACACGAAGTCGTCAAAGTGCGGTAGAATAGTTAATCCCCCTATCGCCCCTTCGGGCGGAGTTTCTTCTTAGGAGAACCCGATTTATGGCCCCTCGCAAATACAAAAAGGGTGATCGTCTCGTCTACCCCCACCACGGTGCCTGCACCGTCGAGAAAATCGAGAAAATGACGGCTTTTGACGTCAAACAGGACTACCTCAAGCTGAAAGTCGCCTACACCGACCTCGTTTTGATGGTTCCCGTCGCCAACGCCGAGTCCGTCGGGCTTCGAGACGTGATCAACGACGAAGAGGTCGAAGAAGTCTTTGCGGTGCTGCGCAAGAAGGAAGCACGCATGCCGACCAACTGGTCGCGCCGATTCAAGAACCACTCCGAAAAGTTGCGCTCGGGCGATATCTATCAAGTCGCCGAGGTGGTGCGAAACCTTTCGATTCGCGACAAGGACAAGGGTCTGTCCGCGGGCGAGAAGCGCATGCTGACGCGCGCGCGCCAGATCCTCGTCTCGGAGTTGACCTTCGCCTTGAACGTCGACACCGAAGCGGCCGAAGAAAAGCTCGCCTCGGTCCTTCCGTAGCGATGACGGTGGCTGCCATAGTCGTGGCCGCCGGTCAAGGGGCCCGCTTCGGCGGTCTCAAACAGTTCGCCGACCTCGATAATGAGTCCGTGGCGCGACGCAGCATCCGTGGGGCGCGCAGCGCCGCCTCCAAGGTGATCCTGGTCGTGCCCGATGGTTACGACGGCACCGGCGAGGGGGCGGACGTCGTAGTGACCGGAGGCGCGTCGCGCGCCGCTTCGGTGCGTTGTGGCCTGGTTGAGTGCGCTGACGCGGATATCGTGATCGTGCACGACGCGGCTCGTCCGCTCGCCTCACCCGAACTATTCCAGCGCGTAGTTGACGCCGTCAAGAACGGTGCCGGCGCCGCCGTGCCTGGTCTGGCGATCACCGATACCGTCAAGCGCGTCCAGCGCCTGGGTGACTTGACGACCGTCGACACGACCGTTTCGCGTGAGGACCTCGTGACCGTTCAAACTCCTCAGGCCTTTCGACGCGCGACGCTCGAAAGGGCCCACGCCACGTCGAGTGACGCCACCGACGACGCCGCGCTCGTCGAGGCGATCGACGAGCAGGTCGTCGTCGTCGAGGGTGAGGAGCAGAACCTAAAGATCACGAGTCCGGCGGATCTTCGTCGTGTGATCGAGGCCGTGCGAGGTGCGCAGTGAGAATCGGTCAGGGCATCGACGTACACCGATTCAGCTCGGATCCATCGCGAGAACTGTGGCTCGGGCTCGTGCACATCCCCGACGCACGTGGTCTCGAGGGCCACTCAGACGCCGACGTCGCGACCCACGCGTTGATCGACGCGCTGCTTGGCGCGGCGAATCTCGGCGACATCGGCCATCACTTTCCGAGTACGGACGCGCGTTACGCCGGGGTCAAGTCCTCGGTGATGCTGGGCGCCACGAATGAGCTTCTCGCGAAGGCTGGTTACCGGGTGACGTCCGCGGACCTCACGATCATCGCCGAACAACCCAAGCTGGCGTGGTTCATCCCGACGATGTCCGAACGACTCTCTAGTGCCGTGGGAACGACAGTGTCGGTGAAGGCCACCACGGTGGAGGGTCTTGGAGCGCTGGGCCGTGGGGAAGGCATTGGAGCGAACGCGGTCGTTCTCATCGAGGAGCTCTCGTGACGCCGCGTCCCGCGCCACGTCGTGGCGCCGCGAAGGGTCGCCCCCCGCGTCAGGGTGGAAGGCCGCTTACGGGCGGTCAGGTCGGCGGTCCTCGTCGAGCTCCGGCCCGTGACAAGGAGGGACTCGGTGGTGAGCAGGTCGAGGGTCGTCACGCGGTGCTCGAATTGCTAAAGGCCCGTCGCCGTCCGATCCAGCGCATCTACGTCGCCGAAGCCCAGGATCCATCGGACATCCTTGATGCGATCGAACTCGAAGCCCAACGTCAACGAGTGCCGGTTCAAGTTGTCTCGATGGCCCGTCTGGACCGCGAGGCGCGAACCGAAGGTCACCAGGGGGTGCTCGCCTTCGCCTCTCGGCTCGAGACCGTTCCCCTGGAATCGCTCTTGGAAAAGAAACATCCCTTCCTCCTGGTGTGTGACGGGGTGACCGATCCGCGCAACCTCGGTGCCATGCTGCGAAGCGCCGACGGAGCGGGTGTCACCGGCGTCGTCGTGCCGCGGCACCGCTCGGCTCGCATCTCTCCAACGGTGACCAAGACGGCCGCGGGAGCTATTGAGTACCTCACGTTCTCCGATGTGGGGGGAGTGCCTTCGGCGATCGATCAAATGAACAAGGCAGGTGTTTTGACCGTCGGGCTCGCCGGCGAGTCAAAGGACTCGCTCTATGACCTTGATCTAGGGTCGGTTCCGGTTGCCCTCATCGTGGGTGGTGAAGAGAAGGGCCTCGCGACATTGACTCGCAAGCGATGCGCGGCGGTGGTCTCTATCCCTCAGTTGGGGAAAATCAGTTCGCTCAATGCAGGCGTGGCGGTGTCCATCGCTGCCTTCGAGGTTGCCCGCCAGCGGCGACTGCATGTCGATAATTAGTTCATCTTTGTGAGGGCGGCGACCGTTGTGCCTATGATTCATCTGGAAGTTGAATCGTCATCGGCCCGTGGCAGGAACACTCAATGCGGCAGTTGGTGATGTTGTAAGTACGGCTGTTTGCCCAGACGCACATTCCTCTAACTGAAGGATCATGATGCGAAACTGGCTCGCTACCTCCTCTCGACGTCTCATTGCAGTAGTTGCCGTCGTTCTAGCTTTCGCGGTATTTCTCCCTGCTGTGGCACAAGGAACCATCAGCCCCTTTTACGCGGTGACTTTTCACGAAAATGACAGCCCGAGTGACGACGTGAGTACATACGAGTCTCTCAACGCACCTTCTGATCTGACTACTTATGCGGATTTGAGTCCTGCTTTTTCAAACCCCGGTTCTATATTTGAGGGCTGGAATACTTTGGCAAACGGAGGTGGGGCGTCTTATGCGGACGGCTCTTCGTATTCTTTTACGGCAAATCTTGACCTATTCGCCCAATGGTCTCAGGGATTCAACGCCGTGACTTTCTTCGAAAATGCAAGCTCAGGCGATGCTGTAAGCACGTATGAGTCGAGAAACGTTCCTTCCGACTTGACATTGTTCTCTGATCTAGCACCCACATTCACGCGTCCTGGCTTTTCATTCAGCAATTGGAATACTGCGCCGGATGGGAGTGGCACTTCATATGCGAATGGAGCTCTGTTTGACTTTGGAAATGACATAACGCTGTACGCGCAGTGGATTGCAGACGCGACGACAACCACAACTATTCCTGGGGGGATGTTCACAGTCAGCTTTAACGATGGTGGAGGAACGGGGGCCTTGAGTCCAGTAACCGTAACTTCGGGTTCATCCGTCCAGCTACCTTCGGCGAGTTCTTTGACTTATGAAGGGTTCAGTCAAACTGGCTGGTTCACTGCTTCAACGGGAGGTTCTTTGGTGGGTTTGGGTGGCACTTCGTTCATCCCGAGCTCTTCACTTACTCTGTTTGCTCAATGGACCGCCGGTAGTTCCGATTCAATTTCATTCTCAGCAAATGGTGGATCCGGAACTGTCCCATCAATTTCTGCACCTGCAGGTTTGACGCAAACACTTCCGACCGGGGTAGGTCTACTTAATACCGGTTTTGTCTTTGGAGGTTGGAGCCCCACTTCAACTTCGCAGTCGTTGGTGTACTCCGCAGGCGCGCCCTACGTTGTCACAGGTTCAGCAACGCTTTACGCAGTCTGGACGGTCGCTGGGAAAACTCCGGTGGTATCCGAACTCGCGGGAGCTGTCGGACCGTTTCCTCGTGGATCATCAGTCCTGGGCCCAACGATACGAAGGCAGATCCACAACATCGCGAGTGGCATGAAGACAAAGGACTTTGCGTCGGCCTCGATGTTCGGTTACTCGCTAGCGACTGAGAAGGGCGCGAACGCCAAGACCCTTAGTGAACGAAGGGCGACTGCGGTAGAGAACTACTTGCGTGGTGCGCTCGTCGCGCTCCACGTCGAACCAGTTGTGATGCACGCGACGGGTGAGGGTCTGATCAAGGACACGAATAGCCCCGCTTTTCGGCGAGTGGAGATCTTCCTGAAGCTGTAGTTACTGTCCCCAGCCCGCGGCCAGTTTCTCAGTGCACGCCGGGCAGCGTCGTGCGCGAAGGTCGACTTCCGTGAAGCACGAAGGGCATTCGGCCATAGGGGGCGGAGGTGTCGTTGCCTGTCCGAGGCGACGGCGGAAAACCATCATGGGCTTGACTACGAAGAAGAACAGCGCAGCCGCCACCATAAGCAAAGTGATGGCCGCATTGATAACCATTCCATATTGGAATTCACTGTGGTTCACCGTGAAGGACAACGTGGTGAAATTGGCCTTACCGAAGATCGCCGCGATAAGCGGGGTCAGCAATCCTTCGACGAATGCGGTCACGACGGCAGTGAATGCCGCCCCCAAGGCGACCGCAATTGCGAGATCCATCACGTTGGCTCGGAACGCGAATGCTTGGAACTCCTTGACTATGCCTTCAGTTTTCTCCTGTTTTTTCATCTTTCCTCCCTTGTGCCGGTGGAGGGATTCGAACCCCCGACCTGACGATTACAAATCGCCTGCGCTGCCAGACTGCGCCACACCGGCTGGCGAAATCCTAGGTTAGTTAAACTTCTCTACTCGGAATAGAGTTAACCGGATGAGTGACCCGTCGTATCCACAACACCAATCCAAGGGCGGCGGCTCGCACTATCAACCTGCTTTGGGCGTAGTGATTATCATCCTGCTGCTCTTCGTGGGCGCGACGTATCTCATGCTGCGCTCGACTAGTCCCGCCGCGCCAAACTCTGCGACCACCACGACGACGCTCGCATCTTCGAATGGGGGCACCTCTACTTCAACGACGCTTCCTAAGAACAAAGTGCCGGTGCAGGTTGCAAATGGCACTGCCGTTTCAGGACTCGCTCGCACGTACACCCAACAACTCGAGGCGCTTAACTGGGATGCCCTGCCCCAAGTGAACGGGCCGAAGGTCACCGCGACAACGATCTATTACAACCCCGGCTTCTTGTGGGCGGCCCAGGAGATCGCCAGTGAGATCAAAGTCTCCACTTCGGCGATTCAACCTCTCAACGGGCTGAACCCGGTGTCTGGTGCTTCGGGGGATGACGTCATCGTGGTCTTGGGCCCCGACGTCGCGATCAAACACTGATCAGGCCTGCGGCGGTAGGGCCACCTTGAACCTTCCGAGTGCCGCACGTAAGACGTCGACCGCCATGGGACGCAACTCTTCGAGCGGTCGGTTCCGGTGGCGTCGCACGCCGAGGTCCACTTGGGCGAGGCTATGCACGCCGTACTGGCGCGCGATGTCGATCAGGAGCGCGATCTCGACGCCGTAGGCGGACTCGAGGGTGATCGATTCGAGGGCACTTCGTCGCGAAGCGGTCTCGCCCGCGAGGGGTTGGCGAATCTCTCCGAGACCGGGGTAGAGCAACGCGAGGATCGGCCGCGCCGCGAGCTCGTTCACGCGGCCACCGCCCGTAGGCATGTTGTGAAGCGGTCGCTCGTAGTAGCCCTTCACGAGTTCTAAGTCGCGTCGCTCGAGGAGTGGTTGGACGAGGCGAGGCACGAATTCCGTCGTGGTATTGAGTACGTCGGCGTCGAGGAAGACCACGATTTCCGAGGACGTCGCCGCGAGACCGGCCTTCATCGCTTCGCCCTTACCCCCCCTTCCTTCGAGGTGGAGGACCTTGGCGCCGTGGTGCTCTGCGACCGTCGCGGTATCGTCATTGGAGTGGTCGTCAACAACGACGAGTTCGTCGACGAACTCCTCGTAGTGGCGTACCGCTTCGAGTACCGCGCCGATGGTGTCCGCTTCGTTCTTCGCGGGAATAACGACCGCCACCGAGGTCTTCGCCTTGAGCATCACCACCTTGCCCAGGTCGAACTGGTCTCGGTCCAGTGTCCAGGGAGCGTCAGAGGCCGTCATCATCCAAAGACTAGGGCGACCGGCCCCGATTCCGTACTTGACACGGGCCTCGCAGTCCGTAAGAATTGGGTGGTCATCAAGAGCGACTGAGGGGCGGGCCCTTTGAAGTCGCGACAACCAGTGTGTAAGTGAGCAACCCTCAGCACACCAGGTGCCAAAGCCCGATCGATGAAAAGGGAGTTATGAGTTTCGCCACAGGTCTTCTATGTCGAGAGTGCGGTACCGCCTACCCCGGTGAGGCCCGCTACTCATGTGAATACTGCTTCGGGCCACTCGAGGTCGCCTACGACCTCGAAGCGGCGAGGTCCCAGGTCACCCGATCCTCGATCATGGACGGGCCCGGTTCCATCTGGCGTTACGCGGCACTGCTGCCCGATCCGGGCACTCAGGCCGTCGACCTCGGAGCGGGCTGGACGCCGCTACGTCGCGCGTCGCGACTCGGCGAGATCCTCGGTCTGAAGGAACTCTGGCTGAAGGACGACACCCGTAACCCGACCGGTTCGTTCAAGGACCGCGTGGTGTCGGTCGCCCTATCGAGTGCGCGTCGCCTGGGCTTTAGCACCGCCGCCTGTGCTTCGACGGGCAACCTCGCCACGTCGGTCGCCGCCCACGCCGCCTTCATTGGCTGGCCGAGTGTCACGATCATCCCCGCGGATTTAGAAAAGTCCAAGATCGCCATGACCGCCATCTTTGGTGGCACGGTGCTGGGTGTGAACGGTAACTACGACGACGTGAACCGACTCTGCGTCGAACTCGTCGCCGAACACCCGGACTGGGCGTTCGCCAACGTGAACCTGCGACCGTATTACGCCGAGGGCTCCAAGACGCTCGCTTTCGAGATTTGCGAGCAGTTGGGTTGGCGCACGCCCGACCAGGTCGTCGTGCCGATCGCTTCGGGAAGTCAGTTCACCAAGATCGCGAAGGGTTTCCATCAGTTTCTCGACCTCGGACTGGTTGAGGGCGAGGCACCAGTGCTCTTCGGAGCCCAAGCCGCGGGATGTTCGCCGGTGGCGACCGCCTTTCACGACGGCGCCGAGGTCGTGACGCCCCAGCGACCCAATACGATCGCGCGATCGCTCGCCATTGGCAATCCCGCCGATGGTCCCTACGTGCTTGACGAGCTTCGCGCCAACGGCGGTGACTGCGGTTCGGTGCCCGACGAGGAAATCCTCGAGTGCATTGGTCTGCTCGCCCAGAGCGAAGGCGTCTTCGCCGAGACCGCCGGCGGCGTGACGATCGCGTCACTTCGCCAGATGATCAAGCGAGGCACCATCGATCCCAATAAGTCCGTGGTGGCCATCATCTCGGGTCACGGCCTCAAAACCCTGGACGCCATCGTCGACACCGCGATCGTGAGCTCGACGATCAACCCGTCCCTCGCTGACGCCGAGGAGGCGCTTCGATTCCACCAGCTAGTGACGTCGGCCTCGTGAGCGTGATTGTCCGTCTCCCGAGCCAACTGCGCGCGCTCGTCGGGGGCGTCGGAGAAGTACCCGTCGAGGCCTCCACGGTGCGCGAGGCCATTACTGCGGTGGACGAGGCCTACCCCGGCATCGCCTTTCGGGTCCTGGACGACCGGGGGGCGCTGCGGCGCTTCGTGAACGTCTTCGTCGCCGACGAGGACGTGCGGTTCCTTGACGGTCTCGACACCAAACTCGAGGCGGGACAGACGGTTTCGCTGGTACCGGCGGTCGCTGGTGGTTAGAACGGCGTTAGCACTCACCCCCCTAGACTGCTAATATTGCCTTTGCACCGATACGGGTGCGGAGTCGCAACTAGGAGGATTTACAGTGGCGAAACTGATCGCTTTTGACGAAGAGGCCCGCCGGGCACTCGAGCGCGGTATGAACAAGTTGGCCGACGCCGTGCGTGTCACCCTTGGACCCAAGGGCCGCAACGTCGTGCTGGACAAGAAGTGGGGCGCACCCACCATCACCAACGACGGCGTCTCGATCGCCAAGGACATCGACCTCGAGGACCCCTTCGAGAAAATCGGTGCCGAACTGGTGAAGGAAGTCGCCAAAAAGACTGACGACGTAGCTGGTGACGGCACCACGACCGCGACCGTGCTCGCCTGGGCGATGGTGCGCGAAGGCCTGAAGAACGTGGCCGCGGGTGCCAATCCCATGTCACTGAAGAAGGGCATCGAAGCGGCCGTCGAAGCGGCCGTCGCCTCGTTGCACGAGCTCGCCAAGCCCGCGGACACCAAAGAGCAGATCGCCCAGGTGGCGTCGATCTCTGCCGCGGACAATGAGATCGGCCAGATGATCGCCGACGCAATCGACAAGGTCGGCAAGGACGGCGTGATCACCGTCGAAGAGAGCCAGTCCTTTGGTATGGACATGGACCTCGTTGAAGGCATGCGCTTTGACAAGGGCTACATCTCGCCGTACTTCTCCACCGACACCGAGCGCATGGAAGCCGTACTCGAGAATGCCTACGTCTTGCTCGTGTCGAGCAAGATCGCGGCGGTCCGCGACGTGCTGCCAGTCCTGGAAAAGGTCATGCAGTCGGGTCGACCGCTGCTGATCGTCGCCGAGGACGTCGAGGGTGAGGCCCTCGCGACGCTCGTGGTCAATAAGATTCGCGGCACCTTCAAGTCGGTCGCCGTCAAGGCGCCTGGTTTTGGTGAGCGTCGTAAGGCCATGCTCCAAGACATCGCGATCCTCACTGGCGCGACCGTGATCTCCGAAGAGGTCGGGCTCAAGCTCGAGAACGCGGGAACCGATGAACTCGGCTCTGCGCGCAAGATCGTCGTGACCAAGGACGAGACGACCATCGTCGAGGGCGCCGGATCCGAAGAGGACATCAAGGGCCGCGTCAACCAGATCAAGGCCGAGATCGAGAACACCGACTCGGACTACGACCGTGAGAAGCTCCAGGAGCGTCTCGCCAAGTTGTCCGGGGGCGTCGCGGTCATCAAAGTCGGCGCCGCGACCGAGGTTGAACTGAAGGAAAAGAAGCACCGTATCGAAGACGCGGTTTCGACGACCAAGGCTGCGATTGAAGAGGGCGTCGTGCCCGGCGGTGGCGTCGCGCTACTGCGTAGTCAGTCGCGTATCCTCGAAGTCGCCGAGAAGTTGAGCGGCGACGAGGCGACGGGTGCGCGCATGGTCGCCAAGGCCGTCGAGGCTCCGCTCAACCAGATCGCGGTCAACGCGGGACTCGAGGGTGGGGTGATCGTGGACAAGGTTCGCAATCTCGCCAAGCCCAACGAAGGACTCAATGCCGCGACGGGCGATTACGAGGACCTCGTCAAGGCGGGCGTCATCGACGCCGCCAAGGTGACCCGCTCGGCGTTGCAGAACGCCGCGTCGATCGCCGCGCTGTTCCTCACGACCGAGTGCGTCATTGTCGACAAGCCTGAAGAGAAGGCACCGGCGATGCCCGGTGGCGGAATGGACGACTACTAAACAGTCGCACGTGTTTGAGCAGAACCGCGGGGCGAGTCCCCGCGGTTCTTGCGTTTTGGGGCCCGGCTCGTCACGCAGACGAGGTCCTAGCATGGAGCCATGACGACACCTTCGCCACTCGTTCCCTCGCGCGGACTGAACGTCGTGCACCTCTTTTGTCATCCCGAAAGGTCCGTCGACGCGGGTGCGGTGCGTAAGGCGGTCGACGACGCGCTCGAAGAGGGCCTGCAAGTTGTCACTGCCGCCATCATGGGCGCCAAAGCGGACGTCTGTTTCATGGTGCTTGGTGAGAATCTCTGGGACCTGCGAAAGTTTCAGTCCAAGATCCAGGCCGCGGGCCTTAAGGTCGCCGAGAGTTACGTATCGGTGACCGAGGTGTCCGAGTACGCGGCGGGCACGCCCGAGAAGATCCTCCAGGACCGACTCTTTCCCGTACTGCCGCCCGCTGACATGAGGGCGTTCTGCTTCTATCCAATGTCCAAGCGTCGTGGCGAAGAGCACAACTGGTACTCGTTGCCCTACGACGAGCGTCTCGCCCTGATGCGCCAGCATGGTTCGTCGGGACGCGAGTTCAAGGGCCGCGTCCTCCAGGTCGTCACCGGTTCGACGGGCCTCGACGACTGGGAGTGGGGCGTCACCCTTTTCGGCGTGCACGTCGACGACCTGAAGGACTGCGTCTACACGATGCGTTTTGACGAAGCCTCCACCTTGTACGCGGAATTCGGAGCGTTTTACACCGGACTCGTGGGCAGCGTGGATGAAGTGCTCGACGCCACGTTGGCCTAGTCGTTGTTGGTAGCGTCAACTACGTGAGTCAACCTCTTTCGCAAAAGACTCTGCTGCGCTGGGCCGAAGCGCTCGCGGGCATCGCGAAGACGGGAATCGGTTTCACCGAGAGTCAGTTCGAGCGCGAGCGTTACGAGGAGGTCCTCAAGGTCGCTGGTGACATCAAGGTCACGGCCGATGAGGGCATTGACGGTGTGCTCGACGCCGAGGGCTACGTCACCGAGTGGATGAAGGATGTTGGTCGCGGCGTCCCCGGGTACGCGACGCCCAAGGTAGCTGTCGGGGCGGCGGTCGCCAATGAGAATGGTGAGTTACTACTGATCCAGCGCGCAGACTCAGGGCTCTGGCTCTACCCGACTGGTTGGTGCGACGTTGGCTACTCCGCGCCCGAGGTGGTCGTGAAGGAAGTCCTCGAAGAGACCGGCTTCGAGGTTGAACCGATTCGACTCATCGGCGTGCTCGACGGTATGCGCCTAGGTGCTTCGCGCATACCGTTGTATTCGCTGCTGTTCTTGTGCCGTGCGGTGGGGGGATCGATGAAAATCCACCCCCTTGAATGCACGGACGCCGGTTGGTTCAGACGTGACAACCTGCCGTCACCCACGCTCGGGGCCGAGCGCTGGGCGGACTTCATCTTCGCCGCGATTGAGGGCGAACATCGTGACGTTTTCTACGATGACCTGCGTAAGCCGGTCTGGCGAGGTGAAGAATGAGCGTCTCGGTCGAAGTGGCCCGCACGTCCTCACCGGGACTACTCGCCAGCATCAACAGACTCTTGCCCCAGTTGTCGTCCACTGCTCGACCCCTCACGGTCGTGGATCTCGACGCACTTCTGGGCAGTGATTCGGTGTCGTTACTGGTCGCGACTGACGCCGGGAAGGTCGTGGGCATCTTGACGCTCGTAATCTTCCCTATCCCCACTGGCGTGCGGGCGTGGATCGAGGACGTTGTCGTAGACGAAGGGGCAAGGGGATCTGGGGTGGGCGAAGCGCTCTGCGTGCGCGCGTTTGATATCGCGCGAACGAGTGGTGCGAGGACTATCGATTTGACGAGCCGACCCTCGCGCGAGGCTGCCAGCGCCTTGTACTTGAAACTTGGCTTCGAGGTCCGTGAAACGAATGTGTTTCGATTTCAAATGGAATAGCCGGCTCAAGGCGATGACATACTGAGGTTGTGCGACGTTCCTCACACATTCTGGCGATGACTTTTGTCGTCGTCGCCTGGTGCTCAGTCCTGACGAGCGCTTCTCCCATTGCTGCGGCATCGTTGCCCCGGTGCGCCCCTACATCGGTACGGATGACTGACTACAACACCGTCGTCGGCGCAGGGCACGTCAATGACCTCTTCTGGATCAAGAACGTGAGTCGTCAGGCGTGCACGTTACGTGGGTACGTTCGTGCTGCGTTTGTTGGTGTCTACGGCATTGGAACTCCCTACAAGAACCCCCACGTGCTGGTGGTTCGTGAGGCGCACTTGTACGGGCACGACGGCAACGAAGTCGGGGGCATCGACAACGGGCTTCCGATTCCAAGAGTGACGTTACAACCGGGCGGGGGTGTGGCGTCTTTTTGGCTCGACGGTCTCGATATACCGGTCGGCAATCCGCCTGGCCGGTGCATCATCTCTTACAAGATGTTGGCCTGGCTGCCAGGTTCGCTGACTTCAATTGTCGTCCAACCGCTTCGCTCCAATGGCTTCTTCTGGTGTGGGAGTTTCGCGGCACTTCCGATCCTCCCGGGCGAGTCAGGATCCGAACCTTCGAGACCTCTCAGCTACTACTTCGGCAGTCCGGGTTAGATCTCATCGCCCAAGCGAAGAGTTACTTCTATAAAAACTTGATAGACGAATGTCTACAGATATCAAGTCGAAGACTGAAGTCCTGTCACCATCTTGAAGTTGTGACACTGGCTTTAATGAGCCAAGACTTCGAAATTGTGTAGTCGTTTCAGATTCGTGGATCGCGTCACTTTGCCTCCTTCGTATCCAGCCCGAACTTTAGTTGTGAGGCCGGGTTGTGGCCATGAGATCTTCGTGGTCAGGCGGTCTTCGTCTTCTTCATTGAGATACGAATCGGCCTGGGTAAGAATTTTGTTGTGCGTCCACTCGGCCTCGGACACGACGACCCCCTTTGCTACGAATTCAATATGACACCGATTGTTCGTGGTACCACAGGAGCAATGGACATCAAGGTGGCTCCGGAGGATTGAAGTCAGATAACTTTGTGCGTAGTTGGCGTCGAAGCGTGAGGGCATCGCGACCGTTGTGTCGTATTGAGAGTGCGCGACATTATCCGAATAATCGAAGAAGACGGCTGGGTTCATGTTCGAACCACGGGGAGTCATCGGCAATTCCATCACCCCGTCAAACCCGGTACAGTGACGGTATCTGGTAAGCAAAGTAAAGATATTCCGATCGTCATTGAAATAAGCATTTTCCGCCAAGCTGGAATAGCGAGGAGACGTTAATGGCTGAGTACGCGATAATCATTGAAAAGGCCGGAAATAACTACGCAGCGATGGTCCCTGACCTTCCAGGATGTGTCGGGGCAGCTGACACCATTGAAGAACTCGAAGAACTCATGCGTGAAGCGGTTGAGTTTCACATTGAGGGAATGCGATTGCACGGAGAAGAGATTCCGTCGCCAAGCACCCGTGTCGCAACGGTCCGGGTCGCTTTGTAGGTAGGAGCGAAGTCACTTTTATCATCGGTCAATAGACAAATGTCTATCGTTTTTTCTTGGAATAGGGAATTCGTCAGAATTGAGCGAATCAGATTGGGCACTGACTGTGGTGTAGACATTGCTGAGCAGACAAACTGTCGCCTCGAAAAGGGTGTAGTTGGTGAACGTCTTACAGGAATGGTGGAAGATTCCGCGACTTGCCCGACTGCTCATCGTGCTGGCCATTATCGCATGCGTCAGTTTGGCGGATAACTACGAGGATCATCGGCATCCCGCTGACGGGGGCCTAATTTTCATTTGCCAATCGGCGTTTTTCGTTCTCCTCATTGTCCTGACGTTCTATGCCGAAGCGATCCACAAGAGGTCTTCTGTGAAGGAGCGCTGAAGAGGTTGATTACTTAAGCCGGTTCGTGAGCGTGATTCGTGCTTATCGAAACGCGGTAAACGAATGTGTACGGGCTGATTCTCTAATCGACACTTGTATCTCCACGACCGTTGGGTCGAGTGAAGGTGAGAGAGATGATTCGCGAACTCGAAGCCGATGGGTGGTGGCAAGTTCGACAGAAGGGGAGCGATCGCCAGTTTCACCACCCTTCCAAGACCGGAACAGTGACAGTGCCGGGCGCGTTGGGAGATGATCTGCATCGAGAGCTTCTCGGTAGCATTGTGAGACAGGCCGGATTGGAACGGAGAAAGCGATGATTGAGTACGCGGTAGTGATTGAACGCTCTCCGAACAACTACGGAGCATGGGTTCCAGATCTCGATGGCTGCGTTTCGACGGGCAAGACGTTGGAGGAAGTAAAAGCCAATATCGCCGAGGCGATTGAAATGCACATTGAGTTGATGCGCGAACATGGCGAGACTGTCCCTCCTCCGACTGCCCAGGTAGCAGTTGTTCAGGTTGCGTCTTAGCAGAACGACTTCT
>PKZO01000053.1 GCA_003133125.1 Acidimicrobiaceae bacterium | reverse complement strand
GAGGCACCCGTGACGTGGCTGTCACCGGTGAGGGCGTGTTCGACGAGTACCGCGTTCGAGCCCGTGGAGTTGAGAGTTCCCCACGTCTCGTAGGCGACAGTCACGCTCGCCAGCGAGCCACCGGCTTCGAAGTGAAAGCCCCCCTGGTCTCGCCCGCGCAGCGTGACGAACTGGCGATTCCCAGGCTCATCACCTTCGCGCCAGTACCCCAGGGGCGTCGAGCTCATCCCTTCGCCGCGCGAAAGCCCTGCTCGAGGTCGGCGAGGATGTCCTCGAGGGTCTCAATTCCCACCGAGAGACGTACCAGATCNNATGGCGAGGCTCTTGGCGTCTCCGACATTGGCGAGGTGACTGAAGAGTTCCAGGCCCTCGATGAACTTTCGACCTGCTTCGGCGCCTCCCTTTATGCCGAAGGCGATAATCGATCCGCCACCCTTGGGTAGGTACTTCACCTGCAACTCGTGCCAGGGGCTGGACGCGAGTCCGGCGTAGTTCACCCACTCGACGTCCGGGCGAGCTTCGAGCCAGTTCGCCACCGCCGTGGCGTTGGCGACGTGGCGCTCCATGCGAAGGCTGAGAGTTTCCAAGCCCTGGAGGAAGAGGAAGGAGTTGAGCGGCGCGATTGCCGCACCAATGTCACGCAGGTACTGGAGGCGCGCCTTAAGGACGAAGCGCGCGGGAAAGAGTGGCTCGGGCAGATCGCCGAAGACCAGACCGTGGTAACTCGGGTCAGGTTCGGTGAAGCCCGGAAAGCGACCACTCGCCTCGTAGTCGAAGTGACCGCCGTCGACGATGACGCCACCGATCGAGGTCCCGTGGCCGCCGATGAACTTGGTCGCCGAGTGCACCACGATGTCAGCGCCGTGCTCGAGCGGGCGCGTCAAATACGGCGTGGCGAGCGTGTTGTCGACCACGAGTGGGATCTTGTTGTCGTGAGCGATCATGGCGACCGCTTCGAAGTTGAGGACGTCACCCTTGGGATTGCCCAGGGTTTCACCATAGAGGGCCTTGGTGTTGGGGCGAATAGCGGCTTGCCATTCGTTGAGGTCATCGGGATTGTCTACGAAGGTGGTCTCGATGCCGAGTTTGGGCAAGGTGTAGTGAAAGAGATTGTACGTGCCGCCGTAGAGCGACGCCGAAGAGACGACGTGCCCGCCGTTCTCGGCGAGGTTGAGGATCGCGATTGTCTCCGCACTTGAACCAGAAGAGACCGCCAGAGCGGCGACACCGCCCTCGAGTGACGCGATCCGTTCTTCAAAGGCGTTCTGGGTTGGGTTCATGATGCGCGTATAGATATTGCCCAACTCCGAGAGGCCAAAGAGCGCCGCGGCGTGTGCGGTATCACGAAACACGAAGCTGGTCGTTTGGTAGATGGGTACTGCGCGCGCACCGGTCGCCGTATCGGCGCTCGTGCCTGCGTGTATTTGACGGGTTTCGAATCCCCACTCGGCCACTTCATTCTCCTCTGTCCATGGGCCGACCATATGTAGCCGACGTGGTTGTACTATATACGACTACTCCGATGGCATTAGTCAGAATTAGGGTCGCCACCTCTCGGAATGGCGCTTATAAATATTGTCACCCGCCGTTCACCAACCCTTACACGGTCGTGGATGATTTTCAAGGAAATTCCACGGTTACGCTGGGTTGGCGACCTTGAAGGGTGTCTGTTCACGCAGCACGAATCCCCTGCGTCTCGCCACTCCCCTTTCCGACGCTCTCGGACTTAACGAATGGAGAAGCTATGGAACGTTCCTCGTTTCTACAACGCATCAGTCGAGTACTGCACTGGGTGGGCGAAGTCACCTCGCGATCCGGCACTTCCGTGACGGTGTTTCTGCTGGTGCTTATCTTTGGTTCCGTCCTCGCGGCCTACGGTTTTCCGAACAGATGGGAGATGGGTTTCTCGACCGTCGTCAGCGCCTTCACCCTGATCATGCTGTTCGTTATCCAACACACGCAGGGCCGTCACCAGAAGGTTCTGCAACTCAAACTCGACGAGCTCATTCGCACGTCGCCCCAAGCAGACGATCTACTCGTCCATCTCGAGGTCGCCCCCGATGACGAACTGATCGACCGCGACCAACAACAACTCGCTCACCACGAATCGCTGCGCGACGACGCAGAACTCGAGGTCGTGGAGTTCATTCCAACGAAAAAGCCCTGAACCTGGTTCACTCGAACCGAAAGTGAACACGTCGAAGTCTGTTCTCTACGCGAGCGGTGCCTTGTCTGTGAGCAAGGTATGACGACAAAGAATTGCGAGGTATCTTTCTGTCGCCGCGTACCGGGTAGCTCCTCGATCCGAGCGACGCTACGGACCAGTCGATCACGAGGCGAGCGGGCACGATTGGGGCGACCCAGAAATGCGTGATTTCCCTGATATCTGGAGTCATTGCCTCCGGTCCAGTTAAGGTGTCGAAATTGAACACTTTGCCCACAATGACGAGCCCGCGTGGCGAGTGGCCGACCTTTTCGTCAGTGACGAACGGGCCGTTATTGGACCCTCTCCACTTCGCCGACGGACGTGGCGTAGTCCGCCCTTGCTCGCTGATCCATTCTTGGCGGGCGGTGCTTGATGTTTAGAAACAGGAAAGTCTCGTCATCGCGCGCTGCCCCCAACGAGTTCGCTCGTTCGCTCTTCGCGCCCTTGCCAAGCCGCTACAACGTGCTCGCCCAGTTACTCTCCTTTGGCCAGGACCGCCGCTGGCGGGCCGCCATGGTCGAGCACGTGGTCGGCGCGAAGCCCCGAATCGTACTGGACGTGGCGTGCGGACCCTGCGCGGTGACCAGACGACTCGCCAAGCGCACGTCGGCTCGGATCGTGGGCGTCGACCTCAGCGAGGACATGCTGCGCACGGGACAGGCCAACATCCGCACTAGCAAACTGGAGGAGCGCGTCGCGCTCGTGCTCGCGCGAGGCGAGCAACTCCCCTTCGCCGACGCGACCTTCGACGCTCTCACTTTCACCTACTTGCTGCGCTACGTGAGCGATCCCGAAGCGACGATGAAAGAGCTCGCGCGGGTCGTGAAGCCTGGTGGGCCCATTGCCAATCTGGAATTCGCCGTGCCGAGCAAGATCGAATGGCGCGTCGCGTGGTGGTGCTACACGCGATGGGTCCTACCCGTGGCGGGCTACGTGACCGGCGGAAAGGGTTGGTGGGACGTGGGACGTTTCCTAGGTCCCAGCATCTCTAAGCACTACAAGAGTTACCCAGTCGACTGGACGCTGCGCGCTTGGGAACACGCCGGAATCGAGCACGTGGAGTCACAAGCCATGAGCCTCGGCGGGGGCATCGTCATATGGGGATACCGAAAGGATTGACGTGTCGAGCCCGTTGAACACCCCCGACTTCGAGGGTCCGGCTTTCTACGCCCGACCCCGGTTGCTGCAGCACCGTCGTCTTCGCGACTGGTGGACTCTGCTTCATCCGCCCTATACGTTGTGTCACCTCTCCTTCGTCGTGATCGGGGCAACCCTCGCAGGAACGCTCAACACCTTTCGTCTGTTAATGACGCTTCTGGCCTTTTTCCTCGCCGTAGGTGTCGGTGCGCACGCGCTCGACGAACTTAAGGGCCGCCCCCTCGCGACGTCAATTCCCGAGTATCAACTCGTTGCAGCCGCCGTGCTCGGCGTGGGCGGCGCCGTTGCTTTGGGCGTCGTAGGTTCCTTCGAAGTGAGCGCGTATCTCGCGGTGTTCGTCGTTGTGGGCATCGTGATTGCCTTGGCTTACAACCTCGAACTCGCCGGGGGTCGGCTCCACAATGACCTCACCTTCGTGCTTGGGTGGGGTGGTCTTCCGGTTCTCACCGGTTTCTTCGCCCAACACGGAACCCTCAACGTGACCGCGTTCGCCGCCGCGATCTTCGCGGTCCTGGTGTCGGCGACCCAGCGTCAACTCTCCTCGCCCGCGCGCGAACTTCGTCGACGCGTCAATTACGTTGAAGGCACCATCACGAGACTTGATGGCACGAGCGAGACGATCGACAAAGCGACGCTCCTCGCGCCTCTGGAACGTTCCCTTCGCGCGCTATGCTGGGCGTCGATCACCGTTGCGGTGACTCTCGTGCTCGCCAGGGCCGCGATCTAGCTAGAAGGACTTTGGACACTGCGGTCTGCCAAGCAGGGCGCCCTAGTCTCGGTTCGTGGCGCGCGACGACTCCAAAATGAGCACTTTGTTCAGCGACCGGCCCCTGCTCGTGTTCTGGGAGATGACCAAGGCCTGTCATTTAGCGTGCCTGCATTGCCGGGCCAACGCCCAGTACGAAGGTGGACCCGACGAGTTGTCGACGGACGAGGGCCGAGCCCTTATTGATGAATTAGCGGCGGCGGGGCGACCACGCCCGATTCTGATCTTGACCGGTGGCGACTGTCTAATGCGCGACGACATCGTCGACCTCGCTCGCTACGCGAGACAGCACGACGTGCCCGTCGCCATCGCACCGTCGGTGACGCCTCGACTCACGACCCCGACGTTGCTCGGCTTGCGTGGCGAAGGTGTGAAGAGTGCGTCACTCAGTCTCGACGGCGCGTCGCCCGAAGTTCACGACGGCGTGCGCGGTATTCCGGGCCATTTCGTCTCGACCCTTCGCGCCATCAGACAGCTGAAGGATCTTGGTTTCACTGTTCAGGTCAACACGACGGCGATGCCCTCGAACACCCATCAACTCGCAGACGTCGCGACGTTGCTCCATGAATATGACGTGGACGTCTGGGAGGTTTTCTTTCTTATCACCACGGGTCGAGGAAGCGACGTCATCGCCACGAGCGCACAAGAGAACGAGGACGTCTGTCACTTTCTCGTCGACGCCTCGCGCTACGGCTTTACGGTACGCACGGTCGAAGCGCCCTTCTTTCGCCGCGTGGCGTACGAGCGCAAAGAACTAGGCGAACGCGCGCCGAGTGATACGGGACTCCTCTACGACCAATTGAGCGCTCGTTTGGCGGAGTTGCTCGGCCCAAGTAACGCACCGATTCGCGCCCCGAGCGCGGCCACGCGCGATGGCAAAGGCATCATCTTCGTGGGGGCGAACGGGACCGTCACCCCTTCGGGTTTTCTGCCGCTTTCACTGGGCAACGTTCGTGACCAGAGTCTGATGTCGATATACCGCGAGAACGAGCTTTTGCGTTCGATCCGTGCCGCCGACTTCCGAGGGGTGTGCGGGCGCTGTTCCTTTGCGAATCTCTGTGGCGGGTCGCGCTCGAGGGCCTCAGCCGTTTTCGGCGACCCACTCGGCTCGGACCCGGGATGCCTCTTGGTCGCTAACGAGACCTTGGCATTTCACGACGTGGCCTAGGGGCGAACAACCCTTCGCCCGGTTACTTTGAGGGCACGAATTCGAAAGGCCACGGGTGTCTTGCCCGTTGCGCGCTGGCGCTTCTCTCGGTCCTGGTCGGGTGCTGGTTGTTCGTGACCCAGGACGCGCAACGCGAGCTTCGCGTCATCACCCGTCAGCTCCTCGAAGGTTCCTTGGACAATAACGCTGGTCCAACTACCGCTCTCCCAAAACTCGTCCACTTCGAAGCAGACGCTCGAATTGCGACGCATCATGTTCATCTTCTGACCCTCGATCGTGTAAAAGTAGAAACAGTCGTCTTCGCGCGCGAACATGAGCGGCACCACGTAGGTCAGACCGTCATCGTGACACCCGAGCCGACCTCGGCGTTGACTTTTCACGAAGTCGTCGATCTCGAGTGTGGTCATCTCTTCCATAGGCGATGACGCTACTTGTGCGATCCGACTCTTTGGCTCGCATCGCCAGGTCCTAAGGCCCTTTGTGGTCCTGCGCCACGCGCCAGTCGATGTTTGCGAGACCGGTTCGCCAAAGAGAGACTGGACCACGCCGAACAAGCGACCTCAGTGCCAGGGCCCCGAACGATGACCGTGACCCGCCGGCCAGACGGTGTCGGTTGGTGGCGTACTGTCTTGGCCCACCACGTCTGGTCGAAACTCCCTTACCTGGTCTCGAGGGCTAGAGCCTAGATAATCAGCCTTCGTCGCAGTTCGTCCCACGCCGAAGACGCGTCGTTAGGCTCTAGGCCAATGAGTTCGACCATCACCACACCCTTTGGCTTTGCCACCACGGCCGACGAAGTCCTCGCTGGCGTCGACCTTTCTGGGCGGAGCGCCCTCGTGACCGGTGGCGCATCGGGCATCGGCCTCGAGACCGCCCGATCACTCGCCCGCGCCGGTGCGACGGTGGCCCTCGCGGTGCGTGACGTGGCGGCCGGCGAACGTGCCGCTCGCGACATCGTCGAAACGACCGGTAACGAAGACGTGCGCGTCGACGAGCTCGATCTCACCGACGTGCACTCGATTAGCGCCTTCTCGCGACGATGGAACATTCCCTTGCACATGCTCGTGCTTAACGCCGGGATTATGGCCGTGCCCACTCTCGAGCGCAACCGGCAGGGACACGAACTTCAATTCGCCACGAACTTCCTCGGGCACTTCGCTCTCACGATGAACCTCTACCCCTGGCTCGAACGCGCCACCGGCGCCCGGGTGGTCTCGGTCAGTTCGAACGGTCATCACTTCTCGCCGGTGGTCTTTGAGGACATTGACTACGAGCATCGTCCCTACGATCCCTGGTCCGCGTACGGTCAGTCCAAGACCGCCGATATCTTGCTCGCCGTCGAAATCACTCGACTGTGGTCGAGTGCGGGTATCTGCGCGAACGCCCTTAATCCCGGTGCCATCGCGACCAACCTCCAGCGCTACACCGGTGAGGTGCTCACCCCACTCGAGAAGCGAAAGACCCCCGAACAGGGCGCGGCGACGTCGGTACTTCTCGCGGCGTCACCTCTCGTGTCCGACGCCGGCGGCAAGTACTTCGAGGACTGCAACGAGGCGCCCGTCGTGAGCGAGCCTGAGATGTTCGGCGGCGGGGTCAATCCATGGGCCCTTGATCCCTCGAGCGCACGACGGCTGTGGGATCTTTGTATTCCTTTCATTTCCTAGGTCCCAGGCGTCCACTCACTGCGTGGTTTGGTCGCGGGAATTGGCCCCGTGTGGCGTTACTCGTGGTGACCGGCCAAGATTGGTGAATGAGCGTGCCTAATCTGGAAGCCAACGTCCTTTGTGACATGGACGGCGTGCTCATCAAAGACAACGCCTTGATTCCTGGCGCCGCCGAATTCATCGCTCAGTTATCTTTAAGCGGTCGATCATTTCTCATCGTGACCAACAACTCGCTTTTTTCGCC
Organism: Acidimicrobiaceae bacterium; assembly: GCA_003133125.1. Lineage (GTDB taxonomy): Bacteria > Actinomycetota > Acidimicrobiia > Acidimicrobiales > RAAP-2 > RAAP-2. The sequence goes on along the minus strand of PKZO01000053.1, from coordinate 13,494 downwards.
AAAGGAACTGCAGGTTCGATTGTCGTCGATGGGCCTTCACGTGGAAGAAGGACATTTCTGGACCTCGACGCTGGCGGCCGCGCGATTCGCCGCCGACCAGCGACCCGAGGGTTCCGCCTTTGTCATTGGCGAGAATTGTCTTCACGAGGCCGTGCAAGCCGCTGGCTACCGCAAAGACCAAGACTCACCCGACTTCGTGATTCTCGGTGAGACCTGGGAGTACTCCTTCAGCGACTTCGCGACCGCCACGCGACTGGTGAAAGCTGGTAGCCGTTTCATCGCCACGAATCCAGAAGCCTCAGACCGGACCAGCCAAGGATGGCTACCTGGCTGTGGCGCCATGGCCGCCCTCGTTCAGGCTGCGAGCGGCGTCGCGCCGTTTTTCATCGGCAAACCGAACCCGCTCATGTTGCACGAGGCCCTACGGACGCTTGACGCAACGAGCCAAGACACCGTCTTCATTGGTGACCGCATGGACACCGACATCCTCGCCGGCATTCAGGCGGGGCTGAAGACCATATTGGTGCTCTCGGGCGTCGCGACTCGAGAAGACGCCGATCGCTTCCCTTTCCGACCCGGACGGATCGTCAACTCAGTCGCGGACCTCGTCAGCGAGTGCTGAAAGTTCCGGTGAGGGCGACTCGGACAAGCCACTAAGCGCCCCGAGAAACAGATTGGCCCAGTCAAAGACGTTGCGGCGAAGTATCTGGCGGCGCATCCGCAACATACGCGACTTGACTTCCTTCTTACCCGCCTTCAGTGCAGTGCGAATCGCCTCCTTCACGCCTTCGAGGTCGTGGGGATTCACAATGAAGGCTCCGCGAAGCTCCTTCGCGGCGCCCGCGAACTCACTCAGAATCAAAACGCCGTCTAGATTCGTGCGACACATCACGTACTCTTTGGCCACGAGGTTCATCCCATCACAAAACGGCGTCACGAGCATGACGTCACCACAGAGGTACAGCGCCACCAATTCGTCGTAGGGAAGGTTCTGGTGCAGATAGTGGACCACGGGGCTACCCACCACGCCGAACTCGCCGTTCATCTCGCTCACGATCTGCTCGAGTTCGTGTCGCTCTCGTTCGTAGTGACTGTCGGATTCTCGACTGGGGACAGCTACCTGGACCATCACGTCTTTTCCGGGTACGAGGGTGCCCTCGGCGAAGAGCTCCGCTACGGCCTTCATTCGTTGCTGTATACCCTTGGTGTAGTCGAGTCGGTCACAGCCCAGGAGGACTCGCTGGGGATTGCCTAACGTCTCTCGCAGTTCATCGCAACGTTTCAAGATCGCCGGATCTTGGGCCAGGCTGATGAGTTGATCGCAGTCCACCGAGATAGGAAACGCCCCCACCGTGGTGTCGCGGCCCTGGTAGCGCAAGGTGCCGTCGTGGCCGGTCGCACTCAATTGGCGTCGCGCGAGACGCGAGAAGTTCGACGCGTTCGAATGCACCTGAAAGCCAATGAGATCAGCCCCGAGCAGACCCTGAAGGATCTCCTTGCGCCAAGGTAGTTGCATAAAAAGTTCCGCTGGCGGGAAAGGAATGTGCAAGAAGAACCCGATCTTGACGTCGGGTCGCAATTCGCGCAGCATCTGCGGTACGAGTTGGAGTTGGTAGTCGTGGACCCAAACGGTGCCGTTCGTCTCGACCGCTTGGGCGGCGGCTTCTGCGTAACGCCGATTCACCGTCTGGTAAGCCAGCCACCAGTGGCGGTGAAAAGTTGGCGCACGTATGGCGTCGTGATAGAGGGGCCACAAGGTCGCGTTAGAGAATCCCAGATAGAACTCCTCGTACTCTTCTGGCGATATTTCAACGGACTTCAGTCGAATACCCTCGAATTCCTTGGGCACTGGTTCGTCCGTGGACGCACCGGGCCAGCCGATCCAGAGCCCGTCACTCTCTTGAAGGACCGAGGAGAGCGCGGTGACCAGGCCCCCGGGGCTCGGACGCCAACCGCCGTCGCCCTCTTTCGCGCTCGATGGTCGCACGGGCAGCCGGTTCGCCACCACGACCAGCTGCGCGGTCTCGACCTCGTCGTCAACGACTTCGTCGATCGGCGTCGGTACTTCGGTCTTGGTGCCTATTACTTGGGTCATGCAGTACCTTTTCTCGAGAATGACGTTCACAATGCGGTTCTGTGATGCATCGACATTTTCCTTGCGCCACGAAGTGCATCCTTGTGGCGTTGAATTCCTACGGGGCCCCTCCGGTGATGGTGCTCGGACGATCTTCGGTGCCCGCGGCGTTCCACCAACTCGGCGAGCCCGCGCGTCCGACCAACGACCGCCCGGGCTGTTGTTCGGCTTCGATGACGTGCAAGACGGCGTTGATGAGCGACAGATGCGTCAGCGCCTGGGGGAAGTTACCCAGATGGCGCGCCGTCGTTGGATCGAGTTCTTCGCCGTAGAGCCCGAGGGCACTGGCGTGGCCCATCAACTTTTCACAGTGCGAACGGGCGCGGTCGAGCTCGCCGATTTCGACCAACGCCGAGACCAACCAGAACGAACAGACCGTGAAACTGCTTTCGGGTTCGCCTTCGAGTCCGTCGTCGGTCTTCTCGGGTCGGTACCGGTACACGAAGGCCCCGTCGGCGAGTTCATCGGCGATTGCACACACGGTTGAAACAATGCGCTCATCCTGCGGATCGAGAAATCCAAAGATCGGCAACAACAGCAACGACGCGTCCAGTTCATCAGAACCATAGGACTGCGTGAAGCGACCCTTGGCGTCGAGACCATTCTTGAGGACATCGGCGTGAATCTCTGCCGCTGCTTCGTGCCACTGTTGGGCCCGGGCGCGCTCACCGCGCAACATGGCGAGGCGTGCTCCCCGGTCGGCGGCGAGCCAGCACATGACCTTCGAGAACGTGTAGTGCTTGAGTTCCCCGCGCATCTCCCAGATACTGCGGTCGGGCTCGCGCCACGAACCAAGCGCCATCTCGACGGCTTGGACCACAATGCGCCAGGATCGCTCGCTCAGGGAGTCGCGTGAACGCGTGTGTTCGAACACGCAGTCGACAATCGCCCCAAAAATGTCGAACTGTCTTTGGTCGTAGGCAGCGTTGCCCACTCGCACGGGGCTGCTTCCGGCGTAACCCGTCAGGTGATCGAGCACGATCTCGTCTTTCGACGCCAATCCATCTACTGGGTAGAGGACCTTCAGTGATTGGCGCGGTGTACCGAGCCGACCAGACTTGGGGCCCGTAGGTTCCAGGACGTCGCCCAAGAAGGCGAGGAAATCGTCGGCTTCGGTGTCATAACCAAGCGCGTGCAACGCGCGAAGCGTAAAGGCCGCGTCGCGGATCCAGGTGAATCGGTAATCCCAGTTACGCGTGCCGCCGAGATTCTCCGGCAGCGACGTCGTAGGTGCTGCGAGCAGTGCACCCGACGGGGCGTAGGTCAACCCCTTGAGCGTGATGGCGCTTCGCTGTAGGAACTCTCGCCAAGGATGATCCGGGAAGCGACCGCCGTCGATCCACCCCCGCCAGAACCGACTTGTCTCGAAGCGAAGCGCATCCACCTGCTCTTGAGTCTCGGGCAGGACCGAATCACCCCAACTGAGCACCGCGAAGGCCGTCTCGCCTTCGGATAGTCGATGCCGCGCTCGCACCGCTCGACCTTCGATACCAAAGCGCATGTCGCCGGTGAGCGTGAGTGTAGGGAACTCCGCGTTGGTGGTGGCTACTCGTCCATAACCGGAGTCCATATGTTCCCACGTTGCGTCAGTGCGACCGTAGTCAAAGGACGGCTCACAGTTGAGCAGGATGTCGACGTTCCCGTGCAGACACTTCACGGTTCGAACGAGCATGTGTTTTGCGTCAAAGTCACCTGGAGTTCGCCGGTGGTGTTCAGAACGTTGCTCGTTTCGGTACCACGGTCCAACGGCGAGGAAGGTGTCAACGACGAGCCAGCCGCTTCGCGTCTGCCAGGTCGTTTCGAGAATCATCGTTCCCGGCACGTACTGACGGTGAGCCGGCACCGCGCTGTCCGCAGGAGAGAGGCGAAACGAACCCGCCGAACGATCAAGTAACGTCGCGAAAACACTTGGATCGTGCGGTTTGGAAAGACAGAGCCATTCCACTGCACCCGTGGGCGCGATGAGACAACTGTTCTCACAGTCAGAGAGGAACGCGTAGTCAGAGATGGGCGGAAAGATGGTCTCTAGCGTGTCTTGACCGATGTGCCCGCGGCTGTCGGTCGCAAAGCGCATGGCGTCGAGCCAGTCTGGTTCACGCAGAGCCGTCGGCGCGTGCAATGCGTCCTTGGGGTTTATAAAGCGAATCGAATCCGTCACGAACAATCCTCGAGTCACTTTGACGCCCGATGTTGGTGGCGCAGCAAAATACAGCTTGTAACCCACCCTAACCACAGTCCATCAGCCCGCGACTTGAGCCCATTCACCGTCGAGGGCGTCAATCCCCCGTAGTAGTTCTTTTGTATGGAAAACCTGGAACCGTAATCGCTGATTTTTGTGGCCAGAATTGACCAACGTGAGCCCAACTCAAGTTTTCCACGTCATTTTTACCTAGCTCGTGTCAAGGAAACAACCAGGAGATTCTCCAGTAGTTCACACAGTTTTCACAGCGCAGGAACGGCGCGAGCGCTGGAAGGACACCGATGGTTAGGGCTGTGCGGTGATCACCGCGCGTTCGCTCGTGTCAGCGAGTTCGACCCAAGTTTGTCCCGGAGTGAGGGCGATCACGTTGCCCGCTCCGTCCTTGTAGACAGTGGGCTTGGCGAGATTGGTGCGCGACCACGTGCCGCGCACTACGCGGCCCGCGCTGAATATCTCGACAGACCCCGAACCCGTCAGCTGCGCGTAAGAACCCTCAACGCCCACGCCACCTCGATACAGCACGTTCATCACGATGACGTTCTTGGGCGATACTCGCTGGCCCGTCGCGGTGACGTCGGGCGCGCCAAAGATCGAACGGTCCCAGGAGAAGGACTGTCCATCCCACGTGTAGGACGTCTCGAATCCCGACGCGAAATCAACGTAGAACGCGTTCACTCGCTCGCCGATCGCGGGCGTGGTGTGGGACCGGTAGGTGAACAGCGCCGGCGGCGGCTTGGGCGCACCGTTGAATTTCATGAGCAACGCGGCATTGGCGAGCAGATTGTGCGGCGGGGGCCGACTGAGGTCACGAAACATCGCCCCACCGGCGTTGGATTCTTGAATCAACTTGACCGGTGCGGTTTCGATGCTGCTNNTTGAAGATGGCGGCCAGGCGCGTGATCTGGCCTTCGACGATCTCCTCGTAGACCACGTCAGCGTCTTCGATGCCGAATTGGGGGTGGGCTTCGGGGGTGTTGTCAATCTTGATGGTGAGTGCCGAGCGGTGCCTCGTGAGCTGATCGGGATCGGGCAGTCCCGTAAGCGGCGCGGTCCAGACCGGTTTCTGGGTGGTCGTGGTGGTATTGGCCGACGTGGTACTGGTGGTTGTCGTTGTCGTTGTCGTCGTGGTGCTATCCCCATAGGCGCCAGGTATTGCGGTGACGCTCAATGCCATCGTCACGACCGCGAGTCCCACCAGACGTTTCATAGAAGCAACTTAGGCGATGAGTCCTTAAAGACTCGACGAAACTTCCCAGGGCGCTCGTTACGTGACGCCTTCGAAGCCGTTGCGCAAACTGACCGTCGGCCTTATGCACGCGGCGTCGCTCGCCGTANNATGAGATTCGCGTCTCGTGGGCCCACCCACGCTGAAAACCCGAACCGCGGTGCGGTGGCGATGCCCCTGCGCTCGCGGGCAATGGGGCCGACGTGACCCTTCGTCGCGACACCCACGACGACCCGTACGGTCTGGGACTTGACGGCGCCCACGTCGAGGGGCTCCCCTTTCTCAATCCTTACCGAAGCATCGGTGAACTGAACGAGACCGAGCTGATGAAGTTGCGCCGCCACCCCTTCGAGGTCGCGGCCGCGGTGATCGACACCTACGCCAAAGAGGGCGTCGAAGCACTCAACGCCATTCCCGGCGAGGTCGAGCGTCTCAAGTGGGTAGGGGTCTACCCCCAGCGCCAGGGCGGCGACGCATTCATGATGCGCGTGAAGGTCCCCGGTGGGGTCCTCACCGCAGCCCAGACCCGCGAGATCGGCCTCGCCGCCGAAGCCTACGGAAGGGGTCCCGAGGACCACCCGTTGTTCGGCAACAGCTACTGCGACATCACCACGCGTCAGACCGTACAACTCCACTGGCTACACATCGCCGACATCCCTCGGATCTGGGAACGCTTCGCACGCGTTGGTCTCACGTCGGTCCAGGCGTGCGGTGACTGCGCGCGCAACGTGACGAGCTGTCCCGTTAGCGGCGTCGATCCCCACGAACTCGTTGACTCGCTCAGCGTCGCCACCGCGATCTCGGACTTCTTCACGGGCAACCGCACGTACGCGAACTTGCCCCGCAAGTTCAAGATCTCGGTCTCGGGCTGCAGCGAGAACTGCTCACGAGTCGAGATCAACGACGTCGGCTACTGGCCGGCGAGTTTGGGCGACGTGGTCGGTTTCAACGTACGCGTGGGCGGTGGACTGTCGGACGGCGAGCGACTCTCCTCGGACCTGGACCTGTTCATCACTCCCGATCAAGCCGTCGAAACCGCTCGCGCCATTGCCCAGCTCTACGCCGAACTCGGTAACCGCGAGCACCGCGGCGTCTCACGCATGCGCTACCTCGTCCAAGAACTCGGTCCCGACGGCTTTCGCGCCGAACTCGTTCAGCGACTCGACTTCGAACCTCGTTCCGGTGCGACGCCTCTCTCGACCGGCTATCGGCGCGACCACGTGGGCGTGCACCCCCAGGTCCAAGACGGCCTCTTCTACGTTGGTTGCGCGGTGCCGGCGGGACGACTCACCGGGCTCGAATTCGTCGAGGTGGCCCGACTCTCCGACACCTACGGCGACGGCCACGTTCGCCTCGGCGTCGACCAGAACTTCATCCTCTCGGGCGTCTCTGAAGTACGTATCCCCGCCCTGCTCAACGAGGCGTCAATGGTGAAGTTCAGCCCCCACGCCGGACCATTCACCCGAGGCGTCGTCGCCTGCACCGGTAACGAGTTCTGCCGCTACGCCATCACCGAGACCAAACAACGCGCGGTTCAACTCGCTCAGCGCCTCGACGCTCGACTGGACGAGTTGAGCCCGGACAGCCCACTTCGCTCTCAGCCGCTGCGCATCCACCTGTCGGGTTGCTCGGCCTCGTGCGCCCAACCCCAGATCGCCGACATCGGACTTCGCGGCGCGGTGCACAAGGGCGACCACCGGCTCGAGGAGGCCTACGACGTGGGCATCGGGGGCGCTCTCGGACCCGAGGCCGGTTTCCTTAATTGGGTCGAGGGTGCGCTACCCGCGCGCCAGCTCGAGGACGCCATCATGAACGCCGCCGTCGCCTACGACCAACAGCACCACGAGGGCGAGACCTTCACCGCCTGGTCGAGGCGCACGAATCCGAGTGAACTGCGCACTATCGTGAACGGCCGGACGTCGTGAAGGGCCATCCGCTTCGCGAGCAGATGAACGAGATTAGCGAAGCGCCCCGCAAGACCTGGTTCTGGGAGCTCGCGGCGGGGGTCATCGACGCGGACCGGTGCATCGAGTGCGGCACCTGCGTGGCGGTGTGTCCATCGAATTCGATTGGCGTCAATGAACTCACGAACCTGCCCGAACTCGTCAAGATGTGCACGGGCTGTTCGATGTGCTGGGACTTCTGTCCGCGCGCGGGTCTTCGCTACGAGGCGACCTGGCCGCCCGCGACCGTCCCCGCCACGCCCGAAGCGATTTCGACCCCCGTCGAGATCATCACCAAGCCCGACTCGGCGGACCCGTATTACAAGCTCGAAGGTGTCGACCCGGGTTCTGGGCTCGGTCGCGTGCTCGGCGCCTACAGCGTGCGAGCAGCCAATCGAAACGACGACGCACAAGACGGTGGTGCGGTGACCGCATTGCTGTCGGCGCTGCTGAGAAACGGCGCTATCGACGGGGCACTCGTTTCAAAACCCTCGCAAGACCCCGCCACCCCGTGGAAGGGGGTCGCCACCATCGTCACCAGCGTCGCCGAGTTGGCGGCGACCTCTGGATCTTTTTACAACCAGACCATGGCGCTCGCGGAGCTGAACCTCACCAAGTACAGGCTTCCCGCCAAGCCCCGCATCGCGGTGGTCGCCACGCCGTGCGCGGTCGAAGGACTTCGCGCCATGCAGTCGCATCGGTGGCCCACGGGCGATCACCGCGTCGAAGCAGTGACCCTGACGATTGCGTTGATGTGCACGAAGAACTTCGACTACGAGAGCCTCATCCTGGGCGACCTCGAACACGACCGTGGCATCGATCTGCGGCGCGTCAGCAAGGTTGACGTGACCCGGGGCCGACTCATCGTCGAGTACGTGGACGGAGCGGTCGCCCTGGACGAGCCGATCAAGAACTTCCATCACTCGGCACTGAAGGGCTGTGACGAGTGCGCGGACTTCATGGGGCGCTCAGCCGACCTCGCGGTTGGCTCGGTGGGTTCGGACGACGGGTGGACGACGGTCCTCATACGCAGCGAACGAGGCATGCTCGCCTTTGACCAGATGCGCGCCGCCTTTGACATCCGCGACCTCACCGATCCTGCGGCGCTCACGCGCCTCGACCAGCTCGACCAGAAGATAGCGACCCAGGCGCTGCAACGGCCCCTCGACCCAATGGGACCGTTCTTTATTGACTACGAGGAGCACGTGAAGAACTACCAGTACAGCGAGCGCACGCCGGTCCTTCTCCGCTCCAAAGAAGCCATCACCGTCTCCCAGTTCCGCCGTCGGGTTCAGGCCGCCCAACGCGCGACCTAGAAGTCGCTTGCGCGATGTGGACACGCCTGTCTAAAGTGAGCCCATGACTGCCATCGGAAGACTCGCCGTAGTATCGCTCGACACGAAGGACCCACAAGGTCTCGCTGACTTTTATCGTGGCCTTCTCGGTTACGAGGAGGTCTTTAAGACCGACGAGTTCATCGCCTTAAAGGGACCGGGCATTGGTATCTCTACGCAACTGGTGAAGGACCACGTGGCGCCCGACTGGCCCAGTGACTCGGTCCCCAAGCAAATCCACGTCGAGATCGCCGTGCGCGACCTCGAAGTCGCCGAGGCGGACGCGCTCGCCCTGGGGGCCACCAAGGCGTCGCACCAGCCGAGCCCCGACTCGTGGCGGGTGCTGATCGATCCGGCCGGTCATCCCTTTTGCATCACCACGATGATTCCCGACGATTTCTAGAGCACGACACCCCCGTGCTTGTCGCCGGTCGTGACGTCACGTCGTGAAGCTCAAACTTGACCTGCACGACATCTACAACCGAGGCGAAGACATCGACCACGCACTGCGCGCGATCATCGACGAGGCGATAGAGAAGAAAGTCCGCCTGGTCGAGATCATCCCCGGCAAGGGCAGCGGTCAATTGAAGAAACGGGTCCTGCGGTTCCTCGACCAAAAGGAGATCAAGGTCCTCTACGACCGGGTCGAGAAGGACTCGCACAACTTCGGTCGCGTCTTCGTGCACTTCCGGTTCAAGTAGAGAAGCGTTTTCCACCTGCTCGCGACCCGGTGGAGTACTCTGCGTGTCATAGCTCGACGTCAACGACACCTCATGCGCGCCAGCGCGACCCTCGCGCTGCTCCTCGCGTCCCTGGGCGTGGCGTCCTTCGCCGAGACCGCGGAGTCCGCTACTACCAACTCGTGGACCGTCTACCACGGCAACGTTGCGGGTACGGGCGTGGCGACGGGATTGGCTAGCGTGTCGACCCAGAGTCCGCGCTGGATCTCACCCTCGCTCAACGGCGAACTCTACGGCGAGCCGCTCGTCGAAGGCAACGCCATCTACGTAGCGACCGAGACCAACTACGTCTACGCGCTGTCCTCGTCGACGGGCCACGTTTTGTGGTCGCACCAGGTGGCGCCACCGGTGCCGTCGTCGGCGCTACCGTGCGGGGACATCGTCCCCGACGTCGGCATCACCGGGACGCCGGTGATCGAACCGGCGCGACACGAACTCTTCGTGCTCGCTGACGAAATGCTGTCCGGTCACCCCCATCACGTACTCGTGGGTCTCGACCTCGCCAACGGTGCTCTCAAACTTCGCCGCGACGTCGATCCAGCGGGTTCGGATCCGGCGGCCTTGTTGCAGCGCACGGGACTCACCCTTGACCGTGGTCGGATCGTGTTCGCCATGGGGGGCAACTACGGCGACTGCGCCTCGTACCGGGGAAGTGTCATTTCGGTCGCCGAAAGCGGCGCCAATCAAGAGACGTTCACGGTGGACAACCGGCCCGGTGACAGCCAGGGCGCGATTTGGATGGGCGGGGCGGCACCGGTCGTCGATTCTTCGGGCAACGTCTGGGTGAGCACGGGTAACGGCTCGGTGCACTCTGGCGGCCAGGCCTACGACGACAGTGATGGCGTCCTCGAACTCTCGGCGTCAATGCACCTAGCCCAGTACTTCGCGCCGAGCGACTGGCCCGCCAACAACGCCGCGGACCTCGACATGTCGACCGCTCCGGTGCTACTGGGTACGAGTCAGGTGCTCCTCGCGGGCAAGTCCGGCATTGCCTACCTTCTTAACAAGGGGCACCTCGGGGGAATTGGTCACGACGAGACTTCGCTCTCTGTGTGCAACGCCAACATCGACGGTGGCAGCGCGACGGTCGGCTCGACGGTGTTCTTACCCTGTGAGAGTGGACTCGTGGCGGTGCGCGTGGGCCCGGGCGCTCGGTTACGCGTGCTGTGGCGAGCGTCAGCGAGTACTGGACCCGCCATCTACGCGGCCGGACTCGTCTGGACCATTGGACAAGATGGCGTCCTCTACGGGCTCAGTCCCAGTAGCGGTGCGATCCACCAAAGCGCGAACGTCGGTAACGTCATAAATCACTTCCCTACGCCTTCGGTGGGTGACGGACTACTGCTCGTACCGACGGCCAATCACGTCGTCGCCTTCGCCGCCACGTCCTAACGACGGCGAACGATTGATGTTTCGCTGGCCAGTGTGCCTAGGCAACGTAGAACGTCTTTGCGTTGGTGAACTCGCGAATTCCCATGGTTGAAAGTTCCCGCCCGTAACCGGAAGCCTTGATGCCGCCGAACGGCAACTCGGGCGAAGACGCCACGATCGCGTTCGCAAAGACCATGCCCGCTTCAACGCCCGCGATCGCCTGGTCGATCTCGCGCGAATCACGAGCCCAGATCGAACCACCGAGTCCCCACGGCGTGCTATTCGCTACTGCTATAGCTTCGTTGAGATCGCTCACGACGTGCACGACGGCGACGGGTCCAAAGAGCTCCTCGCAACCCGCGGGAGAATCCTCGGGCACGTCGGTGAGCACGGTAGGTGGATAATAAAAGCCCTTACCGACCGGAAGTACGCCGCCGCAACGCAACGTAGCGCCCTGGGCGACGGACTTCTCCACTTGTTGGGCGATCAGGTCACGCTGTGCGGCGTTCGCGAGGGGCCCGACGACGGTCTTCTCGTCCATCGGGTCACCGACAATGGCCGCCGCCATGCCCGCCACGAAGGCATCGACGAATTCGTCAGCGCGTTCACGTACCACGATGAAGCGTTTCGCCGCGATGCAACTCTGCCCGTTGTTCTGGATTCGTGCAGTGACCGCCATGGGTATCGTGTAGGCCAGGTCGGCCGAGGCGCCGACGATGAACGCGTCCGATCCACCCAATTCGAGTACGCACTTCTTGAGATTCTCCCCCGCGGTCTTAGCAATGGTCCTACCCACACCCTCAGAGCCGGTCAACGTCACGGCCGCGATGCGGTCGTCGCCAATGATGAAGGACACGTCGTCGTGATCGACAAAGAGATTAATGAAGCAACCTTCGGGGAAACCCGCACGCAAGAACAATCCCTCGAGGTATTTAGCCGCGCGCGGCACGTTCGATGCGTGCTTGAGGACGCCCACGTTGCCGGCCATCAGAGTGGGCGCTGCGAAGCGGATGACCTGCCAGAGGGCAAAATTCCAAGGCATCACCGCGAAGACTGCTCCGAGTGGCTCATAGCGCACACCGCTACGCGACGCCGACGAGTCGATCAACTCTTCTTGCAGCATCGCTTCGGCGTGACTCGAGTAATAACGCATGGTCGTCGAGCATTTGTTGGCTTCGCCTTTCGCTGAAGCCAAGGTCTTTCCCATCTCGGTAGTGAGCAGCGTCGCGACTTCGGTGTTCTCTTGTTCCAGCAGCTCGGCCGCTTTCAGCATCAAGCGACCGCGCTCCGCGAACGAAGTGGCCCGCCATTTGGCGGCCGCCTCGAAGGAAAGTGCAAGGGCGTCCTCTACTTGAGACCGAGTATGAGCGTTGAACTCTTCGACGACTTCTTCGGTGGCAGGGTTTCTGGATATATAGGGCATGGGGCCATTATGTCAAAGGCGGGCGGAGCTACACGTGACGAGACGAATCATCAACGGCCGGTCGTGCATTCCTACTATCCAAGACTAAAGAACCTCGAGTTCGAGGTTGGCCACGTTTTCTGGCAGATTCTCATGAAAAGTGTCGGCGCTGAACGCCTGAACCGGAGGGCGCCTAGCACCCTCCGGTTCAGATCAAAACCTCACGAATGAAAAGATTTCACGTCACGACTGGTTCAAGTTCCGCCGTGAAGAAGGTTCTCCTTCTAGCTACTTGGCCTCCACGTACACAACTCCGGAAGCGAGCGTCGTCCCGCTCACTTTTTGCGAAATCGTCAGGTGCACCGTGACGTCAAGGAGCTTCATATAGGCCTCCACGGCGAGTGCTCGCGCCCTGGCCAACTTCCGGCTGGCCGTCGAATTCGGGAGCGCCGCGTTGCCCTTTAGTATCACGTCAACGTAACCTCGGGAGACGAAGATGCTCGCCAGGTTGCTGATCTGCAACTCCATTGCCTTGGTGAGCACAGCGCTACCCGGGGCGAAGGTGTGGAGAGCGTAGATCTCCTTGTAGACGGGTGCCGCCACGGGCGCTGCCGTGACGATTGTCCATTGGGCGTACAGCGTGGTGGTGGGCGTCGCCACTAGGAGCGGCGACGTGACCAACGTGCCTCCCGTCGCGGCGGTGAACCAACCCGAGAACTTGAAGCCCGCGAGGGTCGGCGTCGGCAGCGCGGTGCTGGTTCCGTTTGGAACCGTCAGCGTCGCTTCGGCACTTCCCCCCTCTGAATTGAAGGCAACAGTATCGTTCGAAGGTGCCGAACCTCCTCCGCCACCAGAAGGTGCCGGCGTGGGGTTGACCGTGAACGACGTCGTAACTTGCGGTGCAGCGACGTAATCCGCGTTGCCCGGATCANNCCGTGCCAGTTGACGGCGGGCTCAGGGTCGCGCTCACACTCACGCCCGCTTCGCCGAGCGTGACACCTGAAGGTGCGCTACCAAAGTTGATTGCGAGTGCCGTCGACTTATTGATCTGGACTGTGGTGCTCTGCGGCGTCGCGGTGACGTAATTGGCGTTGCCCGGATCACTGGCCTCTATAACGCACTGTCCAACGCCGAGTGTGGTGATG
>PKZO01000089.1 GCA_003133125.1 Acidimicrobiaceae bacterium | reverse complement strand
GACCTTGGAAGATGCCCTTGTCATTGTCAAGGCTTTTTTGGACCCTCTTCTTAACGGAGTCGCAGCGGGTACTTGGAACCCCGATAAGCAGGAGTGGTCAGATGATGCCCGTGGTGATGCATAATTGAATCAAGTAGCAAAAGTCCACTAATCCACAAGCGGGGCTGCTGTTTTGGGGCTTGGGACTACCTGATGTGCACACCCGAGATGGCGCGTGCAATAATCAAGCGCTGTATCTCAGAAGTCCCTTCGAAGATTGTGTAGATCTTCGAGTCGCGGTGCCAACGCTCGACGGGGTACTCGCGCACGTAGCCGTAGCCGCCGAGTATCTGGATCGCCTCTTCGGTTACCCTGACCGCGGTCTCTCCCGCGAACAACTTTGACATCGATCCCTCGCCGTTGAGAAAGGGCGTCCTCGTCGCCGCCATCCACGAGGCGCGCCAGACGAGCAGACGCGCCGCGTCGATCTGGGTCTTCATGTCGGCGAGCTTGAAGGCGATGCCCTGGTTCTCGATGATGGCCCGACCGAACTGCTTGCGTTCTTTGGCGTAGTCGAGCGAATACTCGTAGGCCGCGCGCGCGATGCCGAGCGCCTGGGCGCCGACCGCCGGACGCGTCGCTTCAAAGGTCGCCATCGCCGCTTGNNAGCAGGCAACTACCCGGGACCCGACAGTCCTCGAGGACGACTTCGGCGGTGTGCGAGGCGCGTATGCCCATCTTGGAGAACTTCTGGCCCATGGAGAGACCTTTCGTGCCCTCGGGCACGATGAACGAAGCTTGACCGCGCCCGCCGAGTGCGGGTTCGACCGAAGCCACGACGACGTGCACGTGGGCGATGCCTCCGTTCGTGATCCAGGTCTTGGTGCCGTTGAGCACCCACTCGTCGGTCGCCTCGTCGTAGACCGCGCGAGTGCGAAGCGCCGACACGTCACTACCCGCGTCGGGCTCGGTCACCGCAAAGGCCGCGAGCTTGATGTCATCGGGGGTCCCGAAGCACTTGGGCACCCACTCCATCTGTTGGGCGGGCGTGCCGTTGGACATGATTGCAGCGACCCCGAGAGTCGTGCCCATGAGCGACATGCACAGTCCCGCGTCGCCCCAGGCGAGCTCTTCGAGCACGAGCGCCATCGACAGTCCGGTCTTGTCCGCGACGGCGTTGGCGAGAAAGTCCACGCCGTAGATGCCGATCTTGGCGGCCTCTTCGATGATCGGCCAGGGCGTCTCTTCGCGCTCGTCCCATTCGTGGGCCGCGGGGCGCATCACGTTGACGGCGAAGCCATGGACCCAATCCTGGAGCGTCTTTTGGTCGTCGTTCAGTGCCATTGAGAATTCAGTCATTGTCCCGCCTCACGCGTCTCGNNGCATTCAAATATGTTTGGTTAGTTCAGGACTACGCGCTTCGCGAGCGGACCACGATCGCCGGGTTCGATGTCGAACTCGACGGTCTGTCCTTCGACGAGGGTCTTGCGACCTTCGCCCTGAATCTCCGAGTAGTGAACAAAGACGTCGGGCTGGCCATCGACAGCGATGAATCCCCAGCCCTTCTCGTCATTGAACCACTTGACGGTTCCTACAGCCACTGTGGGCCTCCTTGTTTCTTTGGAATCGACTTTCGCCGGTTCCGGAGGGAACCACAACGGCAACCTCAACAAAACAGGCTACATGCAAAAACGCGCGACGCCAAATATTTCTAGGGCCGACGAATGAGCGTGCCCGCGGCGGAGTCCTCCACCACCCACCCTCGCCCCTCGAGTTCGCCGCGCAGCCGGTCCGCCTCGGACCAGTCTTTGGCGGCCCGCGCACGGTCACGGGCGCCGACCAGTTGCTCGCTCTCGACGTCGAGCGCGTCGCTACCACGCAGTAGCGAAAGCCCGAGGGCACCAAAGAGGACCGCGACCGCCCCGGCGAGTTCGTTGGCCGTCTCGAGATCACCGGCGTCTGCGGCGGCGTTCGCCGCCGACACCGCCTCGAAGAGTTGGGCGACCGCGAGGGGCGTGTTGAGGTCGTCGTCGAGCACCAGGGCAACGCCTTCGTAGAGGGCGCCCGCGAGTCCCGTCCAGTTGAAGTCCGAATCAATCACCATGGCGTCCCCGGCGAGCGCGGGCAGGTCAAAACGGCGCGCGAGGGTGTCGAGGCGCGCGAGGGCGCGTTGCGCGTCAGCGATCGTGTCCGTGGTCACTTCAATGGGCGAGCGATAGTGCGAACGAAGCACGAGCAACCGGTAGGCGCGAGGGTCGGACGTTTCGAGCATGTCGGTGAGTGAGGTGAAGTTACCGAGTGACTTGCTCATCTTCTCCTCGCCCACCATCACCCATCCGCTGTGGGACCAATGGTGCGTGAAGTCCCGACCCGCCGCCACCGCCTGGGCCCGTTCGTTCTCGTGGTGAGGAAAACGTAGGTCAAAGCCACCCGTGTGCAGGTCAAAGCCCTCACCGAGCAGACCGAGGGACATCACCACGCACTCGGTGTGCCAACCCGGGCGCCCGTCACCGAAGGGCGCGGGCCAACTCGGCTCTCCGGGCTTGGCGAACTTCCAGAGCGCGAAGTCGAGGGGCGAGCGTTTTTCGTCGTTGGATTCGACGCGCGCGCCCGCGCGAAGAGAATCGAGCGGTTGACCCGCGAGCAACCCGTAGTCACTCACGCGGCTCACGTCGAAGTAGACGCCGTCACTCGTCGCGTAACCAATGTCCTGGTCGAGGAACTGAGCGACCAGCGCGATCATCTCCTCGACGTACTGGGTGGCGTGGGGCACGTGGCTCGGTCGTGCGACCCCGAGCCGGTCCATGGCCTGCCACCACTCCTGTTCGAAGCGGGNNCCGTGGCCCAGGTGGGGCAGGTCGTAGACCGTTGGTCCACACACGTACATCGAGATCCGCCCGGGGTCGCGTAGTTCGAGTTCTCGCACGTCGCCGTGCACGGAATCAAAGAGACGAAGCATTGACCTAAACTACGTCAACCATGAACGATGATTCTTCCTCCACCGACGGGCGCATCCCCGACAAGCCCAGCGTCGACGGCATCGAGGCTGCCTGGATGGACCGCTGGGACGAGGGCGCCACCTACCGCTTCGATCGAAGGGCCACGCGCGAGAACGTCTTTTCGATCGACACTCCGCCGCCCACCGTCTCGGGCGCCCTGCACATGGGTCACATCTTCAGCTACACCCATTCGGACATCGTCGCGCGCTACCAACGCATGACCGGCAAGAAGGTCTTCTATCCAATGGGCTGGGACGACAACGGGCTGCCCACCGAGCGCCGGGTCGAGAACTTCTTCGGGGTTCGCTGTGACCCGTCACTTCCCTACGACGCGAACTTCGCCCCACCGGAGAAACCCGGGGACAAGAAGCTCTCGATATCGCGCAAGAACTTCGTCGAACTCTGTCACCGTCTCACCGAGGCCGACGAGGAGGTCTTTAAGAACCTCTGGCGACACCTCGGGCTCAGTATCGACTGGAGTCTCGAGTACTCGACCATCTCGCACCACGCCCAGGAGGTCTCCCAGCGGGCCTTTCTCGCGATGCTCGGTCGCGGCGAGGTCTACTCGTCTGTCGCGCCGACCCTCTGGGACGTCGACTTTCGAACCGCCGTCTCCCAGGCCGAGCTCGAGGACCGCGAACGTCCAGCGAACTACCACCGCGTCGCCTTTTCGAAGGTCGACGCAAGTGGCGCAGTCGAGATCGAGACCACCCGACCCGAACTGCTCGCGAGCTGCGTCGCACTCGTGGCGCACCCGAACGACGTGCGCTACCAGTCGCTCTTTGGCACCAACGTGCGTACGCCCTTGTTCCACGTCGAGGTGCCGGTGCTCGCGCACGAACTCGCCGAGCCCGAGAAGGGCTCGGGCATCGCGATGATCTGTACTTTCGGTGACACGACCGACGTGACCTGGTGGCGCGAATTGTCACTGCCCACGCGCGCACTAATCGGGCGTGACGGACGCTTCCTCCCCTGTGACTTCACGAGCGAGGAGTTCCCGAGTCGCGACCCCGAGGGCGCCAACGAGCTCTACGCGCAACTCGAAGGGCGCACCGTCAACCAGGTGCGAGCGATCGTCGTTGAGGCACTGCAGAAGAGCGGCGAGCTGATTGGCGAGATCCGTGCGATCACGCACCCCGTCAAGTTCTACGANNAAGGGCGAACGGCCCCTCGAGATCGTGACGTCGCGTCAGTGGTTCGTGGCGACCCTCGCGCACCGCGAGGAGCTGCTCGCGCGCGGCAGAGAACTGCACTGGCACCCGGACTTCATGAAGCACCGCTACCAGTCCTGGGTCGAGGGACTCAACGTCGACTGGAACATCTCGCGTCAGCGTTTCTTCGGCGTGCCCTTTCCGCTCTGGTACCCCACCGACGCGAACAACGACATCGACTTCGACTCGCCGATCCTGGCGAACCTGGCGGACCTTCCGGTCGACCCCTCCTCTGACGTGCCCGCCGGGTTCNNGCGGGCCACTGGGGCACCGACCTGTTCGAGCGGGTCTTTCCTATGGACCTTCGCCCCCAGGCCCACGAGATCATCCGGACCTGGCTGTTCGCCACGGTCGTGCGCAGTCACTTCGAGTTCGACTGTCTCCCTTTTAAGAACACCCTCATCTCGGGCTGGGTCCTCGATCCCGAACGAAAGAAGATGAGCAAGTCCCTCGGCAACGTCACGACCCCCATGCCGCTCTTAGAGGCCCACGGGGCCGACGCCCTGCGCTACTGGGCCGCTTCGGGGCGACCGGGCGTCGATACCGCGCTCGACGAGGCGCAGATGAAGATCGGCCGACGTCTCTCGATCAAACTACTCAACGTCTCAAAGTTCGTGCTCCAGCGAATCGATGACGCACCCGAACTGTCGGTTCTTAATATCACCCAACCGCTCGACCGCGACGTGCTGTCCCTGCTCGGTCAGTTGATCGCCGAGTCCACGACGGCCTTTGCCAACTACGACTACGCGCGAGCACTCGAGCGGACAGAAACTTTCTTCTGGTCCTTCTGTGACAACTACGTCGAACTCGTCAAGATCCGCGCCTACGGCGGGACCGATTCGGTCGCCACCATCTCGGCGCGCGCGACGCTCTCCACGGTGCTCTCGGTCCTGCAGCGACTGTTCGCACCCATCCTGCCCTTCGTCGCTGAAGAGGTCTGGAGTTGGTGGCACGACGAGTCGATTCACCTCGCTCCCTGGCCGAGCGTCGAGGAACTCGCCGGTCTCGAGGCGCCTACGCAGCCGGGCTTGCTCTACCGGAGCGTAGGCGAGGTCCTCGAGGCGATCCGTCGCGAGAAGAGCGAGGCGAAACTCTCCCAACGAGCCCAGGTCGGCCTCGTCGTAGCTCGAGGACCTGAGGAGTGGTTGGCGGCGATCCGCGTGGGTGAGAGCGACCTCCAAGACGCCGGCGCCGTAGATACATTCAACTACGTCGAGGCCGACGAGGTCTCAGTGTCCGTGACGCTCGCCGAGGGCTAAGGGCACCTCGTCGCAGCGCTCGACGCGCACTCCGACGTCGTCCACGAAGTAGAACGCGAACTGGTCAAAGGCCACGGCGAGGTGGCGCACGAAATCATTGGTCGTTCCAAAGATCGCGAACCCTCGCTCGTCGGGCCAGTTGCCCGAAGGGTCGCGCGCGACACTCGGACGGTGAGTGAGGACGTGGGTCGAAAGGACCTCCTCGAGTTCAGCGTTTCGACGTTCGTTCTCCTCGTCGTTCGTACGCTGCGAAAAAGGGTTGTCCGCGCTCACGACCCAGTAGGGACCGAGCTCACGCGCCACCTCGGTCGCCTCCACGCGACGCGACGCAGAGAGTTCGACGCTCAGCTCGGTGGGCGGCACCTGGTAGCTCGCGAGCAACTCGGGGCTCAACTTTGGAACCGGTCGCACCACCGACTGGGCGAAGGCGACCGCCGCGCGCACCGTCGCCGAGGTGCGCGGACTCGCCGAGAGGTCAAAGGCGTGCTGGGTGAAGGGCAGCTCCACGTAATAGATGCGCGACAGGGCAACGAGTCGAAACTTCTCGACGAAGTGGCGCGCCACGTTCACGTCCACGAGCGTGTCATTGCCACCCTGGATGACGAGGAAGGGCGGGGCGTCCTCGTGCAGGCGGTGATAGGGCGACATGGCTTCGTAGATCGCCGGGTCGTCGTCGTGGCGCTTTTGTACGACGCGCTGTTCGAGCAGCGTGCGCAGTCCCCTACCGAGACCGCGCCAGTGCGTCTCGTCACCGGTCATCTCGAGCACGCCGTAGAGCGGCAACGCGCCGCGCACGCTCCAGTCGCTCACCCCTTTGACGTCCTTGGGCCGCCAGGTGGGGTCGTGTTCCGACAGGGCCAGCAGGGCCGCCAGGTGGCCACCGGCCGACCCGCCGGCGACGCCCACGCGTGTCGGGTCCCCGCCGTAGGTGGCGACGTACTTCTTGATCCAGGCGAGCGTGCGCGTCACGTCCTCGATCTGGGCGGGCCAGGGGTTCTTAGGCGCCAGACGGTAGTTACAGGTGACCGCCACCCAACCGCGGCGCACGAACTCGTGCAGCATGGGACGGCCCTGCTCGCGTTTGTCCCCGAAAGTCCAGGCGCCGCCGTGGATGTAGAAGATGACCGGCGCGTCGGTGGGCGTCGTCGACATGCGCCAGACGTCGAGTCGGTGGCGAGGGAGCGGTCCGTAGGCGACGTTACGCATGAGCTGCATGTCGCGCGGATGGAAAGGGATCTGTAGAGCCGTGCGCCACCAAGAACCGAAACGGTCCTCGGAAGGCAACGGGACCTCTAGCGGCTCGCGCGGACTCGTTTCGAGCGCGCGACGAACCACGCTGCGCGAAT
>PKZO01000061.1 GCA_003133125.1 Acidimicrobiaceae bacterium | reverse complement strand
CGCGCCCAAGCGGGCGCCACGACACTTCGTTGGCACTATCTGGGTGCCCTACAGACCAACAAGATCGCTCGAGTGTGCAAATCGGCCGATGTGATCTGTGGGGTCTCACGGTTACGAGAACTCGAACGCATCGCGGCGTGCCGAGCGGATGCAGTGATCTATCTTCAGGTGGACTTCACCGGTGGCGCGCGAAGGAACGGCGCGTCGAGCGCCGAGATCGAGGGTCTCGCTTCGCGCTCGCGGTTGCTCGGACTCGACTTGCGTGGTCTGATGTGCGTGGCCGCACCGGGAGAACGAGCGGCGAGGGCGGCCTTTGGCGACACCACCCGAATCGCGGACGAACTGGGACTCGTCGAGCGTTCGATGGGCATGACCGAGGATTTGGAGATCGCTTGTGAGCTGGGCAGCACTGAAGTGCGGGTTGGTCGCGCGCTTTTCGGTTCCCGGGTGTCCCAAGGAGCGCTCGCCTAACATGGACCTGGGCGCAGTTGCCGCGAGGAGAAGTTGATGAAAGACAAGATGCGCAGGGCATTGGGTTTTCTCGGACTCGTCGAGGACGAGTACGGCGAGTACACGCCGACCAACGGCGCACGTCCCTTCGCGGACCAAGCGGCGCTGGACGACGACCTCGAGTGGGCGCGACCGGCGCCCTCGGGTGCGCGCACCTTTCCCACGACGCCTTCTAATCCCGTGCCGCGAGTGAGTTCGAACCCGGGTTCGGGCGCGGCGCGGGCTGCGCCGATCTCGTTGCTCGAACCCAGCGCGCAGGCGCCCCGACTTCGTCCGATGCCGAGCGGCGTGCGATCGGTGAGTCCATTCTCCCAAGACCGTGACGTGGCGATCTTCGCGCCGACGAACTACAACGAATCACGACGTATCACCGACTTTTTGCGCTCGAATCGAGCGGTGGTACTGCTCGTGAGTGAGGTGGAACCGGGCATCGCCCGGCGCCTCGTCGATTTCGCCTCGGGCACGGCCTACGCACTCAACGCCAAGATGGAGATCCTGGAGAAGGGGGCGGTCTATCTGATCAGTCCCCAGGGCACGCACATCAGTCCCGAAGCCCGCGAACGACTGCGCGCCACCAACTATCAGTCAACGGGCTCGTAGTGTTTTATGTCAAGGAACTGATCAGCCTCTACATCTGGGTGCTGATCATTTCGGCGCTGTTGAGTTGGTTTCCCACGACGTCGCCCAATGGCGCTCTGGCGGGGGTGAAACGCGTGTTGTACCGCCTCACCGAGCCGGTCCTTCGTCCGCTGCGTGCGATCATGCCGCGTCCCCAGATCGGCGGGGTCGGCATCGACTTCTCGGTGATGGTCGCGGTGATCATCTTGCTCATCGTCGAGAGGATTCTCTAGGGCGATGGCCCCAAACTGTCGATGGCGGTAGGGTGGCTGCATGGATAGTACGGATAATCCCTTTTCTGCACTCGACGCCATTGACACCGTCGCCTTCAAGGTGGGCATCAAGGGCTACAACGTCGATGAGGTCGACGAGTTCCTCGAGCGCGTGTCCTCAGAGGCTCGAGCGCTGAAGGATCAACTTCATCAGATGCGTCTGCAGTTGCGCCAGGCGAGCGAGCGAATCAGCCAGCTCCAAAGTGGTGGCGCGGTCTCGGCGACGGGCCCCGTGCCGGTGATGGCGTCGCCCGCCCCCGCACCCGCGCTGCGCTTTAACACCGGCGGCGGCGCCGAGCAGGTGACCTCGATGATCGCCATGGCCCAGCAGTTCATTGAACAGGCGCAACAAGAGGCCGAAGAGAAGGCTCGCGAGATGACCACGGTCGCCCAGGAGCGAGCCCGTGAGATCGTCGCCGAGGCGCGCAGTCGCGCCGAGGACGAGGTGAACCGGCTCAACGGGCTCAAGCAGCGTCTGAGTGAGGACGTGGACACCCTGGCGCGTCAGCTCGAGACCGAGCGGACCCGCTTGTCGGCGGTGCTCGCGGAGTTCACGCGCTGGGTCGAGAGTTCGTTGCAGGTGGGAGGCGTGAGGACGCCTTTGGCACCCTCGGCCGCGCCCAGCCCGCGCAGCGCGTCCAGTCCGGCCCCCGAACCAGCCCGGCCGTCCTCGAACCCGCCACCCGCCCCCGCGCCAACGTCGCACCAGCAAACCATTGGCCAGGTTCTCAACTTCGAGCAGGCGCCGCGCGACGATCGTTCCTAAGTAGGGCGCAGGCTGCTATGGTCAGCCCGCACTGATTTCAACGCACTACGAGGAGTTCATCATGCCGTCAACCGCCCAAAAAGCCAAAAAGGCCGCCCCGAAGAAGGTCGCGACCAAGAAGTCGGCGGCCCCGAAGTCCTCATTAAAGAAGGCGCCGGCGAAGAAGAGCGCCAAAAAGGCCGTCGCGAAGAAGGCGGTAAAGAAGGCCGCCCCGAAGAAGGTCGCGCCGAAAAAGGCGATCAAGAAGGCCACCACACTAAGCCCCGCCCAAAAAGCCGTCGCCCAGAAGAAGGCCGCCGCCGCGAAGGTGAAAGCCGCCGCCGCCGCCAAGGCCGCCAAAGAGCGCGAAGCCAAGGCCAAGGCCGTCGCCGCCAAGGCCAAGGCCGTCGCCGCCGCTCGTGCGCGTAAGGAACGCGACGCGAAGGCCAAGGCGCTCGCCAAGGAGCGAGAAGTCCAGCGCAAGGCCCGTGAGAAGGCCGCCGCCGAGGCGAAGAAGCAGCGTGAAATCGAGGCCAAGCGAAAGGCCATCGAGGCCGAGAAGGCGCGCAAGCAGCGCGAAATCGAACGGCGCAATCTCGAAGAGCTTCGTCGCGAGGAGCGCCGTGAAGCCGAGGAGCGAAAGCGCCTCGAAGCCCTCGAGCGCAAGATGCACTCCAAGCCCTACGCCAACGACCCCGCGTTCCTTGATGAGCTGCGCGGGTTGCTGCTCGAGACTCGTGAGGCGACGAACCAACAGATCGTGGTGAGTGAATCCGAGGCGAGCGAGATGCTCGTTGACCGCGAGCGACTCGAGTACGACGACGAGGACGGCAGCAGTGTCGCCTCGGACATCCAGCGCGACCAGCTAAAGGACTACGCCTCGGCGCTGCGTCTCAAGATCGACGAGATCGACGTGGCCCTCGCGCGTATTGACGACGGAAGCTACGGACGCTGTGACGAGTGCTACGAGCCCATCTCGAAGGCTCGCCTGCTCGCGCAGTTGCCCGTCTTTACGTGTGTGTCGTGCCGCGCAAGCGTCTAAGGTTCGACCTCAATTTCAGCGTCGCGGTGATCGCGCTCGTTGTTACCGCACTCGACGCGCTCACCAAGGCCTGGGCACGCAGGGCGTTCGCTACCCACGCCGTGCACGTCGTGGGCGCGGTGTGGTTTCGCCTCCAGTACAACTCGGGCATCTCGTTCTCGATCAATCGGTCGGGACCACTGCTCACGAGCGTCGTGACCGTCGTGATCGCAGTAGTGGTCTTCGCCATTGGCCTCCAGGCGGCGTCCGGTGCTCCGGCGGTGGGCTTCGGGCTGCTGCTCGGCGGTGGCGTCGCTAACGTCATCGACCGACTCGCCGCCCGGCCCCACCGGGTCACCGACTTCGTCGCGGTGGGATCGTTTCCCGTCTTTAATCTGGCCGACGCTTCGATCACGGTGGGCTTCGTAGTGCTACTCGTCGCGGCACTGCGCGGTGAACGGTTGTTGAATCCGTGAGTGACCGTCACGACGTCGATGCCTTCGACGGCGAAGTGCTCGACCTGGTCTTACCCGCGACGCTTGACGCGATTCGCGTCGACCGAGTGCTTTCTATGCTGACCGGCCTCTCTCGTTCTGAGACCAGCGCGATGCTGGCGAGTGGTGCGGTGACCCTCGACGACAAGGTCGTCGTGAAGGCGTCGCTCAACGTCGAGGCGGGTCAGCGTCTCGTGGCGATACTGCCCGTGCCCGACAGCGGCGAGGTCGAACCCGACGCCAGCGTCGACGTGGACGTGGTGCTCGACGACGAGGACTTCTGCGTCGTGAACAAGGCCCCGGGCCAGGTGGTGCACCCCGGGGCCGGACAGCGCACCGGTACCCTCGTGGCCGGTCTCCTGGCGCGCTACCCCCAGATGCGAGCACTCGGCGCCTCTGGGCTCTGTGACCCCCTGCGACCAGGAATTGTGCATCGCCTTGACAAGGGCACGTCGGGCGTCTTGGTGGTGGCGAAGACTCCCGAGGGTTTCGTCAACCTGAGCACGCAGCTCTCCGAGCACCTCATGGAGCGCACGTACCTGGGAATGGTCGAGGGCCACGTCGCCGAGGAGCGAGGCGTCGTCGACGCCCCTATTGGGAGATCGACACGCACGCCCACGATGATGGCCGTGCGCGCCGACGGTCGTCCGGCTCGCACGGGCTACGAGGTGATAGCGCGTGTGCACAAGCCACACGCCATGACGCTGCTTCGATTGGGACTCGATACCGGGCGTACGCACCAAATCCGCGTGCACATGGCAACCATTGGTCATCCCGTGGTGAACGACGCACGCTATGGACATCGTCGCGAACGCAGGCTGGCTGAGGACCGGTTCTTCTTGCACTCGACGACGCTCGCGTTCACGCATTCGCGCAGCGGCGAATGGATCGTCGTGAACGTGCCCCTGCCCGAGGACTTGATGCTGCTGGTTCCCGAGGGGACTGAGCTCTAAGCGATCGCGCGCGTGGCGAGCACGGCGCTGTCCACGCGCAGCGCCTCGAGCGCTTCCTCTTCGGCACGACGCACGCGACGCACGCCGATGTCCATCTTGGTCGCGGTCGCCTGGAGCGAGAGCGGTGTAGCGCCGTTCAGACCGAAGCGAAGCGTCAAGACGTCCCGTTGAAGATCAGTGAGCTTGTCAAGGGCACCGTGCAACTGCTCGTCCATCATGGTCTGTTCGATCTCGCCGACCCAGTCGTGCTGGCTCGGAGCCACGAGGTCGCCCAGTGTCGTCGCAGAGTCAGAAGAAGCGGGCTGGTCGAGGCTCGCGGTCACGCCCGCGAGGCCGTGCAGGTTCTGGCGCTCGGCCTTGGACATGCCAGTCGCCTCGGTGAGTTCGTCGTCGGTGGGCTTGCGCGCGAAGATCGACGTCAATTCGGCGGTGGTCGCCTCGAGACGCTGGAGCTGCTCGCCGACTTCGAGGGGGATTCGAATGGTGCGGCCGTGCTGTTGGACGGCGCGCTGGAGTGCTTGGCGAATCCACCAGGTGGCGTAGGTNNGCGTAGGTGGAGAACTTGAAGCCGCGCTCCCAGTCGAACTTCTCGACCGCGCGCAACAACCCGAAGGTCCCCTCTTGGACGAGGTCGACCATCTCGACGCCGCGGTCCTGGTAGCGGCGAGCCCAGTGCAGTACCAGGCGTAGGTTCGCCGCGACCATCTGCTTCTTCGCTTCTTCGTCGCCCGCGGTGACGCGTTTGGCGAGTTCGACTTGTTCGTCGTAATTAGGCATCGGGTAGCGATCGAGGTCGCGCATCAACAGGCCCAACATGTCGTTGGTGTTGACGGATGAACGGCGGGGGGTGGTGTTCATTGAGTCTCCTTAAGTGTGAAACTTGTTATTCGGTGCGCTGGGGGTCGTGTATTTCTCCTATCGACGCATCACTAATTTACCACGAGGTAAAGACTACTTCAAGCCTTTAAATTTCCGGTAAATCGGTCTTAAAGATTTCTAGGCACTATGGGTGCGCTGGACAGGTTTGCCTCCGCGCGCTTGTGTGACCATGTCCGCGAGGGTGAAACTCGACAGGTGCTCGCGCATGTGGTCGCCCACGTCGGCCCATACCGCGAGCAAGACACACTGACCCTCGTGGTCACAGGCCCCGTCGCGGTGGGGTTCGCCGAAGTCGCCCGCGACGATCGGACCGTCGACGGCGGCGACGATCTCGGCGAGGGTAATCGCTTCGGCGCTGCGCGCCAGCACGTAGCCCCCGCCAACCCCTCGTTTTGAACGAACCAGACCCACGCCCTTCAGGCTCAGCAGGATCTGCTCGAGGTACGGCTGGGGAAGACCGGTTCGCTCCGCGAGGTCGCGAACCGAGGTGGGAATCGACTGGTCGTCACGCAGCGCCAAACTCAGTAGCGCCCGACTGGCGTAGTCACCACGCGTGGATACCCTCATTCCTTGAGTCTACCGAGGGGGTATGGCACGTGAAAGGGTCACGGTACCTTAATTGTCTGGCACACTGCAAGGGTGGAACAAGAACCGAATGAGCAGGTGCCCGTTAACCCCGATGAGGTGATGAGCCCCGGCGAACAAGACACCCCAACCTCGAGCGAGGACGAATCAACGGACTTCATCAGCCAGCCCGCCAAGGTGATGCGTATTGGCTCGATGGTAAAGACCCTGCTCGACGAAGCGCGCAGCGCCCCGCTGGACGAGGCCGGCCGGGCCCGGTTGCGTGAGATCTATCAGATCTCGATCACCGAGCTCTCTGGTGCACTCTCGCCTGACTTGGGCAGCGAACTCGCCCGTATGGCGCCGCCCTTCGGCGCCGAGGTGCCGAGTGAATCCGAGCTGCGCATCGCCCAGGCCCAGCTGGTCGGCTGGCTCGAGGGCCTCTTTCACGGCATTCAGGCGTCGCTCTTCGCCCAACAGGCGGCCGCGGCGGCCCAGTTGGAGAAGATGCGCGACCGCTCGCTCAACCCCGCGAGCCCCGAGCCGCGAGCCGGTACCTACCTCTAAACGGGGTCCTGGTGGGAGGTCGCCGTTTGGCGGTAACCTCCGAATGCCACCAATGTAATTCGGTCGCGACATCGAAAGGAAGAGATCAGCTGATGGCTGAGAGCTTCGTGCACCTGCACAACCACACCGAGTACTCGATGCTCGATGGAGCGGCGCGGGTCGAGGAGATGGTCCTCACCGCCAAGGCCGACGGACAGCGCGCCATTGGCATCACCGACCACGGCAACCTCTACGGCGTCATCGACTTCTACGAGACGTGTCAGAAGTACGGTGTGACGCCGATCATCGGGCTCGAGGCGTACATGGCGGCGAACTCGCGTTTCGATCGACCACCTCGGCGGGGCAAGATCGACGACACGGGTGGCGACACCGAGGGCGGCCAGAAGCTCTATCACCACCTGACGCTGCTCGCGGCGTCCAACGAGGGATACGCGAATCTTCGATCACTCTCCTCGATGGCCTTTCTCGAGGGCTACTACTACAAGCCGCGCCTCGACTGGGAACTGCTCGAGCGCTACGCCAAGGGTCTCATCGCGACGTCGGGTTGCCTGGGCGGGGTAGTCCTGCAGGCACTGCTCCAGGACAACTACCCCAAGGCCCTCGAACTCGCCGGTCGTCTCCAGAGCATCTTCGGTGAGGAGAACTTCTTCATCGAGATGCAAGATCACGGCATCCCCGAGCAGCTCCGCACGAACCCATCGTTGCTCCAGATCGCCAAGGACCTTGGCGCGCCGCTGCTCGCGACCAACGACCTTCA
The DNA here is from genome assembly GCA_003133125.1 of Acidimicrobiaceae bacterium. Classification (GTDB taxonomy): domain Bacteria; phylum Actinomycetota; class Acidimicrobiia; order Acidimicrobiales; family RAAP-2; genus RAAP-2. Next base: position 6,094 of record PKZO01000061.1, on the reverse strand, counting down.
CTACGTGCACCACGCCGACCACGAGATGCACGATGCGCTGCTGTGTATTGGCACGGGCTCACTCGTGGCTGACCCCAACCGCTTCCGGTTCCACAGTGACCAGCACTATTTGAAGTCCGCCGCCGAAATGCGATATCTGTTTCGCGACATCCCTGAGGCGTGTGACAATACGTTGCTGATCGCCGAGCGCGCCCAGGTGAACATTGAGTTCGACAATGACGCACTGCCGGAGTTTCCGATCCCCGAGCAGTTCCGTGAAGCTACGCACAAGGAAGGTGCGGACCGGTTGTTGCGCGAACTCAGTTTTCGCGGAGCGCATGAGCGCTACGGCGAACAGCTCTCCGGTGACGTACGCGAGCGCATTGAATACGAGTTGCGCGTCGTCGCGGACATGGGATTCTCTGACTACTTTCTCGTCGTCTGGGACCTCATACGTCACGCGCGTGAGAAGGGCATCCGGGTGGGACCCGGTCGCGGTTCCGCCGCGGGCTGCTGCATCGCGTATTGCCTGCGCATTGTCGACCTGGACCCGATTCGTTACGGGTTGATCTTCGAGCGCTTCCTTAATCCGGGTCGAAAACAGATGCCCGACATCGACATGGACTTTGACGAGCGTTACCGCGGGGACATGATTCGCTACGCCGCGGACCGCTACGGTCACGATCACGTCGCCCAGATCGTCACGTTCTCGACGATCAAGGCCCGCGCCGCGGTGCGCGACGCGGCGCGGGTGCTGGGCTACCCGCCTCAGCTGGGCGACAAGATCGCCAAGGCGATGCCGCCGCTGCTCATGGGTCAGGACCTGCCACTCGAAGCCTGCTTCACGCGACTCGCGGGCTACGAGGCGCGTTACGCCGAGGCGGCGGAACTGCGCACGCTCTACGACACCGACGACGACGTGCGTCACGTCGTGGACGTCGCCAAGGGCTTCGTCGACAAGCGTCGCCAAGACGGCATCCACGCGGCCGCGGTCGTGATCACCAAAGGCCCCGTGCTCGACTACGTGCCCGTGCAGCGCAAGAGCGGGCCCAATGGCTCGACCGAGGACGCTCCGATCGTCACCCAGTACGAAGCGACCGCGATCGAGAAGCTTGGTCTGTTGAAGATGGACTTTCTCGGACTTCGGAACTTGGCGATCATCGATCGAACGCTCGTGCACATCAAGAGGCGCCACGGCATCGACGTGGACATTGACCACGTGGCGCTCGACGACGAGAAGGTCTACGAAATGTTGCGTCGAGGCGATTCGATCGGCGTCTTCCAACTCGAAGGTGACAAGATGCGCCAGCTCCTGCGTCGTCTCGCGCCCACGAGCTTTGACGACATCGCCGCGGTTAACGCGCTGTACCGACCAGGTCCGCTCAGTGAGAACGTGCACAACGACTACGCCGATCGAAAGAATCATCGCCAGAGCGTGAGTTACGACCACGAAGACCTCGAAGAGATCCTGGGTGAGACCTACGGTCTGATGATCTACCAAGAGGACATCATGCGCGTGGCGACCAAGGTCGCCGGATTCTCGATGGCCCAAGCCGATGACCTGCGCAAGGCCTGTTCGAAGAAGATTCGCGAGATGATCCAGGCCCAACGAGCGAAATTCGTCGAGGGATCAGAGCGCGAAGGGTACGGACGCGAACTCGGAGAGACCATCTTCAACAAGATTGAGCCCTTCGCCGACTACGCCTTTAACAAGAGCCACGCGTACGGTTACGCGCTGCTCGGTTACCAGGACGCGTGGCTGAAGGTGAACTACTCCGTTGAGTACATGGCGGCCCTGCTGACTTCGTTTCGCGACGACAAGGACAAGGCGTCGGTCTACCTCAACGAAGCGCGCCAGATGGGCATTACGGTCGGCGTGCCTGACGTCAATGAATCGTTTGGAGAGTACGCCCCGAGCACGAGCAAGGAGAAAACGATCCTGTTCGGTATGGCCGCGGTGCGCAACGTGGGTGAAGCGCTCGTGGAAAAGATCGTCAGCGAGCGCGAGGCGAATGGGCAGTACGTCTCGATCTATGACTTCGTGCGCCGAGTGGACCCCGCGGTGCTGAACCGCCGCTCGATGGAGTCACTCATCAAAGCCGGCGCCTTCGACTCGCTCGGCGTGACGCGACTCGGTTTCTTGCTCAAAGTGGACGAGATCATCGACGTCACGCTCAGTCGACGAAAGGACCTCGCCCTGGGGATCTCGACACTGTTTGCCTCGCTCGCGAGCGAGGATGGCGACGATTGGGAAGGGACCCAGATCGAGGTTTCGGACATCGAGTTCGAGAAGCCGGTCAAACTCGACTTCGAACGCGAGATGCTCGGCACGTACATCTCGGATCATCCGCTGCGCGAACTCGAGGGAGCCCTCGCCGCCAAGACCGATGGCTCGGTGCTGTCGATCTTCGAACGAGGCGAGGAGTTGGCCCGAACGGGGAAAATGGTGACGGTCGGAGGCATACTCGCCGAGGTGCAGATCCGCACCACGAAAGCGGGCCAGCAGTACGCCCGTACGGTCCTCGAAGACCTGGGCGCCTCGATCGAAGTCAACTTCTCGGCGCGCAATTTTGAGCGCTGCAGCGGGTTCTTGACCAAGGAAAACATCGTGCTCATGAAGATCCGGGTGGATAATCGCGACGACGAGTTGCGATTCAGTGCTTTTGAGGTTGAGCTTCTGCGCGTCGAGCGCGGCGTCGACGAACTTCGCCTCACGTTGCGCCCCGAGGACCTGACGTCGTCGTCCATTGGGGTCCTGCGCGACATTCTCAGTCGCTATCCGGGTTCTTCGCCCGTAATCGTGGAAACGGGCGCGGGGGGCAAAGCCTTCAAACTGGGGCCAGAGTTCAACGTGAACATACCCAATGTCGTGGGCGACCTACGCTCTGAATTCGGTCGAAACGTCATCAGGGCCTGAGCGGCTTTAGGGGGGCGTGAACTCCCGTAGAATGTCTACCTATGGCCATGACTGTTATTACCAAGGACACCACCGCTCTGAGCGACGCCGAACTGGCCGAGATGGCCGACCTGTGCGTCGACCGCGAACCCAATTTTGACATCGGCTTCTTGTCCAAGCAGCGCGAGGACTGGGTCCTCGTGACCCAGGCGCGCGAGGGCACCAAGCTGCGGGGCTATTCGTTCAGCACCCTCGAACGCATCGGGGGCACACCCTCACTGCTCGTGGGTCTGTTGCTCGTGGATCGAAACGCCAAGTCGGACCAGACGCTCAAGGCAATCCTGCACGACCAGTTCCGTCGCGCGCTGCTGGCGTTTCCCGACGAGGACGTGCTGCTTGGATCGCGGCTCACTTCGCCCGACGGGTTTCGCGCCTTCGCGGGCCTTGAGGACGTGGTGCCACGACTCGGCTACAAGCCCACCGGAGAGGACCGGGCCTGGGGCCGTCGGCTCGCCAAACGCTTCGGTTCCGAGAAGTCCATCGACGACCAGACCTTCATCATGACCATCGCCCCCGGGCCCGTGGGAGGCGTTGACTACTGCGCCGCCAAAGGTGTCGTGCCCGAAGGTGTCGAGTTGTTCTTTAAGGGCCTCAAGCCCGAGAAGGGCCAACGACTCGTGGTCTTTGGCTGGGCCATGGCCGAGTCACTCGCCTCTAACAAACTGCCTAAGTAGAAACCACTCGCTCAGCCGCGTGGCAAGAGGCCGGTACAGCTCTTGTAGCAGTGCCCGTCAATTGGTTGTGAGAGCGTGGTGAGCACGTACGTGGGGCGAAAGCCCAACGTCGCCGCCAAATCTTTTCCCGACAGTGACGAACGCCTGGTCGCCTCCATTGTTCGAATGGCGTGCGAATCCTCGCAGAGCAGCCATACGTCGTCGCCGAACCAACCGAAACGAACCCACGTGGAACCATCGTCGTGGCGACGTAACAACTGGGGCCCGCGGTCGGCCGCGATGAGCGCCACGCTCGGCCGCTCGCCGCGGAACTCCCAGTACGGTGCGCTCGGTCCGCGAAAACCGAAGAGGGGCCCGTCAGCGGGACTGGCGAGCGATTGGAGCCAGCGTCGAACTCGCCGGCCATGGTAGGTGCCCAGCCGGCGCGGTAGGTCCTGGAGCGTGACGGCTTCGGGTTGGGCGAGGTCGGTTCGCTCGACGTCAAAGGCGAGGTCGCCCTCGACCACGTCAAAGGCGGCGAGGTCAGTCTCGACGTCGTCGGGCCACGGAATACGCCAGCGCACGATGGTCTGTGAGGCGAGGTCGACGACGGTCGTGGTTTCGTTGGTCGAACCCAGCACCAGACCGTAGACGGTCGAGCCTTCCGTGAGGTCCACCACCGCCCGCTGGGGCATACGCTGAACGAGCTTCTTCAGGGCTCTGGCCGACGGGTCTCGATTAAACAAGGCCATTAGTCGCGGACCTCGTCGAGACGTTGCTCGAGTTCCTCGACGGTACTCGCCGGTAATTGGCAGACGCCGCGTCGACAGACGTAGGCGTAGCCCGAGTGGCGACCCTCGAAAAGCGGCGAGGGGCCGTCACCGGTGACGAGGACTGCGTTGGACATAGACAACGATCGTACGTGCTCACTGAGATCGTTCGGTTCGCCGGGCACGACCACCTCGACGCCGCGCGTTACGTAGGCGCCCGCAAGCACGAGGTCCACGACGGCACTCGGGTGTTGCTCGAGCAGGGGCGCCCCCAGGTCGACGAGGCGCTCGGCGACGAAGAGCCAGGAGTCATCGCCACTGCAGAGGGCGAGTCGGGCGAGTGCGCGCGTACCTACCGCGTGTGCGGAGGGCGTCGCTCCGTCGAAGATCTCCTTAGGACGAATGGGCAGGTCGGTGGCGAGGTCGCACGAGCAAAACAAGCCGCGTCCTTGATGGGGTGTGCCCGCTGTGGGTACTTCGCCGTCCCAGAAGTGCTCGAGCAGGTAGCTCGCCAGNNGTGGCGAACGCCTGAAGTCGATCAGTGCGCCACCACACGCCGTCGCGCAGGTGGGTACGCGCGAGGTTTGCGAGCAGGTCAAGGGCGATTCTCACGAGGTCGCTCTCGCCGCTTAGCAGGAGTGCCGAAACCAGCATGGCGTTCCATTCGAGGATGATCTTCTCGTCGCGCGCGGGCTGGGGGCGCCGGGCGCGCGCAGTGCGCAGGGCCTTGAGCGACGCCTCTAACGGGGCTGGCGTGACGAAAGGTTCGCCGTCACCCAAGCGAGGAATCGATCGTCCTTCGAAGAGACCGGGGGTGCTGATGCAATAGCGGGCGAGCACTTCTTCCACGTGCTCGCGGAGACCCTCGGCGAAAAGTGCGGACTCGACCTCCTCAGTGGTCCACGTGACGTGAGACCCTTCGACGCCGTTCGCGTCTGCGTCGAGTGAGGAGGCGAAGCCACCTTCGACACCCAGGTCACGAACGACAAAGCGCAGACAGTCCAGTGCGACTTCGCGCCACTCCAGACGCTCGGGACGGGCCCGATACGCACGCAGGTACGCGCGTGCGAGCAGGGCCTGGTCGCTCAGCATCTTTTCGAAGTGGGGCACGTGCCATTGGGCGTCGACGCTGTAACGCGCGAAGCCGCCGCGTAGGTGGTCGTAGATTCCCCCGCGTGACATCGCTTCGAGGGTTCGCTCCACGCAGTGGGTGCTCGATCCGTCCTCCTCATCAACGAGGGCTTCGATAAAACTTGGCCGGGGGAATTTTGGGGCGTCGCCGAAGCCGCCGTCCTCGTCGAAGCGGGCGAGGAGTTGCTCGCGCAATTTTCTCGTGGCGGTTCGAAGGTCGAGTTGAGGATTGTCCAGAGCCAGGTGGTCCACGAAGGAGACCTCGCGAGCCGAGACCTCGCTCAACTGGACCGCCTGCTCCTCGACGAGCGAACGTTGAGTCGTCCAGGCGTCGTGCATTGCTGCGAGTAGTCGCTTGAAACCAACCTGGCCTTGACGGTCTTCAGGTGGGTAGTACGTACCCGCCATGAACGGGAGCGCTTGAGGGGTCAAGAAGACCGACATCGGCCAGCCGCCGTGTCCGCTGAGAGTTTGGGTCGCCGCCATGTACAACGCGTCCACGTCGGGGCGCTCCTCGCGGTCCACCTTGATGGCGACGAACCACTCGTTGAGCAGTCGGGCGACCTCCTGATTCTCGAAGGACTCGTGGGCCATGACGTGGCACC